>CAYGQZ010000110.1:0-11540 GCA_964352055.1 uncultured Rhodobacterales bacterium
AGAAGGCGGGTGCGGGCATCGCCGCGTTCGGGTTGGGATCTGGTTGGACGTGGCACAGCCGATAAATACCGACCGGTTGGTATTTATGTCAATGCATGATTTTTCATGCGTAGCCCAAAATTCTTTCCATTTGACGCGCCGTCTCGCCTTGCCGAAACCTGTGCGGCAAGAACGCGGAATTTTCACACGTGACAGCTAGGGGTTCTGAAATGAACAAGGTTCCGGCGACAGGTGGCCTGTCACTTCGCCAGCTCGCGATACACCCTAACTTTCGATGGCAGATGCGCCATCGCAGCCACCGGGGCTTTGAGCCGCCACCCTCAGTCCATCGTCTGGGCTAGAGTCACCATATTCCCGTCCGGATCTTTGATTTGGACGAAGGACACGCGGTCGCCACGGTTTGACGGCCCGACGGGCAAACCAGAGCCAATGAGCCTTTCCCGTTCGTTGGCAAGGTTGGAAACAATGAGTGTCATCGCTCCAGAACCAGTTGCGTACGCGTCAGCGAAAAGCTGGAAACCTGCGCCATCGCAGTGATGCCATTCCAACAGACTATCCATCGGTTCGGCGTCAGGCCCCCGGCCGAACAGGGAATGGTACCATGCGCGGCTGGCGGTCAGATCGGTGCAGCTGAGATGCGCATAGATACGCTCGAGAGCCATCCGCCTACCCATTGTCACGCCGTCGCCGCCGTGCCCTGCATCATCGATGACAGGTTTTCGAGGGCCCGGATGTACCCTTGCTCGTGATCTTCAACGGCGTCTGGACCCACGAATGATGTGATCTTATCCGTGAGCAATAGCCTGGTCTTCTCGCCAGCCATCTCTTGGAACTCGAAGGAGACGAGCGCGATCGTCAAGATTTTCGCACCCTCCTTCAAGACCTCCGTGAAGACGATGTGCTGGTCTCTTGTGACGCTCAGATAGGAAACCTCCGTCGTCCACCGCATGTCGCCCTTTGGTCCGCATCTCCCGCGTTCCGTCCCTCCGGTGCGCACGTCCGCGCTATCGATCCTGACCTCGGCCGTGGGTGACGGTTTGGACCAGATCTCTCGCAGCGCAGGATCGGCATAGGCCCCGAAGAGCTGCGCAGGAGCGGCGTCGAATTCCCGCACAAACTCCAGCGTGTCATGATGAATGGCCATGAAACGCTCCCCCTCGGTCCAAATGCCGTGCGGCATTAGTCTATATTGACATAAACCAATTGCAAGTTGCAATTGGTTTGGATAGGCACTTCCCATGGATCACAGATCAGGGTGTCCGATCAATCTCGCGACCGAAGCACTCGGGGACCGCTGGAGCATGGTGTTGCTGCGCGACATCATGTTCGGAGACCGACGCACGTTCCGTGGCCTTCTCACCCAGTCTCTGGAAGGCATCGCAACCAATATCCTTGCAAGCCGCCTGAAATCGCTCGAAGCAGCAGGCCTCCTGACATCTGCGCCCGATCCCGGCCACAAGCAGCGCACGATTTACAGTCTGACTGACAAGGCGATCACACTCTTGCCCGCGATGATCGCGCTTGGGGCCTGGGGTCGGCAGTTCCTGCCGACTGCACCCGAACTTGCCATCCGCAACAAGGTGCTTGAAGACGGAGGTGAAGACCTGCAGCGCGCCTTCATGGATGAGCTCCGCGAACGCCACCTTGGCATCCCGAACCGGCGACCCGGTCCACCCGTTTCCGAGATTCTGCAAGCAGCCTTTGAGGCCGAAGTGGCAGCGACCATGACCAAAAACGCGTGAGCGCTGCCTACATCCGTGGTCTGCAAACCCCCATGCAAGAACATGCAGCGACGGGCTGGACCGCATGCAGATCCCCGGACGTACGGCAGGATCGGTTCCGAATGCAGGTCGACCGCATCTGGAAAGGCCGTTGGGCGATGTACAAACCAAAGGTGTCACGTAATGCAATCGCTGTCTGGCAGAATACCGCCCCGGATCGCGAGTTCGAACGCTTCTGCAACAAGATCGACGAATGCGTCTGAGAGGGGTGCGGCTGTGGCACACCAATGTCGCAACGATCGGCGCCACACGGAACCCCGCGCGATCCACCGACAGCGGGTATCGTGATGACAGTCATCTTCTTGTCATTTGGCATCTTCTTGTGATTTGGCGAGACCATGGAGTTCGAGGCATGCATTCGCTGGACTGGTCTTGTGCCACCGAGCATCCCTCTGCATGCAATGACATCTGACGCGCAACGTCTGCAATCTGGCTGCGAAACTGGAATATCAGCGGTCAGGTAATCGCTTGGCCGACAAAAGTCTTCAATGTCCACTTCAAGGACAGGTTCCAGTGGAAGCCGTGAATACTGCTCTTCGGAACACACTTCGGTCATTCCAATTGCGCCCGCAAGTCGACCGTGTGACAAGGCGCACAAAGTGCCGATGTCACAGGGCACACATGGCCCAAGCCAGATGACCTAAGCCATTGTGAATTATGATATTTTTTTACAATCCGTAGGTTCACCCATAAACCAACAAGACTGCAAAACTGTGACCTTGCCGGGGGATAACCACTGTCCCTAACAGAACAAGGCACACGCGTTTGACGCCGGGATACAGAATTGGACACGCGCGCAACCGGAAAATGACACATTTTCCGGCCCGTTTTCCGGATCGGAAAACGTGACCTCACATCACGTGAGCCACCAGCTTGCGCATAAAGGCATGGCCAGCCGCGAACTGGGCAACGGTTATGAATTCGTTGGGTTGATGCGCTTGCGCGATATCGCCGGGGCCACACACAACCGCAGAATAGCCAGATGCCTGAAACTGCCCCGCTTCCGTCCCATAGCTCACTACATGGCTGCCATTGTCGCCAGTGATCTGACGCACCAAAGCTTCAGCGGTCCCATCTGCCTCTGGCCGGAGGGGCGGGACTTCGAAACGGGTCTCAACCTCGACACGGGTTTCGGGATGCACCGCTTGCATGCCCCTTTCGATCTCCGCAACATGGTCGAAGTAGGCCCGTTTCAACGCAACCCCGTCATCCCCCGGCACAGCACGGTAATCCATCGAAAACCAGCAATCCTTGGCCGTAATGTTATGCGCCGTCCCCCCTTTGACCTGCCCCACATGCCATGTCGTGAACGGGGGATCAAACATAGCACCAAGCGCCGTTGGCGGGGACGCAAAGGCCTTGGCATTCCGCTGATTCGCAAAATCAATGATCTTCGCAGCTTCGAGAATTGCACTTACGCCCGTGTGCATAAGTGAAGAATGCACTTCAAAACCTATGACATGGGTGTCGAACCCCTGGCCGCCCTTGTGCCCGGTCACGGCTTGCATCATCGATGGCTCGCCCACGATCACCGGCCCACCTTTGGGCACTACACCCTGCATTGCAGCGATCATCGGCGGCGCACCGAGGCATCCGATTTCTTCGTCAAAGCTAAAGGCCAGTTGCAGCGGCGTTGACACATTGGCGTACTTTGCTTCGATCAGGGCCCAGAGCGCCAAAGCGTCAAAACCTTTCATGTCACAGGTGCCACGCCCGAAGTATTTTCCATCCCGCTCCGTCACAACAAACGGATCCGTGTCCCATGGCTGGCCATCGACCGGGACCACATCTGTGTGACCCGACAGGACAACCGCACCCTCGACGTCCGGGCCCACATGCGTAAAGAGTGCTGCTTTCGGCTGATCCGGATGATCGTATCGATGCGCAGTTATCCCATGACTGTTCAAGTAGCTTTCCACCCAATCCACCAAGGGTAGATTGGTGTCCCGGCTGACAGTCGGAAAACTGATCAGCTTCGTCATCAACTCCAGCGGGGAAAGCCGTTGTGTCATAGCCTGTATCCTCCCGATACGGTGAGCGCTTCACCAGTCATGAAACCGGCGCTGTCACTCGCCAAAAAGCGAACCACGGCTGCGATGTCGTCTGGCGCGCCCAACCGGTCCAAAGCAGTGTCCGCAATAAAGCGTTTTCGCAAGTCCGCGCTGCGTGGTGCATCTTCGACGTCTATTGCACCCGGGGCAACCCCGATCACCCGAATGCCAAGGGGCCCCAATTCTTTCGCCATGCCTCGGGTCGAAAGCTCAAGGGCAGCCTTGAAGATATTGATGACCGCACTGCCCCTATCCAAATGGGGCACGGCCGCCGCCAGAAGGCCATAAGGTGCCAGCACATTGACATCGAACATGGCGCCGTAGGCATCAAGATCGACGTCGTCCAGAGAGGACAAAGCCACAATGCCGGCATTGTTGACCAGGACATCAATCAATGCGCCCGAACTGATCCAGAACAGCTTGGACAACCGCGCCATGATCGCCGGGGACTGACAGGTCGGCTTGAATGGCCAGAATTGCGTCCGGCAAGCTGACGGGCGTGGTCGTGTGGTAGGTGATTGCAACCGCATAATCTTGTGAAAACGCAAGGGCGACGGCGCGACCGATGCCACGCGCACCGCCCGTGACAAGATCAACCCTTGGCGCGGCTTCCCTGACCACAATCGGTTACAATTCAATAGCCGCTATCGGTTAGCAGCACAAAATGACCCGGCTCCACCTCCTGGTACTCCGAAGGTGCCGGATCGTAGCCAACCGGATGGATGGGGGAAGGTATGGGTTTGAAGTTCAGGTCCTTTTCGGCCTTGCGCTTGCGCGGATCAGCGATGGGCACCGCCTTCATCAAAGCCTGCGTGTAGGGGTGCTGTGGATTCTCGAAGACCCGGGACCGTGGTCCCAGTTCCACGATCCGCCCCAGGTACATGACACCCACCTGATGGCTGACCCGCTCGACCACAGCCATGTCATGGCTGATGAACAGGAACGACAACCCCATTTCGGCTTGCAATTCCATCATCAGGTTCAACACCTGCGCCTGTACGGACACATCCAGCGCCGACACCGCCTCATCCGCGATGATCAGCTTGGGGTTCAGGGCAAGCGCTCGGGCAATCGCCACACGCTGGCGCTGGCCACCGGACAATTCATGCGGGAACCGACGCATGAAGCTGCGCGGCAATTCCACACGGTCAAACAGCATTTCAACGCGCTTGCGCCCTTCCTCGCCTTTGAACATACCGTAGTTCTGCATCGGCTCGGCAACCTGATCAGACAGTTGCATCTGCGGATTGAGCGAGGCAAAGGGGTCTTGAAAGATCATCTGCATATCGACGCGCGCCATGCGCAATTCGCTGTCATTGAGCGCCATGATGTCCTTGCCATCCAGCATGACGGAGCCTTCCTGCGGGTCCACCAATCGCAGGATTGAGCGGCCGGCCGTCGATTTTCCGCAGCCACTTTCCCCCACGAGGCTCAGCGTTTGACCCTTGTTGATGGTAAAAGACAGATCTTCGACCGCATGCACATTGGCCACCAGACGGCGGAAGAATCCGCCCTTGACCGGAAAGCGTGTCGTCAGGCCCTTGACCTCCAACAACGGCTCTTGGGTGCCGGTGATGGGCAGGATTTCGTTCTGCGCCCGCCCCATCAGCTTCATGGGTTCGGGATATTGCTTGCCCGTCATCTCACCAAGCTTTGGCACGGCGGCCAGCAGTGCCTTGGTGTAAGGGTGCTGCGGGTTCTCGAATATCTCGGCGACGGTGCCCTCTTCGACCTTGTTGCCGCGGAACATGACCACAACGCGGTCCGCCATTTGCGCCACCACGGCCATATCATGGGTGATGAACATGACAGCCGTGCCGGTTTCGCGCTTGAGACGATCCATCAAGGCCAGAATCTCGGCCTGAATTGTCACATCGAGGGCCGTCGTCGGTTCGTCGGCAATCAACAGGCGCGGTTTGCAGGCGAGCGCCATCGCGATCACCACACGTTGACGCATGCCGCCAGACAATTCGTGCGGGTATTGGGCCAGACGCCGCTCGGGCTCCGGGATGCGGACCTGGTTCATCAACTCAAGGGCGCGGGCCTCGGCCTCTGATTTGGACATGTTCCGGTGCAGGCGCAGCCCCTCGGTCAACTGACGCCCGACAGTAAAGACCGGGTTCAGGGCCGTCATTGGCTCCTGAAAGATCATCCCGATCTCGTTGCCGCGAATGGTCTGCATCAGATCCTGATCGGCCTTGGCCAGATCAATCTGATAGGCATCCTTGCGATCAAACAACAGACGGCCACCTGCGATTTCACCGCCCCCAAATTCGACCAGGCGCATCAAGGACAGGGACGAAACAGACTTGCCGGACCCGGATTCCCCCACGACACACACCGTCTCACCGGAGTTTATGGAAAAGGACACGTCCTCGACCCCGACAACCGGGCCATCCTTGGTCTGAAATTCGACACGAAGGCCCTGAATATCGGCTATGGGTGCCGTGCCGGTTTCATCGAGCATTCTAAATCCCCCAATAACAGCCAGTACAGGGCCTTTGGGATCACGCTATGGCCAAGGTTGCAGCAGTGTCAAACCCCGCAACCGAATAAAACATTAATAAACACTTGCGAGGCTTGCATTTTCAGCAAGTTCTGTTTCGATGGAGCCATCTGCTTGAGGTCGTTTGCAAGTTTTTCGGGGAGACCGATGGTTAAATGGTACAATGGGTTTACGATCTTTAGGCAACAACACGCGATCGCAGGAAATGCGGCGCAAGATCGGCATCGGCCTTTGTCCGGTGTTCAACAAGGAGTGTATCATGACCCAAAAGACCCTACTTATGGGCGCTGTCGCGTCAGTCGCCCTCGCTTCGGCAGCCTTTGCCGAACGAGGAGCCGACGGACAGCTCAACATCATTTACTGGCAAGCGCCATCGACGCTGAACCCCTTTCTGTCCGGTGGTACAAAAGAAAATGAAGCAGCCAGTCTCGTTCTGGAATCGCTCGCAAGGTTCAACGAAAAAGGTGAGATGGTGGCTTGGCTTGCCGACGCCATACCTACGGTTGAAAATGGCGGTGTTTCCGCTGATCTGACCTCGATCACGTGGACCCTGAAAGAGGGACTGGTCTGGTCAGATGGGACGGCCGTCACGGCAGATGATGTTCTGTTTACCTATGAATACTGCACACATCCGGAAAGCGGCTGCGCATCGCTCAGCTACTTTGATGGGATCAGTTCGATCGAAGCAGATGGCGAGCGTGGCGTGAAGATCACCTTCGACGCCCCAAAGCCATTCCCATACACCGCCTTCGTGGGTGCCGAGTCTCCCATCATTCAAAAGGCCCAGTTCCTTGACTGCCTTGGCGCGCGCGCGCCCGAGTGCACCGAAGCCAACTTCGGACCGATCGGCACCGGCCCCTTCGTGGTCGAAGAGTTCCGCCCCAATGACGTGATCACCTATGTCGCGAACGATAACTTCCGCGACCCAGACAAGCCTGCCTTTGCCCGTGTCACCCTGAAAGGTGGTGGTGACGCTGCAGCAGCGGCGCGTTCCGTTCTGGAAACAGGCGAATTCGATTACGCGTGGAACCTGCAACTTGCGCCTGATGTTCTGGTCCGCATGGAAGGAGCCGGAAACGGCAAGGTGGTTACCGCTTATGGAACATCCGTCGAACGGTTGATGATAAACCAAACCAACCCTGACCCTGCTCTTGGGCCGGACAAGCGGTCTGTTTTCATGAACGGCGAAAATCCCCATCCCTTCCTGACAGATCCAGCCGTCGGGCAAGCGCTGTCGATGGCGATTGACCGTGCGTTGATTGACGAGGTTGGATACGGCGCGGGTGGACAACCGACCTGCAACGTGTTGCCTGCACCCGAGCTTTACGCCTCAACCGCCAATGATGCCTGCCTGACGCAGGACATTGACGGTGCGAATGCAATTCTTGAAGCCGCAGGTTGGGTCGACTCAAACGGAAACGGTGTGCGTGACAAGGATGGCGTTGAGCTATCCATTCTGTTCCAGACGTCGACAAACGCAGTGCGCCAGGACACGCAGGCGTTGATCAAGGATTGGTGGAGCCAAATCGGTGTCGAAACCGAATTGCGCAACATCGATGCGTCTGTCTTCTTCGGCAGTGATCCTGGGTCGCCCGATACGTTCCAGAAGTTCTATGCGGATGTCGAGATGTACACCAACAACTTCGCCGGTGTTGATCCCGAGGCATATATGGGCAACTGGGTCTGCTCGGATATCCCGACACCGGCAACACAGTGGCAAGGCAATAACATGCAACGCTTCTGCAGCGCGGAATACGATGCGCTGGTCGATCAGATGTCAACCACAACCGACCTGACAGAGCGCGGCGAGCTGGCCAAGAAGATGAACGACATGCTGGTTCAAAGCTGGTCAATTATCCCGCTGATCCACCGCGGCAGCCCATCGGCGCATGTGAACACCCTCGGGGGCGTGAAAATGTCCGACTGGGACAGCGAACTGTGGAACATCGCCGACTGGCACCGCGTCAAGTAAGCGAACGAAGCGCAAGACACCCTTGCCTTGCAAACTCAATGGGCGGAGCGTTCAAGCGCGCCGCTCAACCGGAACAAAATAAACAAGACCTCCCCATAAGGACTGGCCGTTCATGCTGACTTTCACAATCCGCCGGTTGATCCTCTCGATTCCGACGCTTTTGTTCATCAGCCTTGCAATCTTTCTTTTGCTGCAGTTGGCGCCCGGTGACCCGATGTCGCAGGTTCCATTGACAGTTCCGCCGGAAGTGAAGCAGAAAATGCGCGAGGCGCTCGGCCTCGGCGAGCCGATCCATATTCAATACTACAAGTGGATGGTCCAGTTCTTCTGGATCGAGCCCCAGGTTCTGATAGACCATTGGTTCGGCACGAGCTTTGCCGAGGGCAAACAGCGCGTCATCTCCTGGCAGACCCGCAGCCCCGTTATGGACATTGTCGTCCAGCGCATGCCGCAAACCCTTTGGGTCGTTGGCCTGTCTTACATCGTGGGCATTCTGATTGCCCTGCCCATCGGTATTTATTCGGCTTACAGGCAATACTCGGTCTTTGACCAGACCGGCACATTCATCACGATGATCGGTTTCTCGATCCCGCCATTCTTTACCGGCCCGCTGCTGATTGTGCTCTTTTCCGTACAACTGGGATGGCTGCCATCGATCTATGACACCACCCATGTCGTGACGGATTGGGAAAGCTTCAAGGTGCAGTTCTTTCAGATGGTGATGCCGGTGATGGTGCTGGCCCTTCAAACCACGGCACAGCTCAGCCGGTACATGCGGTCATCCATGCTGGACAACCTCGGACAGGACTATGTGCGCACCGCCCGGGCCAAGGGCTTGCGCGAAGGGGCGGTGGTCATGGTGCACGTGCTGCGCAACTCGATGATCCCGGTCATTACCGTTATTGCGCTGGGTGTGCCCTCGATCTTTGGTGGCGCGATCATCACCGAGAACGTCTTCAAGGTGAACGGAATCGGGCAACTGCTGCTCACGGCGCTCTTTGCCAATGACATCCCGATGGTGATGACGCTGACGTTCATCTTTGCCATCCTGATCGTGCTCTTCAACCTGATTGCAGACGTCCTTTATGGCGTTCTCGACCCAAGGATCCGCTATGACTGAACAAGCCACCGATCCCCTGGCCGCGCTCAGGGACAAGGAGCCTTCCAAGCCTCCCAGGTCCCAATGGATAGATGTTTGGGAACAGTTGAAACACCACAAAGGTGCGCTCTTTGGCGGCGGCTTTCTGATATTCATCACACTCGCGGTGATACTTGGCCCCTTTATCTGGCAGATAGACCCGCAAGCACTGGACATACGCAATAAGGATATGCGGCCGATCTATGTGGCCCTTTGGGATGGCGACGCCAAAGTCGGTTGGTTCCGTCCTTTGGGCACAGACAACCTTGGCCGGGACACCTTGGCCAATCTGATTGCAGGCGGGCGCGCGTCGATGGCCGTGGGTTGGGCTGCAATGATCCTGGCTCTGGTGATCGGTACCGGCATCGGCGTGATTGCCGGCTATTTCAAACGGGCCGATTTCTGGCTGATGCGCTTCACGGATCTGGTTCTGTCGCTGCCGATCCTGCCACTGCTGTTGGTGGCTGTGACCCTCTTCCGCGAACCACTGCGTTCAAATTTCGGGCCTGAGGGTGGCATGTTCATACTGATCGTCGGGGTTGTTGGCATGACCAGCTGGATGCAGACGGCGAGGATTGTGCGCGGCGATATTCTGGCTTTGAAAGAACGCGAGTTTATCCTGGCCGCCCGTTCCATCGGTACCACCCCAAGCAAGATCATAAGGCGGCACCTGCTGCCCAACGTCGTCTCGCCGATCATGGTCTCTGCGACGCTAGGTCTGGCCACCGCAATTATCACGGAAAGCGCTCTGAGTTTTCTCGGGGTCGGTTTCCCATCAGACTTCCCCACATGGGGCAAGTTGCTCGCGGATGCGGTCCAGCGGATGGAGCAATATCCTGAACGGGTTGTTCTTCCCGGTATCCTGATTTCGCTCACGGTACTTGGAGTAAACTATCTGGGTGATGGCTTGCGCGACGCGCTCGACCCGCGGATTCGAGGACGGTGATACAAGACGAACTCCGCCCGGCCGGTGGTCAATCGCACGACGACTACGTGCCAAAAGATGGCGGAGGATGCCTCCGCCTTACGGGGATAGGTGAGACGTGTGGACTATCCCCGTAAGGCGCATCCATTGATGCGCCCCCCCCGTGCGGCTATTTTTCAACAGCCTGACGCAAACGGCGCACCATCCACCACACGGCCGCGACCACTGGCAAAGTGGCGAGCGCCGTAAGCATTCCCTTTGACATGCCGATCGCTTCGCTCAGCGGATACAAGAGGTATGCGACGAGTGAAACGGCGTAGTAGCTGATCGCAACAACTGACAGCCCTTCAACCGTGCGCTGCAATCGCAGTTGCAGATCCGAACGTTTGTCCATGCTTTCAAGCAGCGCTTGGTTCTGCGCAGAGCGTTCCACATCAACCCGTGTACGCAAAAGGTCGGCGGCACGGACCCCGCGACTGGACATCGCCTCAAGCCGCTCTTGAGCGGACTTCACCGTGCGCATTGCAGGCTGATAGCGGCGCATCATGAATTCCGCAAAACTCTGCCGCCCGTCATAGCGGTTTTCGCGCAGCGACTCGATCCTTTGGTTCACCAGCGCCTCATAGGCAAACGTCGCCGCAAAGCGGAAGGACGACCGCGCCGACAACGTCTCGAACTCTGCCGAGATGGCCAACAGGGCTTGTAGCGTTTCTTCCGCCTTGGCGGCAGGTGCAGACATTGCGCCCACAAGTTCGGTCAACCGCGTGTCCAACTCAGACAGTTGCGCACCCATCTTGCGCACACGGGCAAAGCCAAGCATCGACATGGATTTGTATGTCTCAATCTCGCAGAGCCGCTGCACAATCCGACCGACGCGCCGTTCGCTGATGGTTGAGGAAGCGAAAACAGCAAACCGCATATGGCCGTTAGGATCGATGCGAAAGTCTCCGGCCATGATCGCGGCATTGTCCAGGACTTCGCTGACAGCAAGGCTTTCCGGCACAAACCAGTCGTTGAGGTGGGTGCGGATGGTCTCCTCATCGGGACGCTCCAGAACCCGCAGCAGGATCGACGTGATCCGTTGACCGGGTGCTTCGCCCAACCAATCCTGCGGAAAAGGATCAAAGGCACGTGGATCGAACGGGCGGTCCTGCACCCCTTCGGCAA
>CAYGQZ010000110.1:11640-12907 GCA_964352055.1 uncultured Rhodobacterales bacterium
GGAAAAGGATCAAAGGCACGTGGATCGAACGGGCGGTCCTGCACCCCTTCGGCAAAGATTGTGTAAGTCACAAACTCGGTGTGCTGTTCCCACTTGAGCCAATGGCGCCCGATCTGACCGTAGTAATGGGTTGCACCGGGTTGAGGATGCGGCGCGCCATGCCGGTCCAGCAACTTGTAAAGATGCGCAATATCCGCATCGCGATCCCTGTTGGCGGCCATTTCCGGCTGCTTGAACGCGACATAGGCCGCTTCGCATGGTGCGTGCATGGACGGAAACGGGCGCGCATGCAGCTCATTTGCCAACTTGTAGCGTAAGGGATGGTCTTCGATGGGGGCCATTGTCTTTTCCACGGTTACGACAGGACAGGTAACCCAATGCGCACGCAATTCAAAACTATTTTTTAATTATATCAATGATTTATGTGAATACAACTGTATACCGTGGCGTTTGGTTTGGACAAGGTCATCGGAATTCGTATTCGCTGAGTCTTTGGGCAATTCTGAAATCTTCCCTTGGACGTGTAAAGGCATAAGGCGGCAGATGCATCCGAGCCGGGTTTTGCCAATGCCTGAAACGCTTTTGCACACTTACCAGAGACTGAACACGCAACGGCTGAACCTAGAAGACCTGGCCCATGCGCCGCCACGTGATCAGACTTGGCAATGGGCTGACCTTCGGGGCGGCTTCGGGCCAACGTCGTCAGCAAATGCAACATGGCAGCAGAAGCTCCCGGTTTTGATGCACTGATCGACTTTCGGGTCAGAGAGTGAGCAGTTTTTCTGGGCCATGATCTGACTTTGAAGGTCAACGACGTCAGAATTGGCGGAGCCTTGTTTGGACGCCCGCAAGCCTTGCACACAAAAAAAGGGCGCAGGATCAAGCCCGCGCCCTTTGTCATTCCACGCCACTCAGTCGAGTATCAGTCGATCAGCGGCAATAGCTTGTCGATGGATGCCTTGGCGTCGCCATAGAACATCCGCGTGTTTTCCTTGAAGAACAGCGGGTTCTCGATGCCCGAATATCCGGTCCCCTGCCCGCGCTTGGACACGAACACCTGCTTGGCTTTCCAGCATTCCAGAACCGGCATGCCCGCGATGGGAGAGTTCGGATCGTCCTGAGCGGCCGGGTTCACGATGTCATTGGAGCCGATGACGATGGCCACATCGGTGCTGGGGAAATCGTCGTTGATCTCGTCCATTTCCAGCACGATGTCATAGGGCACCTTGGCTTCGGCCAGAAGCACGTTCATGTGACCGGGCAAACG
>CAYGQZ010000111.1:0-10721 GCA_964352055.1 uncultured Rhodobacterales bacterium
GCACTGTCGGTCAGGAAGGCGTCGCCGAAGGTCACATCTGGCTGCATGAACCCCGTGTCGTGGTCACCAACCCCGTTGCCGACGATCCCCAGCGCGAATCGGAGCGATTGACCGAAGCGGTGGAGCAGTTGCGCGTTGGGGTCGACAAGATGCTCTCCAATGCTGCCGCCGACAAGGAGCAACAAGAAGTTCTTGAAGCCTACCGCATGTTCGCCAATTCCAAGGGATGGATGCGGCGCATGCAGGAGGACATCGGCAGCGGCCTGAGTGCCGAGGCCGCTGTCGAAAAGGAACAGTCGCTGGCCCGTGCACGGATCGGGCAGGCGACCGATACCTATTTGCGCGAAAGGCTGAGCGATCTGGACGATCTGTCCAACCGTCTGTTGCGCATTTTGACCGGTCAAGGCAGTAACACCGGGGCGCAGATGCCGGAAAACCCCATTCTGGTAGCGCGCAATATCGGCCCCGCCGAACTTCTGGACTACGACCGCAAACTCAAGGGCATCATTCTTGAACAAGGCTCTGTCGGAAGCCATGCGGCCATCGTCGCCCGCGCCCTCGCGATTCCTCTGGTCGTGCATGTGGAGCGCGCCACGCTCGAAGCGCTGAACGGCGATCACGTGATGGTGGACGGTGATCAGGGCATTGTGCACCTGCGGCCCGATGACACCGTTGTCACCGCTTTCCGGGACAAGATGGCGATGCAGGCGGCCGCAACCGAGCGGTATGCCTCGATTCGTGACAAGCCAGCGCTCACCCGGTGCGGTGTGACCATCGGGATGCACATGAACGCGGGTCTGATGGCGGATTTGCCGTCGCTGAAAGGATCCGGCGCCGAGGGCGTCGGCCTTTTCCGGACCGAGTTGCAGTTCCTGGTTCGCAACAAGATGCCACAGCGGTCGGAACTCAGCGCGCTTTATGCCCGTGTTCTTGAGGCAGCTGACGGCAAGCAGGTGGTGTTTCGAACGCTCGATATCGGGTCGGACAAGGTTCTGCCTTACATGAAGCCCAATGACGAGCCGAACCCGGCCATGGGCTGGCGCGCCATCCGCGTGGGCCTTGATAAGCCCGGTGTGTTGCGCATGCAGTTGCAGGCTTTGATCCGTGCCGCGAACGGGCGGCCGTTGACGATCATGTTCCCGTTTGTGGCCCAATACGAGGAATACACCCGCGCCAAGGCCGAGATGGACAAGGCCCTCGAGCGCGAGCGCCGTCTGGGTCATGTGCTGCCATCAAACATCGAAGTTGGCGCAATGCTTGAAACACCCAGCCTTGCCTTCGCGCCCCAGAAATTCTTTGAAGAGGTCGGGTTTCTGTCCATCGGTGGCAATGATCTGAAACAGTTCTTCTTTGCGGCCGACCGCGAAAATGAACGGGTGCGCCGCCGCTATGATACGCTGAATGTCTCTTTCCTCAGCTTTATCGAGCGGATCGTGGAACGCTGTGGCAACACAGGCACGCCTTTGTCTTTTTGCGGCGAAGATGCCGGTCGTCCGATTGAAGCGATGTGCCTAGCCGCAATCGGGGTGCGGTCGCTGTCGATGCGCCCGGCCTCCATTGGGCCGGTCAAGTCACTTCTGCGCCGCTCCAATCTGGACGAAGTGCGCAAGGTGATCATGGATTCCCGCCACCGCGGTGACATGAGTGTGCGTCCGGCCATCATGGAATATCTGCGCGAGCAGTCATGACGGCTGTGAGTACGCGACGTGTCGATTGAACGCATTCGCTGATGACCGGGGCGCTGTGCCAGGCCCCGGACATTTATACTGCGCAGGGGTCTAGCGAAGACGGAGTTCGCTGTCTTTGTCGAAGAACATGGTGCGGCTTTGATCAAAGGTCACCGTCACTTCGGTGCCCTCTTCCATGGCCAGATCCCCCTTTGATTCCACGACCAGACGTTCGCCGGTGGGCGTGGTCAGGTAATCATAGGCAACCCCGCCCAAACGCTCGCGGATATCGAGCGTGATCTCGGAGGGTGCCGCGGTCAATTCCATGTCCTGCGGACGGATGCCGACAATCACAGCGGTGCCGGGGGCGGGCAGGGTTACGGATGTGGGGATGACCACATCAGACAGGGCCGCGACGCGCACCCCTCCGGCCTCGGCCACACCGCTGACAAAGTTCATGGCTGGCGAGCCGATGAAGCCTGCTACGAACTTGTTGTCGGGGTTCTGATAGAGATGCATTGGGCTTCCGACTTGCTCGACATAACCCGCGCGCAGCACGACGATCTTGTCGGCGAGGGTCATCGCTTCGACCTGGTCGTGGGTCACGTAGATCATCGTGGTGCCCAGTTCCTTGTGCAGGCGGGCAATCTCGACCCGCATATCCACGCGCAATTCCGCGTCGAGGTTCGACAGGGGTTCATCAAAAAGGAAAACCTCGGGCCCGCGCACGATGGACCGGCCAATGGCGACGCGCTGGCGCTGACCGCCAGAGAGGGCTGCAGGCTTGCGGCTCAGGTAGTCATCCAGCTTGAGAATCTTGCTGGCCGCTTTGACCTTGCGGTCAATCTCGTCTTTGGGAACATTGTTCATCTTCAGGCCAAAGCCCATGTTCTGCTCGACCGTCATGTGGGGATAAAGCGCATAGGTCTGGAACACCATCGCGATGCCGCGCTGGGCCGGGTCCATGTGCGTGACGTCCCGGCTGCCGATATGGATCGTGCCGCCGCTGGTCTCTTCGAGGCCTGCAATCATGCGCAGCAACGTGGACTTGCCGCAGCCTGACGGGCCGACAAAGACGCAGAATTCACCGTCTTCGATCGTCAGATCAACGTCAAAGATCACCTGAGTGGCCCCGTATTTCTTGACCGCCTTTTGCAGTATAACGCCTGTCATGGTTCTCCCCTCCTCAAGAAAATGGACTTCATTGGCTTGGAAACTGCCAGTTGGCAGCCGCCCGCGCGATTTCGCGCGCCGTGGATTGCAGATGCGGCGCAAGGGCGGACAGATCGGTCAGCGACTTGCGTGCCTTGGATGTGGTGATGCTGAGCGCTCCGATGGCGCGCCCGGCGTCGCAAAGAATCGGGGCCGCGACACAGATAATGCCCGGCTCATGCTCTTCGCGGTCGAAGGCGATGCCTGAGGCACGAATCTCCTCAAGCTCGGCCTCAAGTGATTCGGCGCTCGTGTGCGTGTGTTCGGTGTGGGCAAAGTAGGATTGTCGCGCGAGGGCGGCTTCGCGCGCCTCATCCCCCAGAAACGCGAGCATCGCCTTGCCAACGCCGGTGCAATACCCGGGCCCGACCTTGCCGGCCTGACTGAACAGTTCCAGCGGCTCGGCCGCGTTCCGTTTGTCGACATAGAGTACCTGACCGCCGTCCAGCTGCGCCAGGTGAACCGTCTCGCTCATGGCTTCGGAGAGGGCGTCGATATAGGGGCGTGCGATGGGCGCAAGGCTGCTTTGACGCCATGCTGCATGGGCCAGTCGCACCAGGCGCAGACCCGGTGCATAGGTCTGTCTGTCAACGTCATAGCGCAGCATGCCAAGGTTCGTCAGCGTCTGGATCAGGCGGTATAGCGTCGCCTTGGGATGGGTCGATTCGGCCAGGATTTCCGAGAACCGCACAGGCCGTTCGAACCCCGCAACAAGGTCGAGCACATCCAGGGCCTTGCCAATCGTACCATCCCCTTGCCGGGGCGTTTGCGTGTTCATGGTGCTCCTCCCGAGCTTGATGCAGGAAAGTGTTGACCTGTCCTTCGCTCCACCGCATAGTTCCAATAGTTGGAATTCAGTTTCACTATGTGGAACTTCCACGAAGAGAGACTGTAAGTCAAAAGAAATCTGACTTTCTGTTTCCGGAGCAATGAGACAAGCTTCGGATCGGGAGAAAACGGAACTAAGGGAGGAAACCATGTTCCTGAATATCAAAACCGCCGTGGCGGCGATTGCCCTGTCTGCTATGGCGGGCTCTGCCTTTGCGCGCGATCTGGTCATCAACTTTGACGACCTCAACCCTGGCCCCAAGCAGGGCTTTGACGACGCCGTGGCACTTTTCCAAAAGGAAAACCCCGACATCAACGTCATCGTCAACAACAACGACCGCGAAGCGCACAAGACAGCGATTCGGAACTTTCTGACCGCTGACGCGCCAGATGTGACAAGCTGGTATCCCGGCAACCGCATGGCACCCTTCGTCGATGCGGGCCTGTTCCAGCCCGTTGACGACGTTTGGGAAGATAACGGTTTCAAGGAAGATCTGGCCGCGATCATGCCGACCATGTCGCGTGACGGCAAAATCTGGGGTGTGCCTTACAGCTACTACCAGTGGGGTATTTATTATCGCAAAGACATCTTTGATCTGCTGGAGCTGGAAGAGCCCCAGACCTGGGACGAACTGCTGGCCGCTTGCGGCAAGATGAAAGCCAATGGCGTCACCCCCTTCACCATCGGCACCAAGTTCCTGTGGACCGCTGCGGGTGTCTTCGACTACCTGAACCTGCGCACCAATGGCTATGACGTGCACAACGCGCTGACCGCGGGCGAGATCAAATACACAGACGACCGCATCCGCGCGACCTTTGCCAATTGGGAAACGCTGATCAACGAATGTGGTTTTGTCGACAACCACGCGTCAATGAGCTGGCAGGACGCCATCGCCCCCTTCGCCAACGGCGACGCAGCGATGTACGTGATGGGCAACTTCTCGGTCGATGGCTACAAGAACGCGGGTCTGACCGAAGACCAGATCGACTTCATGCCGTTCCCGACGATTGATCCGGCGATCCCACGGGCCGAAGAAGCACCTGCGGATGCGTTTTTTATCCCGACCAACGCCAAGAACGTCGAAGATGCCAAGAAGTTCCTGGCCTTTGTGGCGCGCCCCGACGTGCAGACGCAGTGGAACATGACAATCGGACAGCTGCCGATCAACTCCAAGGCGGATATCTCGGATGACAAGTTCATTCAGGAAGGCTTTGCATTGTTGAACTCTGCCGAAGGTCTGGCGCAGTTCTACGACCGTGACGCACCTGCGGCGATGGCAAAGGCCGGTATGGAAGGTTTCCAGGAATTCATGCTGGACCCCTCCAAACTCGACGCCATTCTTGAGCGCCTCGATGCGGTACAGTTGGAAGTCTACAACTAAGTGACGTTCGGGGTGGGCATATGTGTCCACCCCGTTTCAATCACTAACCCTTTGAAAGCGCGACCATCTTGCGTTTTTACAAGGTTACTGGGTGTCGGTCCGCGGGCACCTCACACACCAGATCAGGAGCATGCCCCATGTCTGACGCCGCGCAACAACCGCAGGTCGAACAAAGCTGGCTTAGTCGTAACAAACTGGCCGTGGCACCCTGGGTCTTCCTGACCCCCGCCCTGATATTTTTTGCCATCTATGTGGTGTTCCCGATTTTCGAAAGCCTCTGGCTGAGCTTGTATGAGTGGAACGGTCTGTACTCGGCGGACGGCGAAAGCACAGCCACCTGGGTGGGCTTTGGCAACTACGTGAAGCTGTGGGATGATCCGAACTTCTGGACGTCGCTGCGAAACAATATCGCCTGGCTGATCCTCTATATGCTGGCGGTTCCGCTGGGACTGTTCATCGCGCTCTACCTGAACCAGACGGTCACGGGCATGCGGTTCTACAAGTCGATGTTCTTCTTTCCGTTCGTCATCTCACAGGTGGTTGTGGGTCTGATCTTTGGCTGGTTCTACAACCCCGATTTCGGCGTTGTCGGCACGGTCTGGAAGGCGATCTTCTGCGAAGAGACAATCAACATTGTCGGCAACGTGACCTATACCTGCTCGCGCCCGGCACCTGACATTCTGTCGAGCCCTGAATGGGCAACCTACGGCATCATCGCGGCGGGCCTTTGGCCACAGATCGCCTATTGCATGATCCTCTATCTCACGGGCCTGAACAACGTGTCCGCCGATCAGATCGAGGCCGCGCGTCTTGACGGGGCCAAGGGGTGGAAGATGCTCTGGTATGTGGTTGTCCCGCAACTCAAGCCAGCCACTTTCATTGCGGTGGTGGTCACTGTGATCGGCGCCCTGCGATCTTTCGACATGATTGCCATCATGACCCAGGGCGGGCCTTTCGGCTCAACCAACGTGCTGTCGCATTACATGTACGAGGTCGCGATTTCCGAATATGGCGAACGCTATGGCTATGGCTCGGCCGTTGCAACCGTTCTGTTCGGCATCATGTTGATATTCATAAGCTATTTCCTGTGGCGCATGTACCAGGACGAAAAGGGAGGCCGTTGATATGTTTCCACGTCCCATCGAAAAATCCACGCCTGCGGTGCGGTATGCCTACCAGACCTTTCTGCCCTTTGCGCTGATCCTGTGGCTCTTGCCGCTGATCGCGATCCTTCTGACCTCGATCCGGTCTGCCAAGGACATCAACTCGGGCAACGTGTTCGGCTGGCCTTCCGAGTTCGCGCTGATCGAGAATTACACAGCCGTCTTCACCCAGTCGGCAGCGGCGCAATACATGCTGAATTCGGTCCTGATCACCGTGCCCACGGTGGCCATCTCGGTGGCGCTGGCCTGTCTTGCAGGCTATGCGCTGGCGATCTACCGGTTTCGGGTCGCGCTGCCGCTCTTCTTCCTCTTCGTGGCGGGCAACTTCATTCCGTTCCAGATCCTCATGGTGCCGGTGCGCGACATGTCGGTGCAGACAGGCCTTTATGACACCATCGCAGGCCAGTTCCTGTTTCACGCGGCCTTCCAGACGGGGTTTTGCACGCTTTTCATGCGGAACTTCATCAAGGCGCTGCCCTTTGATCTGGTGGAATCCGCCCGGATCGAAGGGGTCGCGGAGTGGAAGATCTTCTGGTACGTGATCCTGCCGCTGGTGCGGCCAGCGATTGCGGCCCTCGCGGTGCTGATCTTCACTTTCGTGTGGAACGATTTCTTCTGGGCCAACGTGCTGACGCAGGGCGAGTCTGCCAAGCCGATCACGGCTGGTGTCCGTGCGCTCAACGGGCAATTCGTCAACAACTGGCATCTGGTCTCGGCTGCGTCACTGCTGGCGGCAATCCCGCCTGTGGTCATGTTTTTCCTGATGCAGCGGCACTTCATCTCTGGTCTGACGTTGGGGGCTGTAAAGTGATACGATGTTGGCGTCTGGACGATGGACGTCAGACTCTGGTTCTGGGCTCTGACAAGGGCCGACTGGCCGAGGTGGTTTATTGGGGACCATCGCTGCCGGACGAAGAAGATCTGACAACTCTTTACGAGGCTTACACCCTTGATGTGACCGGCGGCATGCTGGACGCAAATCCGGAACTGAGCATCTGCCCCGAGGCGACACGATCCTTTCCCGGCCAGCCCGGGTTGATCATTCGCAACGGGGACGGCTCGCCCTTTCTGCCCAAATTCTGCCTTGAACAGGCGGATCTGGGCGAGGGCGTGCTTGTCCTGACCTACATGGATCAGGATCGCAGGCTGACCTACCGCGCGCGTTTTGCCATCGATGTAGACACCCACATCGTTGAGGCCAGCGCAGAACTTGAGGCCGACCAGCCGATGCACCTGCACTGGCTCAGCGCACCGGTCTTTCCGGCTCCGCAACTCAGCGACGAGATGATCGATTTCGCCGGGCGCTGGTGCGGCGAGTTTCAGATGAACCGGACCCCTTGGTCCGCTGGCATGCGCTACCGTGAAAACCGGACGGGCCGCACGGGGCACGAACACTTTCCCGGGCTGATCGTGCCGGTACGTGGGGCGTCGAACGCATCGGGCCACACTTACGCCTTCCACTACGGCTGGTCGGGCGGGCACCGCATGGTCGCCGAAGAACTGCCCGACGGACGCCGCCAGATCCAGTTCGGCCATGCCGCACGGGTCGAAAGCAGCGCACAGACAAGGTTTTCCACCGGCAAGCTTTATGCCGTTTTCTCGGACGATGGCCTCAACGGCTGTGCCGTTGCCTTTCAGCGCCATCTGCGCGACCGGGTCGTGACCTTTCCAAAGCCGGATGCACCGCGCCCGGTGCATTACAACTGCTGGGAAGCCGTCTATTTCGATCACAATCTGGACGAGCTTAAAGACATCGCCGAACGCGCCGCCAAACTTGGGGCCGAGCGTTTTGTGCTCGACGATGGCTGGTTCGGCAATCGCGATGACGACACTCAGGCGCTGAGCGACTGGCAGGTTGATCCGCGCAAATACCCCAACGGTCTGACCCCCCTGATCGACCACGTCAAAAGCCTTGGCATGACCTTTGGAATCTGGTTCGAGCCCGAGATGATCAACCCAAACTCCGACATTTTCCGGGCCCATCCGGATTGGGCACTGGGCAGCGAGGATCAGATCATGGGCCGCCAGCAAATGGCGCTCAACATGGCGTTGCCAGCGGTGCAATCCTTCCTCTTTGCCCGGATCAGCGACATTCTGGGCCGCCATGACATCGAATATGTCAAATGGGACCACAATCGCGTGCTGCCGATGCCCGATGCGGCCCAGACGCGCGGCTCTTATGCGCTGCTGGACCGGCTGCGCCGCGAATTTCCGCATGTAGAGATTGAAAGCTGCGCCTCGGGTGGCGGGCGCATCGACTTCGGCATCATGGAGCGGACTCAGCGGGTCTGGCTCAGCGACAGCAACGACGCGGTCGAACGGCTGCGCATGCAGCACAACGCGTCGATCTTCCTGCCCATGGCCGTCACCGGCAGCCATGTCGGCCCACGTGTTTGCCACACGTCCGGGCGGACACTCGATATCCGGTTTCGCGCCTGGGTGGCTGCGCAACGGCACATGGGCTTCGAAATGGACCCGCGCGAGTTGACCGAGGACGAAGCGCAGGTTCTGACCGATGTCACATCCTGGTGGAAACACAACCGCTCGTGGATGACCGGTGCCGATATCCTTCGCCTCGACAGCGCCGACCCGGCGGTCTTTGCCGAACAACACCTTGAACAGGGCGGTGCGCAATTCGTGGTGTTTGCGGGCAAGGCAGCAACCAGCGACCAGATCGCCCCGCGCCCCTTGCGCCTGACCCGTTTGACGCCCGATGCCAAGTACCGGATCGAGTTGATCAACCGGGCCGATGTCGGTCATCTGTCGCGCGGGGCCAATGCGCTGAAATCCGGCCCGCTTGTGGTGAGCGGTGCCTACCTGATGTATCATGGCCTCACGCTGCCATGGAGTTTTCCCGAACGGATGTGGGTGATCAAAGGCGACCTCGCCTGACCCTGGAATAGGACGATGAAATGGAAAAAATAGCGACGTATCATGACCTTGAAGGTCAATCTGTCTTTATCACCGGGGGCGGGTCGGGCATTGGTGCGGCCCTGACCGAAGGGTTCGTTCAGCAAGGGGCCAAGGTGGCCTTTGTCCAGCGGTCTGATGCCAGCGCCTTTTGCGACCGGATCGAAGCAGACTACGATGTGCGGCCTTTGTTTATCCCTTGCGATATCACCGACACCGCCGCGCTCAGATCGGCCATGGCGCAGGCGGCCGAGGCCCATGGCCGGATCGAGTGTCTGGTCAACAACGCCGCAAATGACGCGCGCCGCGACATGATGGACACGGACGAAGCCTTTTTTGACAAGATGATCGACATCAACCTCAAGGCCTATTTCTTTGCCTGTCAGGCCGCCCTCGAAGGCATGCTGGCCGCAGGGCAGGGCACGATCATCAACTTTTCGTCGATCAGCTACATGATGGGCAACGGCAAATACCCGGTCTACACCGGCTCCAATGCGGCGATCAACGCCATGACCCGTTCCATCGCGCGCGATTACGGCCCGCGCGGGATCAAGGCCAACGCGCTGATGCCGGGCTGGGTTCTGACGCAAAAGCAAATGGACGAACACGGCAAGCCCGAAGACCTTGCAGGCCATCTGGCGCGGCAGTGCATCCCGGAACATCTGGTGGAGAGCGATATCGTCGGCGGCACTCTGTTCCTTGCCTCCAAGGCCAGCCGCATGATGACCGGGCAAGCGCTTGTCATTGACGGCGGCGTGGTGGTGACAGGCTGATGCGCGACGTCGCCTGGATTGCGGTCGACTGGGGCACCTCACATGTGAGGGCATGGCTCATGGGCGCAGACGGATCCATCCTTGATCGACGGCACTCGGGCGATGGCATGGGCACGCTCAGCAGATCCGAATTCGAGCCTGCCTTGCAAAAACTTTGCGGTGACGTGCTGCCGCTGCCGGTGCTGGCCTGCGGCATGGTCGGATCGCGTCAGGGCTGGGCCGAAGCGCCCTATGCCGCTGTGCCTTGTGCGCCGCCAAGCGCCAATGACGCAACCACAGCTCCGACAACCCAAGTGGGGCTCAGCGTTCGTATTTTGCCCGGTGTGAAACAGGCCCGGCCCGCTGACGTGATGCGCGGCGAAGAAACCCAGATCGCGGGCTACCTTGCCACAAATCCCGGGTTTGACGGCGTGATCTGTCTGCCGGGCACCCACACCAAATGGGCCCATGTCAGTGCCGGCGAAATCGTGAGCTTTCGTACTGCCATGACAGGTGAATTGTTCGCGTTGCTGTCCAGGCAATCGGTCCTGCGGCATTCCATGGGCGATGGTTGGGATGATGCAGCCTTTGAAACGGGTGTGGATCAGGCGATCTCGCGGCCCGAAGGCTTGGCTGCGTTCTTCTTTTCGCTGCGGGCCGAAGGGCTCTTGGATGATCTCCCGCCGAATGCGGCCAAGGCGCGGCTGTCGGGGCTTCTGATCGGGGCGGAACTGGCGTCGATGAAACCTTACTGGCTGGGCCAGCAGGTTGTGCTGATCGGCGACGAAACCCTGTCGCGCCTCTATG
>CAYGQZ010000111.1:10821-12858 GCA_964352055.1 uncultured Rhodobacterales bacterium
TCCAAAATGGTCGCGGCATACGACAAGGCAAACTGATGGACATCTTCAGCAATACCGTCTGCATGCTGGGCGAAGGCCCCCTGTGGCATCCCGAACGCAATGCGCTCTTTTGGGTCGACATCATGTCGAACAAGCTGTTTTGCAAGGCCGACACCGAACAGGTCTGGGAGTTTGACGAAAACGTCTCTGCCGCAGGCTGGGTGGATCACGACACGCTCTTGATCGCTTCGGAAACGGCACTTTGGCGGTTCGATATTCAAAGCGGAGAGCAGGAATTCGTCGTAGGCGTTGAAAGCGACAACGCAATCACCCGCTCAAATGACGGGCGTGCCGATCCGCAGGGCGGGTTCTGGATCGGGACCATGGGGCACAATGCCGAACCACATGCGGGCGCGATCTATCGCTATTACCGGGGCGAACTGCGCAAGCTCTTTGACAAGATCACGGTCTCCAATTCGATCTGTTTTTCACCGGATGGCACCACCGCCTATTTCACCGACACCCGCACGCGGCAGGTGCAGCGCGTGGCACTGGACACAGACGGCTGGCCCACAGGCACACCAAAGGTCTTTCTGGACCTGCGCGCCGAAGAGGTGAACCCTGACGGATCTGTCGTGGACGCCGCAGGCAACCTCTGGAATGCGCAATGGGGTGCATCGCGGGTCGCGGTCTATGCCCCCAATGGCGACTTCCTGCGCGCCATCCGGGTCCCGGCCAGCCAATCCACATGCCCGGCCTTCGGCGGGCCGGACCTGCAAACACTCTTTGTCACCTCGGCGGCCAAACGCCTGAACGAGCCGCAAGGCGGGATGACGTTCTGCACCGATGTTGACGTCCAAGGACAGTACGAACATCAGGTGATCCTGTGAAACGCACGCTTGGCGTTTGCTATTACCCCGAGCACTGGCCCGAAGCGCAATGGGCCGAGGATGCCACCCGCATGGCGGCCCTTGGCCTGACATGGGTGCGCATTGGCGAGTTCGCGTGGAAACGGATGGAGCCGCGCGAAGGTGCTTACGACTGGGGCTGGCTCGACCGCGCGATTGAAACGTTGGGGGCTGCGGGACTGCGCGTCGTTCTGGGCACGCCGACCGCGACACCCCCGGCTTGGGTCGTGCAAAAGCATCCTGACATGCTGGCCGTGGACGCCGATGGGCGCACACGGGGATATGGTTCGCGCAGGCACTATTGCTTTTCCCATACAGGATATATCGGAGAATGCCGCCGCATCGTGACGGCCATGGCCAAGCGCTATGGCACCAACCCGCATGTGGCGGCATGGCAGACCGACAATGAATATGGCTGTCATGACACCACGATCAGCTATTCCGATACCGCGCGCACTGCGTTCCAAGACTGGCTGCGCGGTCAGTTTCCGGGGCGGGGCAATGATGGAGACATCGACGCGCTCAATACGGCCTGGGGCAATGTGTTCTGGTCGATGGATTACGACGATTTCGACCAGATCGGCCTGCCCAACCTGACAGTGACCGAAGCGAACCCAGCCCATGTCCACGCCTTTCGCCGCTTTGCCTCGGATCAGGTGGTGGCCTTCAACCGGGTCCAGACCGAGATCATCCGGGCGCACTCCAATGCGCCGATTGCCCACAACTACATGGGCCGGATCACCGATTTCGACCATTTCAAGGTGGGTGCCGACCTTGATATAGGCAGTTGGGACAGCTATCCGCTTGGCTTTCTCGAAGACCGGGCCGGGGCCGATGCCGCCCGCCAGCGGGAGTATGCGCAGCAGGGCGACCCGGATTTTCAGGCCTTTCACCATGACCTTTACCGCGCCGTTGGGGCCGCGCGCGGCACCCATCCCAAGGGCGGGGGCCGCTGGTGGGTGATGGAACAACAGCCGGGACCGGTGAACTGGGCGCCGCATAACCCCGCACCACTTCCGGGCATGGTGCGGCTCTGGACTTGGGAGGCCTTTGCCCATGGGGCCGAAGCGGTGTGTTATTTCCGCTGGCGGCAAGCGCCTTTTGCTCAGGAACAGATGCATGCCGGGCTTTTGCGCCCCGACAGCGTGGC
>CAYGQZ010000112.1:0-12698 GCA_964352055.1 uncultured Rhodobacterales bacterium
TCTTCATCCCGATTGCCTATGTGAAAGCCGAAGGGCAAACAAGTTGGCAATCCCCCAATACCTCAAATGCGTAGGTCAACAAATTGGCAATCCCCTTGATCATGCCACTCACTTGTCAAGGCAATCATTCCAATTCATAAACCAGTCGAAATCCCACGTGCGATGTAGTGGTGTCAGCCGAGCTACTATTGCGAGCGGCAATACGATAGCGATAGCAATAGCTTTTATGACACAGGAAAGATCCACCCTTGCTAAGCTTGAATCCTTTCTTGTGGGCATGTTCAGCAAGGACTGCTTTCTTGAGTGAACGAACCCTAAAAACCTCAGATGTGAGTTCCCAGACGTTTCCGGCGATATTATAAAGACCGTAACCGTTTGGGGCAAAGGACCTGGCCGGAGCGGTGCCAATATAGCCATCCAGACCCAAGTCTCTGTGCGGGAACTGCCCTTGCCAGATGTTGCATGGCTGGAAACTGGCATCGTCCGGTTCTTCGTCGCCCCAAGGGAACTTAACGTCACCCAATCCGCCACGAGCTGCGTGTTCCCATTCGGCTTCGGTGGGCAGGCGCCCACCGGCCCAAGCCGAAAAAGCAGACGCATCGTTCCATGAAATATGAGTAATCGGGTGGTCGGGGTTGCAAGCGGCGTCGGTGCCAGGCCCGAAAATACTGCGCCAGTTTGCACCCGGAATTACGCGCCACCAAGGTGCATCCGCGACCGCATGACTTGGTGGCGTACCTTTGGGTAAGAGACCTTGAAATACAAGCGAGTCCCCGAGGCGTTCGGCGTCTGTGATGTAGCCGGTCTCTGCAACAAAAGCCTGAAACCGGGCGTTGGTGACAGCGATTGTATCCATGCGGAACGCCGCGACGGTCTTTTTGCGAAGGGGGCCCTCGCCATCGTTGGCAAAATAGGGCCTGGTCGTGCCGACCAACGCTGTTCCGCCAGGAATTATGACCGTCTCGCTGGTGTCGGTTTCACGCTGCGGAAAAGGGGCATATTTCGGCGACACATCTGGGCGCGCCGCGCGTCGACTTGGTGCGCAGCAAGGTTTCGGGGACATGGGGCTCTCCAGAGTGGACGTGCCAGAGATCCAGCAGACACCTTCCGGTGTTGCCGGAGCAATCTTTTATTTTTTGCCGTGTCTTGGATGCTGCGGCGGTGTGACGGGAACATAAGGGAACCGGCCGCGTTGCTTCGTCGCGGTTGTGCTTGGGTCAGTTCCGCCGCGCACATAGACCTTGGCCGGGTCATAGCTTGGCCCAAAGTCCCAAGACGGAAAGCGGCCATGCTTCATCGCCTGATGCACGAACAAGCGCTTGCGTTGCGATGTTCTGATCCGCTGATCAAGATCGTCTTCGTCCCAGCGTTCGTGCATTTGTGCGATCAGTGCGTTCAGGTCATCCTGATAAGCGGGATCATTCGCAAGATTGGTCTGCTCCAACGGGTCCTTGGAAAGGTCAAAAAGCATTTTGGGATCAGTGCGGCTGTGCACCAGTTTCAGATTGCCTTTGATCAGGATCATAGCGGGGGCATAGAGCCCTTCGCCGTTAAATTCGATGTAAACCTTGTCATCCGGACTGCCGCGCTCGGGCAATTTCAAAAGACTTCGTCCATCATGGGGGGCGACAAAACCATCGAACGCGCCGTCACTGGCGATATCGGTAAAGGTTGGCAACAAGTCTACCAACGAGGTCAGAGCCTCTTCGCGATGTCCGGCCGCGAATTTTGGCCCTTGCGCCAGCAGTGGCACACGGACTGAAGCCTCAAACGGGTTGAATTTGAACCACATACCGCGTTCGCCCAACATCTCGCCATGGTCAGATGTGATGAAGATATAGGTGTTGTTCAACTGACCGATGCTTTCCAGCGTTTCGACCAATCCGCCGACTAACTCATCAAAGTGTGTGACCATCGCAAAATAGCCGCGGCGCGCATTATAAAGCTGTTCAGGCGTAATATCGAATTCGTCCTGCCTTATGGTCAGATAATAACGCTGCGCCCAAGCATCGCGATCTTCGTAAGGAATATGGGCGACTTCCGGTTCAGGAATGTCAACGCCTTCATACATGTCCCAGTACTTCTTGCCTGCCACGAAAGGGTTGTGCGGTTGGGTAAAGGACACATGCAACATGAATGGTCGGTCGTCGGTTGAGCGCGCATGATTGTACAGCTCTTTTTTCGCGGCGGCAAAAACCTCTTCGTCATAATCGATCTGAAGGTTGCGCTCGCAGTGTCCGGCTTCGACAACACTGAGCAGGCTCATCACGGACGGCGCATAGGGTTCGTCCGTCTGTTCCCAATCCGCGGTCCAGGCGAAATCCGATGGGTAGATATCAGTCGTCACGCGTTCCTCAAAACCATGGAGCTGATCGGGGCCGACAAAGTGCATTTTGCCCGATAGCGTGGTCTTATAGCCAAGCGTACGCAGGTAATGCGCGAAAGTCGGTTCCGAAGGTAAGAACTCGGCGCCATTGTCGAACACTCCGACGTCCGAAGGCAAACGCCCGGTCATCATCGAAGCCCGCGACGGGCCGCACACAGGATTGTTGCAATAGCTGTTGGTAAAGGTCGTGCCATTCGCGGCAATCTTGTCGATGTTGGGGGTGATCGCGTAGGACTTTCCGTAGGCCGACAGGCAAAGGGCGGTCAACTGATCGGCTTGGATGACAAGGATATTGGGGCGGGACATGGCAAATTCCTGAGGCTGGAAAAAATCCATCCGAGCCGCAAAAAGAGACGGCCCGGATGGTGGGAGGTGACGATTTAGCCGCCGGTTTTGGCGACAAACTCTTCGATGCCCGGCACACCGATTTCGCGGTAGTAGCGCAACGCGCCGGGGTGGAGGGGCGAGCCAAAGCCGCTGAGCACTGTATCGGCTGACATTTTGCCAAAGGCAGGGTGAACGCCTGCCAGCCCCTCAAGGTTTTCCATGATGGCCTTGGTCATCAGGTAGACCCGCTCTTCGGGGACATCCGCAGAGATCACAAGCGCATTCGCCAGCCCAAATGTCGGCGTATCTTCGGTGACATCACCGTAGGTACCGCCCGGAATGGAAAGCCGGAAATATGGCGGATAGTCCGCGCGCAGAGCGTTCAGGAAGTCGTCATCGACCGGGACAAGCTTCAAGTCGCGTTGCGCATCCAATTGGATCACCGGCGCCAGCGGGAAAGACCCGTTCCACAGTGCGGCGTCAATATTGCCGTCGCCCAGCATGTCAATCATGTCGCCAAGCCGCACACGGAAGGGCTCAAAATCTTCTCCAGCAATCCTTTCCATCAGGATATTGGCGTCCAGCATGGAAACGCCACCAGGTTGGCCCATCCCGATCCGTTTGCCTTTGAGATCGGCCAGCGCATTCACCGGCCCGCCTTCAAGTGTGATGATATGCATGGCAACGGGGGCAATCGACATCCAGGCCATGATCTTGCCTGGCTCGGATCCTTCGTAGTTTCCAGTGGCGGTATAAGCTTCGTAGGCTGACAATGATGTCGCCATCGACGCCTCTAACTCGCCATCCTGCATCAAAGCGATATTGGCGACATAGCCTTTGGTTTCTTCGGCTGTCGCTTGCACGCCTTCGACATTCTTGTTGATGACATCTGCGATGCCTGCTGACCATGTGTAGGCTGTACAGGTCACGGGGCACGAGCCGATCGACAAGAAATCATCGGCATATGCCAGAGTTGGTGCGACAAGTGTTGCCGCAGCAAGCAAGGTAACTTTTAGATTTAGCGTCATTTTATTTCTCCCTCTTGAATGGTTTTTGCCGGAATAGGTCCGGAATGGACTTCTGTTGTTGTTTCTGTCGGTGACGGCGCGCGGTGACGCGTCCAAAAAACGAGGGCCGCCAACAGCCCAAAGGCCGCAAGATCAACGCGCCAGTCAGAGTTCATGAACAAGATTGCAGCGGTAGCAAACAAGAGCCGTTCCAATACATTTAACGGGTTTGAGAAATACCCAAGCATTGCGACGCTGGCACAGATGCCACCGATGATCGCTGTCACAAAAGATGCGGTAATTTGTATCCAAGTCACATCGATGCCAAGGATCGCGGGATCATAGACGAAAAAGTAAGGAACGGCGAAGGCGGCCATGCCGAACTTGCACGCCTGCACTGCAATCTTGAGCGGATTGCCCTGCGCAATGGACGCGGCAGCGTAGGCCGCAAGGGCAACTGGCGGCGTTATGGAAGAGAGCATCGCAGAATACAGCACAAAGAGATGGGCCGCGAGCAATCCGACACCTAGGTTGATCAAAGCAGGCGCAACCAGGGTCGCGACGAGTATGTAGGCGGCCGCCGTCGGCAGGCCCATACCAAGGACCAGACAGGTCAGCATTGTCAGAACCAGAGCGACAGGCAATGACCCGCCCGAAAGCGTGACAACAAGGGTCGAAAACTTGAGGCCGACCCCGGTCAGGGTGATCATGCCAATAATGATACCCGCCGCAGCACAGGCGACCGCCACGGGAATGACAGCATTGGCGGCGGCAAGGCATGTCTCGATGATGCGTCGCGGTGTCAGAGCGTTTGCGCGGCTCAGATAGCTGACCAGCACAGAGGCCACGACGGCCCAAAACGAAGACAACATGATCGAATAGCCGTTCAGCAACATCGAAACGAACACCGGAAGCGGGAGCAGAAGGTAAGAATTTCTAAGTATGGATCCCCAATCCGTTATTGAATCTGTATCTCGTAGAATAGGGATTTTTTGCTTTGCCGCCTCAAAATGGACCATTGCCAGCAGAACCGCATAGAAGATCACAGCTGGCAGGAATGCCGCTTTTGCAATCGTGAGGTAAGAGGTTTCGGTGAATTCGGCCATGATAAAGGCCGCAGCTCCCATCACCGGCGGCATCAATTGCCCACCAGTCGAGGCAACAGCCTCAATCGCGCCTGCAGCTTCTTTGCGGTAGCCACTTTTGCGCATCAGTGGGATTGAAATCGGACCAGTTGTCAGCACGTTGGCTACGGCCGTCCCCGAAATCATTCCCATTAAACTTGACCCAACAACGGCAGCTTTGGCGGGCCCGCCACGCATCCGTCCGGTCAGGGCAGTGGCGAAATCCATCAGCACCTGACCCGCACCGGTCTTTTCAAGCAAAGCACCCAAAACGACGACGCCGGTGACAAAAGTGGCGCTCACGCCAAGCGGCGTTCCAAAGATGCCACCGCCGCCCAGATAGACCTGCGACGCCACACGCTTGAGCGAATAGCCCCGGTGAGCAAGCGGGTCAGGCAGGTAGGCTCCGAAAAGTGCGTAGAGAACAAACATGCTTGCCAGCAGGACGATCGGCCAGCCAATGGTGCGGCGGCAGGCGTCGAAAAGCGCGACCACCAGACCGGCCCCGATGATTATTTCGATCTGGGTGATAGCTCCATAACGACCGTTGATTGCATCGAAATTGAACAGCAGATGACCGGTTGCAATCAAGGCTGCACCTAGGGCGACAACAATCCACGCGCGTCGCAGCAGCAAGCCAGGCGCGTTTTGTGGTGTTTTCTCGTGATCAAAAGTACCTTGGAATGCCATCGAGAAGACGATGATCATGACCAGCAACAGATGCGCGCTACGCTGAATGCCGTCAGGAAAAACACCAAAATATGCAGTATAAAGCGTCAGTGCCACCAGTGCCACGGCGGCAGTGGCAATGATCGTCGTCAGCGCCTTGTTGATTGGAGAGCTATGCACGGCTTTTCTCCTGTGAATGTGCGGCCGCAGCCGCGAAACGGTCATAGTCCAACTGGTCGGAATAGCAGAATGCATGCAGAGCAAGCAGTGCGGCGGCTTCAACAGCCGGGATCACACCTTTGACCAACTCAAAAGAGGTCTCTGGGTCGAAATCAAAATCGCGCGTTAGCGCAGATTTGACCGCCTCGAAGTAGCACGTGTTTGCTCCCAAATAGCCACTGAGAATAATCATTTTCGGGCCAAGCAGCTTGGCAACGCTGTCCAGCGCCGGCGCAAGATTTCTTCCTATCTCAGACACCTGACCAGACGCAGTAGGATTATCGAGCACCTCTAGAAGGGAAGCGGCGTAGTAGGAAACCTGTGTGGTGTCGAACGTCTGATGATCCAGCTTGCCAAGCTGTGACAAAAGCCCGAACCCTGTCGCAGAAAGATTCAGGCAATCATTGCGTCCGCAGACACAGTTCAGACTCTGCTTTTTCGACCGGAAATGACCCAGCAGCCCGGACACTCCAGACACACCGCGAACAAGCCTGCTTTCCGAGACGACCCCGGCACCGACAAAGGTTGCCACGTGGATTAGTGTGAACTCTGCAACATCGCGCGCTACACCAAATCGCATTTCCGCAATAGCCAGCGCGTTTGAGATGTTCTCGATCTCGACTGGCAGCGCGATGATGCTCTGGATTTCCCGGCAAAATGCGCCGCCATCGTTCCCCCAGCCGAAGTACTCGGATTTGACGATCTCCCCGAGCTTGGGCGAAGTGCGCGCAGAAAGGGCCACTCCGACGCCGACGATCCGGTCCGTCTCGATACCGGAGGCATCAATCAGGTCGCGCAACGCGTTTGCATAGAAACGGGCAGCGGTTGTGACGCATTCAAACGGGACCGCTTCGGCACGGCTGCTTGCAAAAAGCCGACCATCAGCATCGCAGATCGAGACTTCAGAATGGTAAGCCGAGACGGTGATACCGACCGCAAACAACCCATCTTTGACGATCCGAAGGCCGGTTTTTGGTCTACCAACATGCTTCTTGTTCTTTTTCGTCGTCTTGGCAGCGTCGAATTCTTCGATGATATCTGCAGCAAGAAGTTCACGCACGATGCGCGTTGCGGCCATTTCTGAAAAGCCACACAGGCGGGCAAGTTCAGCCCGTGAAATGCCCGGCTTTGCCTGTACCCACGACAGGATCATCCCGCGGTGGGTTTTGCGCAAACTCGAGGGTGTCGCGCCTGAATTCAATTTAATAACCATCTGTTAGTTAATAACATGGGGCGGCGAGTCGATCAAGTATCTTTCAATTCAAGCACAATTATCGAAAAACCCTTGACGATTAATGCTTTAAGGTCGTTTTGCCTGTTCGGGGTTGTGCCAATGTCTCCTGTTCTTGGCGCACGGAGGTCATCGACCACCGGTTCCTCGCTGGAAGTTTTACGAATGGCGGGTTTTCACGCCGCATTACGACACCGCAATCTTAGCAGTCCCAGCAATATTTTTGCTTCGAGCGCATCTGACCGGCCTCGGGCTGGGTATCGCCGAAGCGATGGACGCGGCGCAGCGCGGCATGGGCCTGGATTGGCCCAATGCGCTTGAACTGATCCGACGCACGAAAGCCGCGTTTCCCGACGCGATAGCGTTGACCCACCTCAACCATCAGATCGAGCGAGGCGGCCGCCGAGGGCGCCTGATCCGCAGCGTCCTCTGCCGCCACAACAACCTGAGAAAATTCGGTCCGCAAACAAGCAGCCCGGCCTTGTACCGATACCGCCAGTCATAAAGCTGCGACGGCGATATCCCATGTCGACGCGCCAATTGAGCCTGCACAATACCGTCTTGGAGGCTTTCCTGAACGATCCTCAGTTTCTCATCATCAGACCAATGCCGACGCCGGGTTTCGACGTTAGACACAACTTCTATGCGGGGCGTGGATTTGCTGCTGCTCATAAATGCAAACGCTACAAAAATCCCCAAAAATCAAAAAGACGGCCCTAACAGGAGGAATACGGTGAACGTCAACAGGCCCTAGCCGAAATCTAGGCCGCCCACGCGCACTTGTGTTCGACGTGGTCGGTGGCCGTCAGGGATCACTGTATTTCGATCAACGCCCAGCCCTGTAACAACATGGATGGACCGGTATGCGGGAGCATCTGCATGGGTTTCTGGTCGGCGACATATGTCAAAGCCCGGCCCTCGCCGAGAAATGCGTTGGAAAAACGGTACCCGCCCATTGGGTTCGCGTAACACCGCCAGCTTTGTCCGCTGAACTTGAGATTGCCCCCGGCGGCATGCTCGCTGAAGAACAACGGAAAGTTCCCGCCGGGATTGTTCGCCGAATCGAGATAGAATTGCTGGTTCTGACCCGCGCCGTTCGAGATCGTCCAGCGGCCGAATCCGATCTTGGCGAAGCGGAACGTGATATGGGGTTTTAGAACTTTCAGCAGGCTCGGAACGTTGTCGGAAATCTCGCCGCGCGCCAGCCTTTGCAGAACAGACAAAGACCCGACCGTCATAGCGGTCCCGACCATGTCGTGTCCGCTCTTTGCACCAATTGTTGCGCTGGCGAGCACAGAGTTTGTGCCAGCCCCCCCCGTGAGAAAATACCGCCCGCCGTCCTCAATCGGACAGGCATCATATAAGTGCTCGCCCCGGGTCAGGCGATCCATCTCGTTCTGAGGCAGCCGATTGGCGAGAAGTGATAGAGCGCGGCCATCGATCTCGGCCAACCGTTTTTGCGCGGTGTCGAGCATGGCAATATAGCTGGGATCGGCGGGATCCTCGGCGAGCGGCAGGTTCTGGCGTACGAAGCGCAAATCCGCGATTGCCACGCGCCACTGGCTGGCAAGCCGTTGGGCGGGGTCAGCAACCTGCGCCGGCACCGGGCCCATCCCCGGCACCTGGCTGCGACTTCCGTAAGACCGTTCCGCCGCGCCCAGAAAACTTGCGTAGCGCTCCATCCGCGAGAGCCTCACCTCTCCCTGTTGGATGGCGCTGTCGAGCGCACGGCGCATGGTGGTGATCCGGTCGGTGTACCATGATTGGCGCAGCATCGCCGGACCTTCATCCTCGAAACCGAGATCGTCCAGAAGCCTGCAGGCCTCGGCGATCCACGGTCGCCATCCGGTCATCTGGCGCATATGCTCAGCAAGTGCCGTGCCAGAGCGGTAACGCGCGTTCCACTCGGCCGCATCAAGCCGCCCGGTCTCGAAGCCTGACATCGGCCTGAGCGCCTCGATCAGCGCCCAGTGGACAGCGTCGCCCATCGGCTCGGCGCCGAGGTGAAAAGAAATTTCCGCCATCGCACGCCAGTCCCGGGTGGACATGGTCGCGGGCTCGGAGCGTCCCGGCGCCTCGGTGCAAAGCTGCGCTTCGGCCAAGGCCGGGTCCAGAGGCGCCAAGCCGAGGGCGAGAAGGAACGTGAGGCAAAACTGTCGGATCATGTTCGCAACTTCAAGAATTCATCGATTCTACCGGCCTGGTGCCGCCCGCCCCAAAGGACGGTAGGGTCGAGGCCCATGAGAGGTCCAGTGCCATGCAACGCGTTCACTTCTTGGTCTGCGTTTGCGTAGCGCCATTTCTGACTGGCCAAGCCGTCTTCGTACAGCGCCGAGACCAGCCGCGCTTCATTGTCGGGCGGTGTGGAAGCAGGGTCGAGGCAAAGGCCGGGCTCCCGGTTGATCACCGCAACTCGGTCGTCTCGCGCAACGGCACAGGGCGTCCAGGTCATTCCGAACTCATCCCCTCCAGCGTGAGGGTCAGTCCGGTCACCTTGGGAAGGGTCTCGGGCTTGTAAAGACTAACGGACCACGTTGCGAAGGGTGTCGGCCGCACGTAGTCGAATTTCGTTTCCGCCTCAACCTTCTTGCCGGTGTATTCGAAGGAAAGCTGGCAGCTGTTCTGCACGAAGCGGATATTCCCGACGCGCTGCCGGTCATGAAAGACTCCGTCGCTGATCATCTGCAGCCCGATCAGCGTGTCGTCCGGGATCTCGCCGTCAAGCTCGATCTGCATGCTTCTGATCCGGACATGAGTCGCGCGCAGAAACCGTTCCTCGTTCAGGTCGATGGTGAGGGGCACCACGAAGCCCTTGCTGAGAGAGTCGAGGAGTTCGGGATCGCGAAATTCGACCGGACGCTTGAAATTTGTAGACCCGATTGTCTTGGCCTTCTGGCTCGCCTCGGTCATCGCGCGGTAGATGTCGTTCAATTCATCGGGGTTGCGGCCGATGCGCGGGGACGCCTTGGCCACTGTGGGCAAGCTGTAAGTTTCGTAATAGAACGCGCGACGAAATCCGTAGGCGGCGGTGAAGAAGCCGACCGAGGCTTCGGCCAGCCGCAGGTCGCATTCCGAGCGGACGAGCTTGGCCAGTTCGGCGCGGGTCGTCGCGGTCTTTTTCACATCGTCGAAGGCTGCGGCCTTCTTAAGCGCACCAATCTTACGGAGACAGAGTGATCCGATCTCGCGATCCACCGTGTCGCGGGCTGCTTTCTGCTCGGTGACAAGCCGCCCGTAAAGCGTCACCTTCTGGATCATCGACTTCAATTCGGTCGCGGCGGTATGGACTGCTTTCATATCGCTGTCGCGCAGGAGCTGGTCGAGTCTGTTTCCGATCTCGATCTCCATCCTGTCCCAGCTCGTGCGCACCTCGGCCTGCGTCGGCAAGGCCGCAATCAGACGCGTGGCAGCAGCGATGTTCGCCTCGATGTCCTTGGTCAGATCCTTGGCCGTCGCCATCCTGTAGATCGCCAACCCGTTCTTACCGATCAAGACGCTGGCCGTGCCGATCGAGATGAGGCTGTCCTTGTGATCCTTGCCATGGGTCAATGCAAAGCGAAAAAGCGTGCTCTGGGTCTTGAGAAAAAACTGAAAGGCGTTGTTCTTGCCGAGGATCCAGTCCCCTGCATTCTTCCTTAAATCACTTTTCACGAAATCTTTCAGGCCCATCACGCCCTGGGTCGCCTTCCTGCCGGAGGCCGTCGGGTCGCCGGGCACACCCGAGGCAAGAGCGCCGATGCTCAGACCAAGCTGGAAAAGAGCCATCGTAATATCGAGGATTGCCTGGAATGTTTTTTGGATCCTGTCCTGATCAATGGCGCCGCTCAGCTTTATGTTCGCGATCTTCTGCTCGAACTGCATGCTGCGCAATGTGTCCGTGGCCCGACGCACTGCATCCTCTAGCTTCGCGCGCTCGGTCAGCTTGTTCGCTATCAGTTCGTCGAAAGTGCTGGCTTCGGTCACATCGCGGTCCCTGAACGCATCCGAGAAGCCGATCGCGAGTTTCTGCAGATCGGTGTCCTGATCGGCAAGCAACCGCTTCGTAGCAGTGTAGGAGGCCGCATCGGAATGCACCTTGGCGAGCACGAGATAGCTCTCCGCGGTCAGCGGCGGTACCGCGGGTACAATCGAGGTCAGACTGCCGTCCTCGGCAGTCATCAGGCGCGGCATCAACGCGCGCAGCGCCTCGGCGCGCTCAGCGAGTTGCACGACGTCCGACTGCATCCCCGACCAGCGGATCAGCCAGCTGAGCAGATCATCCGACATCGCAAGACTGTCGCGGTCGTTCTCGCCGCTCACTGCCAGATCTGCCGCGACGGCAAAGGTTGCCGTCAGCACCTTGTGCAACGGCGAAGAGCGCTCGAGATAGCCCGCTGGAATGCGACTTCGGTTCTGCGACGGCGCGCCATCGCGGAAGGTATAGATCTCGTAGGTCGGGTTTCCGCTCGGTGTGAACGCGTCGCTCATGTCGTAAGGTGATCGGTTGTCGACCAACGAAAACACTGCCAGCTCTTTCTCCATCGGCCGGGTGAAGATGCGCAGCGTCGAGCGCAGATCAGGCCTCTTGTGGTTCAGCGTCAGCCGGCTTTCGGCGCCACCCGTGTCGATCGCGCGGGCGGTAATCGAGAGAAGCTCGAGCGGCGGTGAGACCAGGACTGGCTTGTCAGCCGGAAAGATCACCGTGTCCGCGAAGATGTTGAGTGCGTTAGAGCCTTGGCGCATCGCCTTCTCAAGCACTTCGTTGAGGTCCACCACAAGGTCTGCATGGGTCGCGGCCATACCCTTCGGATAGTCTTCGATCAGCGGAAGGGAGGGAAGGCGGCCGTCAGCTTCGAGTTTGCGAGCGGTCGCGGACAACAGGGTCTGAGACATGGTTTGGGTCCTCGGCTGGGAAACGGGCGCTGCCGCGTCGCTGCGGCAGCGATGCATCCGGCTCATGCTGTCGGTTGCGTCCGGCACAGGCACAGAGGGTGCCAACGCCGGACAGTCGGCAGGTCCGGATGGGAGGCGCGGATTGTCAGCCAGTGCCAGTCATTCGCACGACGTTGTCCTCGGTGAACTCTTCAGGGTCGCCGACCTTGCGCGGGATGCAGACAACACGGAAGTGATCCGCCCGCTCACCGACGCCGACCCACATCTTCTTGGCGGTATCGATAGTCACGGCAAGGCTCATCCAGTCCTCGTCGATGAACTGCTGGTTCGCGTCACCGGTCAGCTGGTTGCGGATATGTCCGACATCCGCCGCCAGCGCCCGCCAGCCTGAACCGAGCTTGGCAAGTTGCGGGGCGACCTTGTCGATATCCTTCGAAATCTTGGAAACCGTCTCTTGGCCCTTGGTGTAGTAGCTGACAAAGTTCTCGGAGATCGACTGTTCCTTTTTGACCGCTTCCGCTTCGTCTTTAATTTCCTTGATCTTGGCGCGTGTGAAGGCGAGATCGACGCCGACGCCTATATTCACGCCCGCGAGAACAAGCGGGCCGATGAACGGTATGAGGAGATACAGCGGCGACGTCCCCATGACGATGACTTCGTCCTTCTCTTTTTTGAGGAGTGTCTCCAGATTGGCGGCGAGGTCCTTGGCGCGCCGCTTGAGATCCTTGACCTTCTCGCTTTCCGAGCCGTGCTTTGCCGCTATGTCATCGGCGTTCTTGTCGAAATCCCGCTTGCATTCGAGGATCCGGATCCGAAGGCCGGCCTTCGGATCATCGATATGGTGATAGAGCTTTTCGGCCTTG
>CAYGQZ010000113.1:0-6940 GCA_964352055.1 uncultured Rhodobacterales bacterium
GTTGCCTTGTCCTTGGCAAAGGTGATCATGCCCACGCCCGGGATCAGGTAAACCACCGCATTGGGGTCGCGGATCGCGGGGCTGTCCTCCCGTTTACAGCGTTCGTAATAGGCGATGTAGCCTTCGCGGTATGCCTCGACCGCAGCGGGCAGGCCCGCGAGGGTCGCCGCGACATCCGGCTTGGCCGGGTCAAAATCGACAACCAGCGGGCAGATCTTGGTTCGCAGGAAATGATCCGGGCAGGACGTGCCCAGAGCGGCAAGCCGCACCATGTCCTTGGCATTCACAAAGTCCAGAACCGTGTCGCTGTCGGTGAAATGGCCCACCATGTGCTGTTGCCCCGACACCATTCCACGAATGGCGGGCATCAGTTGCGCAGCGACGGCGCGGCGTTCCCCGGGTGCCAGGCTTTGATGAACCGGACCCCCAAAGGCCTCTTTGTCCGCCGTCTCGGTCGCGAACCAATCTGTTGCCGTCTGAATGATCTCAAGCGTCAGATCATAGCAATCGCGCGCGTCATCCGCCCAGGTGAACAAGCCATGGCTTTCCAGAACAACGCCCTTGGCCTCCGGGTTCTTGTCACAAAAATCCGACAGCCAAAGACCCAGCTCATAGCCCGGTTTTTTCCACGGCAACCACCCGATGTCATCGCCGAAAATCTGTTGCGTCAACGCCTTGCTGTCCTTCGCGGCCGCAATCGCGATGATCGCGTCGGGGTGCATGTGGTCCACATGTTTACGCGGCACGTAAGCGTGCAATGGGGTGTCGATCGAGGCCGCGCGCGGGTTGAGGTTGAACGTGCAATGCGGCAGCAAACCGACCATTTCGTCCTCAAACGCCACGCCGCGATAGATGCCGCGCAAGGCGTTCAGCTTGTCCATGTAAAGCGTGGAAAACCCGTCCATCTTGATCGACCCGACATCGCCACCCGACCCCTTCACCCAAAGGACTTCGACCATGTCTCCGGTCAACGGGTCCGCTTGCATGACCTTTGCAGAGGTATTGCCGCCGCCGTAATTCGTGATTCGCTTGTCCGACCCCAGAAGGTTCGAACGATAGAGCAGTTTTTCCGGCTCGCTCATCCCCGCTGCGCGGGAGGTATCCCACTTGTTTTCAAGGCGTTGGCTAAAGCTTGCATCGGGCATGGGTCTCTCCATCAGCGGCGGGGCTGGGTGTGTGTTGTGTGGGGTCACGCTGCCCCTGTCCCTGAGGGAAGTCAATCATTTTCAATCACAAACAATCATGCTGCAACGCAGAATGATCGAACTTGACAAATAATGATTGACTTGTTGCAGCGACTCACTCCAGTTTGAACAAACGCAACAAGGATGCCGCAATGCACGAGAACGACAGACACAGGGTCATACTCTCCTCGGTCCAGGATCGTTCCGTAGTGACCGTCGCGGACCTGTGTGCATTGACAGGCGCGTCCGAAGCGACAGTGCGGCGCGACATCAACACACTCGATGAGGCCCGCAAGCTGCGCCGTGTGCGCGGCGGCGCCGAAGCACTGAACACCGCGCCCTTCGTCGGATTGGCGGGTCGTCCCTTTTCCTACAATGAAAACATCAACATCGCCGAAAAACAGGCCATTGCGGCGGCCGCCGTGGATCTATGCAGCGATGGTGAGCCGATTATCATAAATGGTGGGACAACAACGTTTCAGATGGTGCATCCCCTCGCCTCGCGTCAGATGCAGGTGTTCACCAACTCCTTCCCCATCGCCGAGCATCTACTGAAAAACACGCGCAATACGGTGCTGCTGTCGGGCGGCGTCATCTACCGCGAACAGAACATCATCCTGTCGCCCTTCGACAACGATGTGACCCGCAACTTCTACGCCAAACGGATGTTCATGGGCGCGCAGGGCATTGGCCCATTGGGGTTGATGGAACAGGATCCGCTGCTGATCCAGGCCGAGCAAAAGCTGATTGGACAGGCCGAAGAACTGGTGGTGCTGGTCGACAGCTCGAAATTCGCCAACCGCTCCAGTCTGATCCTGTGCCCTTTGCACCGGATCGACACGATCATCACGGATGACGGCATCGATGACCGCTCTGCCTCCATGCTGGAGGCGGCGGATGTAAAATTGATCGTCGTGCCCGGAGGCGCGGCGCAAAAATCGGGAGCGGCATCATAACCCGCCTCGCAATTCAACCACTCCAAGGGAGGAAACCATGAGTGTATTCAAAAAGATAATGGCATCGGCGGCTGCGGCGGCAATGATGGCTGCAACGCCCGCGATGGCCGAGGACACGCGCATCGCGCTGGTCGTCAAGGCACTGGGGATCGGCTTTTTCGAAGCCGCCGCCAAAGGGGCCGAAGAAGCGGCTGCCGAACTGGGCGGTGTCGAGATCATCTATACAGGCCCCACAGACACCACGGCCGAAGGCCAGATCGAGGTGATCAACGCCCTGATCGCGCAGAATGTGGATGCCATTGCCATCTCGGCCAATGACACCGACGCGCTTGTGCCTGCTTTGAAAAAGGCGATGGACCGCGGCATCACAGTGATCAGCTGGGACAGTGGCGTGGCCCCAGAAGGCCGCCAGATGCACCTGAACCCCTCGTCGAACCCGTTGATCGGCAACATGATCATCAAACTGGCGGCCGATCATCTGCCCGATGGCGGTGACGTGGCTGTTCTGTCGGCCACAACCACATCGACAAACCAGAACGTCTGGATCGAAGAGATGAACAAGGTGATGGGCAACTATCCCGGCATCAATGTGGTCAGCACGGTTTACGGCGACGATCTGGCCGACAAATCCTATCGCGAGGCAACGGGCCTGATGCAGTCCTTCCCTGATCTCGACGCGATCATTGCGCCGACATCCGTTGGTATCGTGGCCGCAGCCCAGGCGGTTGTGGATGCGGGCAAAGTGGGTCAGGTCAATGTGACCGGTCTGGGTCTGCCGTCCGAGATGGCGGGTGCCATCGAATCCGGCGCATCGCAATCCTTCGCGATCTGGAACCCGATTGATCTGGGCTATTCCGCGACAATGCTGGCCTATGAGATTGCCAAGAACGGCGCCTCGACCGAAGCTGGTGCGACCATACCCATGGGCCGCATGGGATCACTGACGCTGGACGAAAACTCCGAAGGCGCGATGGCCGACCCATTCATCTATGACGCCAGCAATATCGACGAATTCAAGTCGATCTTCTGATCTGGCTGATTTGGCCCGGCGTTCGTGAACACGTCGGGCCAAGTCCCTTTTCACCCCCTGCAGCCCAAAGAGAGAGCGGATATGACCGAGCGCGAAACGCCCGTCGTGTCGATGGACGCCATCACCAAGATCTTTCCCGGTGTCAAAGCCCTCGATAAGGTCCGGCTTGATCTTTATGCAGGCCAGGTCACAGCACTTGTTGGTGAGAACGGGGCCGGCAAATCCACCACCGTCAAGATCCTGACCGGGATTTACCAGCCCGACGGCGGCACGATCCGGATCGACGGTGCGCCTGTCACATTCGCGAATGCCAACGCGGCGGGCGATGCAGGCATCACGGCTATCCACCAGGAAACCGTTCTGTTTGATGAATTGTCCGTGGCCGAGAATATCTTTATCGGCCATGCGCCCCGCACCAAATTTGGCCTGATCGACACGGCCGAGATGCAGCGCGCGGCCGCTGCCCTGCTGGACAGCATTGGCGCACCTTTTGATCCGCGCACCCGGCTGCGCGACCTTGGGATTGCGAACAAACACCTTGTGGCCATCGCCCGGGCCCTGTCTGTCGATGCCCGCGTGGTCATCATGGACGAGCCGACAGCGGCGCTGTCGCACAAGGAAATCACCGAGCTGTATGAACTGGTCGAGACGCTGAAGGCGCAGGGCAAGGCGATCCTGTTCATCAGCCACAAATTCGATGAGATCTTTCACATCGCAGACCGCTATACCGTCTTTCGCGATGGCGCTTTCGTGGGTGATGGGCTGATCGCAGATATTGACGAAGACGCGCTGGTCAAGATGATGGTGGGCCGGACGGTGGATCACATTTTCCCCGACCGCGCCCCCAATGTCGCCGAGGAGGTGCTGCAAGTGGTGGGCTATGCCCACCCAACCGAGTTTGCCGATATCAGCTTCACCCTGAAACGTGGCGAAATCCTCGGGTTTTATGGCCTTGTGGGGGCGGGACGGTCCGAGTTCATGCAGTCGCTCTTTGGCATCACCAAACCGTCCAAGGGTGTGTGCAAGATCAACGGGCAAATCAAGGTCATCCGCTCGCCCGCCGATGCGGTCGCCAATGGCATTGTCTATGTCCCCGAAGATCGCGGCAAACAGGGCGCCGTCATTGGCCTGCCCATTTTTCAGAATATCACCCTGCCCTCGCTGGGCCGAACCTCGCGGTCGGGCTTTCTGCAATTGGCGGAAGAATTCAAACTGGCGCGCGAATATGCCGAGCGGCTGGATCTGCGCGCAGCGTCCCTCGATCAGGATGTTGGCAACCTTTCAGGCGGCAACCAGCAAAAGGTTGTCATTGCCAAATGGCTGGCGACGCAGCCGCAGGTTATCATTCTGGATGAACCCACCAAGGGGATCGACATCGGGTCCAAGGCCGCCGTGCATGACTTCATGGCGGAACTTGCGGCGCAAGGGCTGTCGGTGATCATGGTCAGCTCTGAAATCCCCGAAGTCATCGGCATGTCGGATCGTGTCATCGTCATGCGCGATGGCCGGATCGAAGCGGAACTGGCGGGCGATGACCTGACCCCCGAAACGCTTGTCCGCCACGCGGCGGGCATCACCACCCCCACCCAGATGGAAGAGGCGTAAAGCATGCTGTCGCGATTGATCCCGGTGCGTGAAACGATCCTGAGCGTCGCCATCCTGACGCTGCTGGTCCTCATCTCCACACGGTTCGCGGGCTTTGTCGCCCCCGCCAACCTTGCCAATGTGTTCAATGACACCGCCCCGCTGATCATTCTGGCCCTGGGCCAGATGGTTGTGATCCTGACGCGCTGCATCGATCTGTCGGTTGCGGCCAATCTGGCGCTGACGGGCATGGTGGTTGCGATGATCAATGTCGCGCTGCCCGGCCTGCCGATCCCCGTGATCATCACGATTGCGATCGGTCTGGGCGCCGTCATGGGGGCAATCAACGGATTGCTGGTCTGGAAGCTGGCCATTCCACCGATCGTGGTGACGCTGGGCACCATGACGATCTTTCGCGGCATCATCTTTCTGATCTCGGACGGCAAATGGGTGAATGCCCACGAGATGAGCGATGCTTTCACCGGTTTTCCGCGTGCGGCGATACTGGGCTTGCCCGTCTTGTCCTGGATCGCGGTGCTGACCGTCATCGTCTTTGGCATCATGATGGCGCGCACGTCGCTGGGTCGGTCGATCTTTGCCGTCGGAGGCAATCCACACGCCGCTGTCTACACAGGCATCGACGTGGGCAAGACCCAGTTCCTCGCCTTTGTGCTGTCGGGCGCGCTTGCGGGGCTGACCGGGTACCTGTGGGTCGCACGCTATGCGGTGGCGTACGTAGACATCGCGGGCGGGTTCGAGCTTGAGGTGGTCGCAGCCTGCGTCATCGGCGGCATCTCGATCGCTGGCGGGATTGGGTCCGTGGGTGGCGCTGTGCTGGGCGCGCTGTTCCTTGGCGTTGTCAAAAACGCGCTGCCTGTCATCAATATCTCGCCCTTCTGGCAACTTGCCATATCCGGCAGCGCCATTCTGATCGCCGTCGCCTTCAACGGACGCGCCGGTCGGACCAAAGGCCGCATCATCCTCAAATCATCGGAGGCTTCGTCATGACCGATGCCACAGCCCAGCCACGCATCATCCCGGATCGGCTGCACAGCCGTGCCTATTCCACCCTGCGCAGTTGGGAGGCGCTGCTGCTGGCCGTGGCCATCGCGATCTTTATCGTCAACAGCTTCGCCTCGCCCTATTTCCTCAACGCCTGGAACCTGAGCGACGCCACCTTCAATTTCACCGAAAAGGCGATGATCGCCTTTGCCATGGCGCTGCTGATCATCTCGGGCGAGATTGACTTGTCTGTCGCCTCGATCATCGCACTGGCGAGCACAGCGATGGGATTTGCCGCACAATATGGTGCAGGCACGCCGGAACTGGTGATCATCGGCTTGACGGTCGGTGTGTTGTGCGGCGCATTCAACGCGTTTTTTGTCACTGTTCTGGGCCTGCCGTCCATCGTGGTCACCATCGGCACCATGAGCCTATTTCGCGGGATCAGCTATATCATTCTCGGCGACGGGGCCTATCGCGGGTATCCGAGTGATTTCGCATGGTTCGGTCAGGGCTACGTCTTTTGGGTGATCACGGTCGAAATGGTGATGTTCCTGATCATCGCCGTGATCTACGGTGTGGTGCTGCACAAGACCAATTTCGGCCGCGCGGTCTATGCCATCGGGAACAATCCGACCGGGGCGCTGTTCAGCGGCATCCGGGTCCAGCGGGTCAAGTTCATCCTGTTCCTGCTGACAGGGTTGATGTCTGGGGTCGCGGCCATCTGCCTGACGTCACGCCTTGGTTCGACACGGCCCAGTATCGCCACGGGGATGGAGCTTGAGGTTGTGACCATGGTTGTCCTGGGCGGCGTCAATATCCTTGGTGGATCAGGGTCCATTCCCGGCGTGGTGATTGCAGCCTTTGTCATGGGGCTGGTCACCTTTGGCCTTGGCCTGCTGAACGTGCCCGGCATCGTAATGTCGATCTTTATCGGTCTGCTGCTGATCGGGGTCATCGCGCTGCCCCGCCTCTGGACGATGTTTGCTGCCAAACGAGGCAGGTCATGAACGAACGCTTTGTCTTTCGCATGCGCCTGAATGCGGGTGCGGCCGGGGAATACAAGCGCCGCCATGACGCGATCTGGCCCGAACTGGTGAAGCTGCTGAAAGACGCAGGCATCAGCGATTACAGCATTCATCTGGACGAAGAGACCGGCCTGTTGATCGGCATACTTATCCGTA
>CAYGQZ010000113.1:7040-12532 GCA_964352055.1 uncultured Rhodobacterales bacterium
GGTGATTTCTCGGAGCTGGTCGAAAGGCTGGGGATCCGGGACAAGATGGCACCGGTGCGCCGTTCTTCGGACATCCTTGGTCCTGTTCTTCCGGACGTTGCCGCGGCGACAGGCTTGCCCGCGCACACGCCCGTCCTCTGCGGCATCCACGATTCCAATGCGTCGCTTTATCCGCACATCCTGACACAGAAAGCGCCGTTCTCGGTCGTGTCGACCGGAACGTGGGTGATTGTCATGTCCATAGGCAGTACCGTGGCAGAGCTTGATCCTTTTCGGGACACGCTGGTCAATGTCAACGCGCTTGGCGAAGCCGTCCCCTCTGCCCGTTTCATGGGCGGACGCGAATTCGAACTTGTTCAACAAGGGTATCCGGTGCGGGTGAGCCCAAGCGACGTCGCGGCAGTGCTGGACGCAGACACAATGCTGTTGCCCGCCGTCAGCCCCTCAACAGGACCCTTTCAAGGGCGCAAGATGCAATGGAGCGGGATTGAGCCGCCTTTGGGTTCAGGCCCGCGCGCCGTCACGCTGTCCTATTATCTGGCCCTGATGACAGATGCATGCCTGCGGTTGACGGGGGCCGAAGGCCCGACACTGGTCGAAGGGCCATTCGCGGCAAATCCCGATTATCTCGCAATGCTTGCCGCGGCAACGGAACGCCCTGTTTTGCGCAGCGGTTCGAGCACGGGAACAAGCATCGGGGCCGCACTCCTTCTCGGCGCATCAGCGGACCTTGCCAAGCCGGATCAGGTGCCCGGATCTGAATTCAAGGATCGCCTCAAAGACTACGCCGCGCGGTGGAGGGCCAGAACAGCAAGCGAGCGACTTTGATCGGCACATCGCCAAGAACCAAGCCCGCATCGCCAATCTGACCCGCTGCACTGCTATTGACAAACCTGCCGCAGAGGCCGCGGGACAAGTCTGCCAACGGAAAGACAAAGCCCGTTCAAACCCAGTTTTGTGCAACTTGACCCGTTTTCGGGCCGTCAGCGCTTGCTTGTACCAAAAAGCAAATCCTGACTGAGCGCGCGCCCCTGATCCACACGAAACTGATTGCGGGCACGTCCCATATCCGAGTTCCGTTGCTGGCGCAGTCTGTTGCGGTATTCAATTTCCGCCTGGATCGTGTGGTTGTTGTGCGGCGTCTGCACATGCCCGAGTTGCGGCGATGGCGGCGCGACATGGCGGGCCAGCGGCCCGGCCGGTGCGGTGAGGTCGGGGCGCGACAGGTTTCGGCCCGCGCGTGCCCGTGCCAGATCTTCCGCAAGCATGGCTTCGTACATGGTCTGCAGATTGTTGCGCTCCGTGGCACTGTCGGCCGCCAGATAACACCGCTGGAATGCCGCAAATCCGGTCAACGTCGGGCAGCGTGCCGCAGCACTCGTGGCCATTGCTGCAAGCGCAAATGTTGCACAGACCAGCCTCAGGATCGGTCTTTTTCTAAACATCTTTCGTGCACATCACCCTTTGGGTTTGTCCCACGCCGGATTTCCTGATCGCAGGTGAAGGACAGCGTACCAACGGCGGAATTCGGCAACCCGACATAGGAACACTAAGGATCAGGCGGGTTGCGCGCAAGTCTTGCAGAGCGCGCCCAAGGGCCAAACGCGCCCTTCTATCACATCGTTCAAACGCGATCAGGGGCGCATTTCCAGATTTAGTTTTCGCCAAACCAAATATCGTTTTATCCGCGTGCTGCATCTTCTCGATGCCCGGGAAAGACGCGCGATGCCCCGGAGGACGTCTCAAAGACGGGTGCTTGCTTTGACCCCCTCGATTGTTTCCGAAATTGCCCCAACAACCATTCAGTTCGAATTGGCATTCGTCTATGGTAGCGTGAATTCGTAATCCAAGGAGCATTGAGGGATGGAAGGATCTGTTGAGGCGGGACCGGCGTTGTTCTCGGGTTTGTTTGCAGCCATCATTGTGGGCGGCCTTGCAGGCTGGCTCGCCGGGAAGATCGTGCGCGGCGGTGGTTTTGGCTTTGTCGGGAACGTGATCCTGGGCATTGCAGGCGCCGTCCTGTCCAGTTGGCTTTTGCCGACGATCGGGGTGAGCCTTGGAAGTGGCTTTTTTGGCTCCGTCTTCTCGGCGATGATCGGTGCGGCCCTCGTTTTGGTCATCATCCGGGTGATAAAGAGTGTCTGAACAAAAAAGCCACCAATAGGCATCTGACCGCTCTGTATGGTCACACAGTTGGTGAAGGTCAAAACATCCCAATCTCAGGTCAAGTCACTGAGAACCCGGGACGACAACGAAAGGCACAGAAAGCCAATTGTCGAATTATGTCATCCCGGCACCGCAGACACTCACCATCCCCATGACAGATGGGGCGCAAGGGCTGGTACACCTGCCGGTGTGAATGCCGTTGCGCGCAGCGATGTCATGCAGGCTTCGATTGAAGGCATCGGAGAGCTGACAGTCACAGTCGTCTGATCTGCGTCTCATGTTCGGGTTCGCGGCGCAAACAGGCGGCACTATCGCTTTTGTCGCCAACCATCGTCCGTGTCATAACACAGTCCGATCAGGCCTCCATGAAGCCCACTTGATGGCGCTGCCCCTAGGGTTCTTGAATGCTCTCGAGATAAAACAGCAGTCCCGCCAAGGCTCTGGGGGTTGGCGTCAGCACACCATCGACCTCGATCGGGACCAGATCCTCGGACAATGCATCCGCAAACTCGGGCATGACGCGCGCCAGATGCCCCTGTTCGGGATCGCCGTAGATGTAGCTGAGCGCCCGGGCGGTTGGAAATGTGCCCCCGTTTTCACGGCTCAGGGTGGTCAGATCCGTCGGGGCCACCGGCAATTGGGCAACCAATGGCCCATCACCCTTGCCGGTGCTGCCATGGCAGGCCGTACAGTTTTCACTGAAAAACGCCGCGCCGTCTTCGGCATCCGGCATCGTGTTCTGGGACGGCATCAAGAAGTCAGTACAGCCCACCAGCCCAAGAACGGCAGTGCTGCATGTCAAGAGACGAAGAAAGGTGGCCTGCATTGTTTCACCCGATTTGTTTTGTTTTCCTATCCTGCGCTGCACTACACCAAAAAAACAATGGAAACCGACAGGCGCGGCAAGAAACCGGTGATCTTTTGCCAGTGATCTTGCCAGTTCGCCGGTGTCTGATCGAAACGATCATCTTGGCAGCGTAAGGCTTTCTTGCACCGCACAGGTTGCATGCGCCCATCACCCGTCCGCTTATCTCAGGGCAAGGGTGTCGTGCCTGCGATCCCTGCATCCTCCAATGCGTCACGATCCGGCAGGTCGCGCAGGCTTGCCAAGCCAAATGCGGTCAGAAATTGCGGTGTGGTCACAAAGGTCAGCGGCGCGCCACGTCGCGGGCTGCGCGGCCCGGTCCCGATCAGGGCGCGGGCGTGCAATCGACCGATCAGGTCGCGACTGATCTCCTTGCCAAAGATGTCTTTCAGACCATCCCGCGTTATCGGCTGATGATAGGCAATGGCGGCAAGCACGGCCACATCAAAAGCTCTCAGATCAAGGTCTTGCGCGCCCACATCGGCCGCCGCCCGAATGGCTGGCGCATAGTGTTGCCGCGTCCGCAACATCCAGCCGCCCGCAACATGGCTCAACTCGAACGACCGGCCCTCCAGATCCGCTGCCAGATCCTCGACCAGCAGGTCAACCGAAACACCCTGCCCCACCACCCGCGCCAGATCTTCGGCAGGGACGGGGGACGCACTGGCAAACAACACGGCTTCGATCCGGCGCAGCCATTCGCGCCACCGCAAGTCGGCCGGCAGATCAGTCAACTCGCGGTCAAAATCAGAAGCTGCCTGTTTCGCCATCGTCACACACCGTAAAGCCGGAAACTGTCCCGTCCGGTCAGTTCCCGCGCCACACCAAGGGTCACGAGTCGATCACAGAACCGTCGCGCTGCACGATCTGAATTGAGCGATGTGAGCGCTGCCGGGGCGACCGCATCCCGGGTCAGAAACACCGCGACCGCCGCATCAGCCCCTTTGGCGCGCAGTTTTGGCGCGACTGCATTGAGGCGCGTCGCCTTGCGCGCCAGATCTGAAGCCAGTTGCACAGCCGTCGAAGCCGACGCAATCAGTGCGCGATGGCAGGCCATCTGCAAATCCGCATCACGTTTGCGCAGATCCGCCCGCTTCAGCCCAAAAGACAGCAGTGGACATACGTACCGCCATCCCAGAGCTTGCGACAGAGTGGCATCTGCCAGCAACAAGGCTTCGGTCTCTGCCCTCGGATCCCGCGCCAGAACGCGCCCCAGCACGGTCGCACTGCGCGCGACTGCCCCGCCCTGCCCCATATCCAACCATTCGGCGATCTGATGCGCATCTTGGTCCGCAAGCGCATCGTGCAAGGCCTTGACCGACACCCGGCGCGTGATGGCGCGACGCCAGGTCAGATAAATCTCGCCGGCGGGCCCCGGCAGATCACCCGGCCGCACAAGATGAAGCGCATCGCGCAAGTCCGCGGCCCGTTCCATGCGGCCCGAAAACCCGACGCAGGCCTCTGCGGCCATCAGCGCCAAACGGTCGCGCAACAGATCCTGGGGCACCTCGTCCCGAAGCAAGGCCATATGCAAATGCGCCAGAGCAGCCCCCGAAGCAAAGGCCACGTCTTCCAGATGGTCAGACGGCCCGGCCCGAACCCAGTTCGGTGTCCGCGGCAACGTCTCAAGCGACAGGAAAGGATCAGGCGGTGGCAGCTTCATGAGATCGTCTTAACGATGTGCGGCGGTTCATGCCATGATTTAGTGCGGCAACCGCCTCGCTTTGCCACGACGCTGCGCAAGACATGCAACATTTGCAAGGCCCGTATGCAGGAACAAGTGGTGGTCGGCTTCAATCACATTGCCTATGTGCCGACTGTAACAGACATCTCCTTTTAGGATCGGCATCATGACAAAACCAGTAAAAGACGCTTTGGCCATCGTAGCCTTTGTTGCGACAGTCGCAGTGTTTATCGGCGTGCACTCGTGGATGTTCACGCAATAGGTTAAACAGTTCACCTGCCCGACATTGCTCGGTCAGATGATCTGCACAGGCAGGTGGTGAGTGAAAGCCACAACGAAAAACGGCATCCCAAACAGGATGCCGTTTTTTGGTTCAGGTGCCTGAAACCTAGCGGCTGAGCAACAGGTCAGGCAACCACAGCGCCAGCTCAGGGATGAACGTGGTGAGCAGCAGCGTCGGCAACCAGGCAAACACGATGAAGACCAGCGTTGGCCACAGCATCCGCGACACCGGCACATCACAGATCTGCGCCCCAAGATAGAGCAAAGGCGCCGTCGGGGGCGTGATGTTGGCCATGCCAAGGTTGACCCCGATGATGGCTGCAAAGTGGATCGGATCAACACCAACGCTTTGGGCAATCGGCAGCAGGATCGGCGTTGCCAGCAATAGGCCCGAGATATCGTCCATCAGCATCCCGATCAGGATCATCACGACGTTGATCATCAGCAGGATCACGATCGGATTGTCTGACACCGAATACACCATGTCCTTGGCCA
>CAYGQZ010000114.1:0-12463 GCA_964352055.1 uncultured Rhodobacterales bacterium
GAGACGCGCCCATCGTTCACCCGCCCCGCTTGTCTGCGCAATTCCTGCGATGTCATATAATCCCGCGTTGTTTTAACCGTCATACTGACCTCCAAATCGCTACGAGCGATTGAGTCTGAGTGTGCAGAAAATGGGAATCCCAAAAAAGTCAGCCCGGTGCCCCGTTTGTATTAAGCCTCCTTGTTCAGGCCAAGGTGTCCGGTCGAAATTGGGGCCAGTTCATGGGCAGAATTGATAAAACTGATTGTGGCTTGGTAAGTCCTGCTGGCGGGGGGCGAGGGGCAAGCGACAAAAGCCGCATGCCTGCGCAATTTCAACCTCTACTTTCTGACTTCAGTTTCAAACCGCCATCTGTGCCGATGACGATCTTCCTGTCTGATTAATCATTCAAGCACGCTATTTTTGCAATTTTAGGTTAATTCACATCGGGCCGACTGGCAAGGATTGCTGCTACCCGTCCAGGAGATCCGCGAGATGTTCAGGCGTATCGAGCAGCGTATCGAGGCTGGCCTCGAACATGATTTGGCCGCTACTTTGGACTTGCAAGGTCAGCGCATCGTTCATCCAGACAAGAGCAACCGAGAATGGTGTTTTCAGTTTGCGCAGGAGCGACAAGGTCTCGCCTTCCGTTACACTGACCTTTGGTACGGAAATACCAGCACTTTGGTGCGTTGTTTCGCTGGACCCGGGTGCGGGCGCGAAGGGAAAGGACATCGACCCGCTGCCGGCAGACGCCTCAAGGAAATTACCGAACAACAACTTTGCCAACGGGGCAGCGTCATCGGTGGTTTTAGCTGACAGCGTGAATGTCAAAGGGTTGACGGCATCGATATTGATCTTGGGGATGGTCACGCTGATCTGTTCGGCCTGGAACGGCAACAGATCGATATCGTTGAGCTGAAGTAACGGGACCCCCGCGCTAACAGACAGCGTTGCGGCAAAGCTTTGCCGGGCGAGGGGGAGGACCTGATCATCTGACGAAGGCAGCCGAAGCGCCAGCACACAGGCGCCTTCGATGCGGGCTCTTCCAAGGCCGAAGACTTCCCTTTGGCGACGAGATCTGGTGGTTGAACGCATTTCGGCCGACAGTCCGAACTGACCGGCCAATGAGACCTTCAGAACCAGATTACCCAATTCGAGACCTGGACCGGCCTGCTTGGGGGTAAGAGGGACCGTGAAGGATGTTTGCCCTGCCAATTTGACCCCGCTGTCGGACAGATCAAGCTGTGCATTGGCCCAGCGGCACCCTTGCCAAAGGGCCATGCCCTCGGCAAAAACACGGGTCTTCGGGCCATCGCCGACAATCCCGCCGTGACCGCGCAACTCCAGTGGTCCGAGGCGCAGATCCGCACGCCCGTCCAGCCTGTAACGCGACACCTGACCTTTGGCAAAAGACACCAGACCCGCCAGTTCCAGGGTGACGTTGGACGCAGGCCATGGCCCCAGTTGCAGCGTGCTGAGTGTTGCTGTCATTTCTGCACCCGATTGGGTGATGCGGCCAGACACGTTGGCGACCTGTTGACCAAGGATGCGTGCTGTGCCTGAGCCCGAGAGCTCAAACCGGTCGTGCGGTCCGATGCGCCCCCGTACGGGCGGGCCATCCGCCTTTTCACCCAAAGTCAGCTCGACCGCCGGGGTGCCTTGCCATTGGCCAAAGGCAAAGGATGTCTTTCCTTCCACAAGGCAGTGGGTTTCGGACACGTCAAACCTTCCGGTGGTGGTCACTGCACCTGAGAACAGCGCAAGAGTGCCTGCACCGGACAGGGAAAATCGTCCGCTGCTGTCCAGAGCAAGACGTGCCTGATCGACCTGTGCGACGGCCAGCCCGGGCAAAGGCAGCATGTCCCAGAAAAATGATGCTTGCGCCGTCACCCGGGCCTGTGTTCGGTAGCGCCGGGTGCGCCCCTCCAGTGTCAATCGCCCCTTGATGTCAAGCGGAACACGTGCAGTCAGGCCCGCAACGGACAGCGACAGCGGGGCTTGCTCCGCTGAACTGACCAAAGCGAAGCGCCCTGATGCATCAAGCCAACCCAGAAACCGCAGGCGTTGACCAGGCAAAAGGGTGACATGGGCCCCCAGCGTGACAGCCGCTGTCTTATTGCGCGGGCGTGTCGGCAAGTGCGACAGGTCACTTGCATCAAAACTTCGGAACTCCAGACCTTCAAATAGGTTCACGTTTCGATCAACGGCCCGACGCGACAACGGCCCGGCGGGCGGATGGATGTCCATTTGAGCCAGGGCAGAGGTGTCCGGCGCTGTTGACACATCATGTGCCAGATCCGGGGGAGAGGGTTGTGGGTCACCGCGCCGCTGCATTTCCTGTAGTGCGGCCTCGGGCGACATCAGTAAAAGGACCGCGCCCGCTTCGAACCCGCCAAACTTGCACCCCAGACGGTGTTTGCGCATTTCGGGGGGCAAAAGGTCCAGTAGAGCGGCGGCGTCAAGGCGCAGGGTTGCGTCCTGCAACGCGGCAAAACGGTCTTGCGTGTTGCCGCTCGTCAGAAGGATCTCTTCCAGAACTGGTTCGATGGCGGCCGCCACTTGTTGCACTGCGGTGATGAGCGAGCCGAGGTTGACGGTAAACTCAGCTTCCTGTGCCACTCCCGGGACGCCTGCAAAGAGAGACGCAAAGGTGTCGGGCAGAGTCATGCGGCCGTCTGTCAGCGTGATGCGCACGGAATTGGCCAAGTGCCCGTTTGGATCAACCGACATCTGCGGATCGGCCAGCAGCCCCAGAACCTCGAAAAGCGCCAAAGGGTTCATCGAAGGGAAGGGGCGTTCCAGATTGAAATGAAGCCCGAAGCCAGCAAAGGACAGGTGAACACAAAGGTTTTCGAAGTATGGTTCAAAGGGCGACGCAAGAAATGGCACAACCGTAACGGCACCGCTGGATGACGAAACACCTCCGAAATACAAGAAGTCATTGGCGATGATGCGCAGCCCCTGCGTGTCGTCCCCGAGGGCAAGATCCCAGTCGAGACGCAGGTTGGGGGCGGGTACGAATGTAAAGAACGGTGAAAAGGCGATGTGTTTGAGATTGGCACGCATTGGTCCGGGCGCGATGATCTGCAAACCGTCCCAATGGGGTGTACAGGTCGCCAGATCGGCGTAGGGCGGGGACCCCGGTGCGCGCAAGTCCGCTTCGAATTCCAAAACGGGAAGGACGAAGTTGACAGGCCCGATGGACACAGGGATCAGGTCCAGCCGGAACCCCAGCCTGTTGTGACGGGGCAAACGGATCCCGACGCCCCAGCTTGAGGATGTATCTGCGTCCTCGATCAACTGTTGCGGCACGACGACCTTGCCGGCGATGTTCACTGCCAGTGAATTGCGCGTGTAACCATAACCGATGGAGAACTGGCTGACATCAACAGAGCCGCCGGGATAACGGCCAAATGCGGGTAGATCGATCTTTGACTGCGTCTTGAGTGCAAAGAAAATCCGGTCTGCCGAGAGACCCAGCAAAAACTCCAGATGCCCCAAGGGCGCCAGTGGATCATCGGGGCGGAAATTTACCAGCTGTGCGCCGCCCTGAACGCGCAAGGCGGAAGGGTCGGCGAAGGGAAAGACAACGCCCACATCTGTCAGGCGCAGAGCAATCCGGCTTTCAGTCTGAAGGGCCTGTGTGACCTGGCGCATTTCGCGGACCATGAACTGTGCATTGTCCAGAAATGCAGGTCGGCGTTCGGGGCGCACTTGCGTCCAATATCGGTGAAGAACATCGAAAATGGCCATTTGCTCGGGCAGCATCCCGGCCCGCCGATTGGTCCAGTCAGCTTCCGCCACCAAACCATCGAGATCTTCTGGCAGGAGTGGGAAAATCGGCACGCCCAGCGGGATCTGCATGTCGTCGAGGAGCAGCGACAACTCCCGGTCTGAAAGGCGCAGAACCGCGCTGGCGCTCGCATCGCCCAGATGGAACCCGAAGCCCATGTGAATCTCGAACCCGGCACCAGCACTCGGGTCCGACGCGGCCGGGCCAAATCGGAACCCGATTTCTTCCAGCTTGAACCCGGCCTCAAGCGAGAGTGTCGTGTCTGAGGTGCTTGGTTCGGCAGGTGGCCCCATGCTGCGGGTCAGGTTTGACAGCAGCTCGAAAACATTCACCTCAATCTCGGCTCCGACCATCGTCCCGGTGGCTTCTAGTGCCGGACCTTCTGGCCCGAGTGTCAGGTCCAGCGCGATTGTGCCTTCAATGGTGCTCAGACCGGTGCTGTCGAGCAGTTGCCGCATGTGGTGACCCAAAGGTACGAAGGGTGGTGGATCGGGCGGACGGAATACGAAATGCCCCGCAGCCTTGAATCCGGCTGCCAGTGACGGATCGACCCCGCCAGCACCAAGATCGAAACTGACATGGTCTATGGAGACATCAAGGGTCGGTGTCTCTTGCGGCATCCCCGGCAGGGACAGGCCAAGCTGGATCGCATTTTCAAGGGAGAGGCGCAGGTATGCCGCATCCGCACCACCATCGGGCGGTGTTTCGAACCCCGCATCCAACCGGGCCCGCACCAGACCATCAGGCCCGCCAGTGTCGACCGCAATACCGGTCGCCGCGCTCAGGGCTGTCAGGTCCGGTAAACTCACATCCATTTCCGCCGACACGGACGACGCACTCAAATCGCCTGCGTCCAATCTGGCGGACAGTGTAAAGGCAAAGCTTGGAACCTCTGGGCGAACCTCTGCCGGGACAGCCGCAAAGAGAAGATCCGCATCCTCGACCGCGCCGCGCAGCACCACGCGAATGTCTGGTCCTGTTGGGGTATCTTCCCATTCCAGATGCGCCAGTACGGTACCTGTCGAGGGAAAGTCCGGAAAGCTCGGGTGCAGATCCGGAAGTTGGGGCAAGTCCTGCCATTGCATTTCAGCCTCGATATGAACACTGCGCCCCGTCGATGTGCCGAGCACAACCAAAGTGGCATTGGCCTGGACCCCGAGGGGGCCGAAATCCACGTTGTTCAGCGCGAGGTGCAACTCATCGGCATCCGTGCGGTGTCGGAACCTCCCCGTAATTTGTGCGGCAGACACCTGAAGCGGGCCGAGATCGAGCGCAAATCCATCGACGGATAGATCGGCCAGCCATCCATTGGACTGGATGGTGAGAGATGCCGAGGCCGCGGAGAAAGTCACAGGTGCCGGTGCAATATCCAGCGCGAGGCTGCCGACTGCTTCCAACTTGTCGTGTCTAAATGACAAATGCTCAACGCTGAGCGCGCCGAAGGCAGTATTGAGTGATGCGCCTCCACCGTTCAGGCTGACCGTTGGCCAGGTTTCACCCTGTGCCTGCACGACAGCAAGTTGCGGCGCTCCGTTCACAGACAATGTCAGACCCGGCACAGACAAACTGGCCCCGTCAAGGGTGACACCCAAACTGCCACTGAACAAGGCGTCTTGCCCGGGTTGCGCCTGGCTGATCGCCAGACCCCCTGTAAAACGTGCTCCGCCCAGCACGGGAAGCGCGCTTGGCAAAAGGATGTCGGCGCTTTCAATCGACAAGCGCCGAAAGCCCTGTTCCCGCCACTCCGCTGTTACACCGGTCAACGAAACCTGAACCGGATCGTCCCAAACCGGAAGGCGCAGGCGTCCCTGCGCGGTGATCCCAAGGGACGTGACCAGCCCATCGGTTTCATGCACTCGGGCGGCCGTGACCCCTTCGACCAAAAGCTCGAATGGGCCCCAAGCCAAAGGTGGCAAGCCGTCGGGAAAGGCAAGCGACATGCCGTCACTGCGGCTCCAGGCAAATGTGGCTGAAAACGCGTGACTTGACAGTGCAGGGAACTGAGGTGGCACCTCAATCGGAAGAACGCCCGTCGCGTCAATCGTATCGATTGCGAACGTGCCGCGCGGTGGCTGGTCGCTGCTTTGTGGCGAGACTTCGATAATGCGGCGGCCGGCAACGGTGATACGCGATATGTCGTCAGGGATATCGCGCACCTCAAAGGCACCGTTTTCGTCTGATGTGACCGACCCGAACACATTGCCGGATCTGTCAAAGATCGTGACCTCGGCATCTGCCAGGGTTTGCCCCATCTCGTTTTCAACCACGCCTTCCAACAGTTTGACAAAGACGAGTGTCAATGTCGCGGGCCCCAATGTCAGACTGGGCAGGTCCGGCCCGAGAGACAACGCATCGCTCATCGCGCCTTGCAGGGTCACCCGCATGACATCGTCGGACAGACGGATTTGCGTGGCTGCAGCAAGCCCGCCAAGCAGGGGCAAATGCAAATCTGCTTCGGTATCGATTTCGAGAATGCTCTGATCCGGCCAGACGCGTACCGTCGCGGCACCCCGTGGGACCAATCCGTCCAATCCGGCGGGCAGATCAATATTGTCCACCGTACATGTCCACAACGGACCCAGGGCAGGAGGGCCTGTTGGGGTCTCGGCAGATCGATCATAGATCAGCGATCCGGCAGTACCCAATCTGCCTAGGACAGGCATCCGGCCTGCGACTTGCGCCCCGGTCAGCGCAATGTGCTGCACCCCATCGCTGTCAAGTACCAGAGCAAATGCCTGGGCAGCTACCTCCAGATCCATCGCGTCCTGTGTGAACTGTCCTGTGGCCTGAGCCCGGGCGCGCACCTCTACCTCGCCATCGTTTGCCTTCAGTAAAAGTTCGGCGCAGCGGACCGTCAACTGATCGCCAAAGGACAAGAGTGCCTCGCCTGTTGCGAGCATTCCGTCGGTTGCGCTGAATTCCAGCCCTTTCAGGCGCAGAGACCCGATCGGCGTGGTGACGCGCCCGAAGCTTTTGACCGGACTGCTCATCACAAGCCGTGGGGTCAGCGAAACGAGGTCGGCTGTCAAGCGCGCGCCGGGCTCAAGCGCTACGGTCACACCCGGCAAGATCTGCTGACGGAGAGGGCCGGTTTGCGCGAGATCAAGAAGCAGTCCTTCTCCAAAGACCGTTGCCGTGCCGTGTAACGCCAAGTTTTGAAAAGGTGGCGGTAGCTGAGCGGATACCTCGGCCTGGAGCGCCCACTGCGACCAGGGTAAGAGCCGCAGGCCAAGGACGGACAATGTCAGGTTGGCCAGGGTGATCTGGGCTGGTGGTGACGCTGGCAACAGCGCAATCGCGCCATCGCCATCAGGGTTGGGCAGATCAATTCCGGTCGATCCGGTGAGGCCCAGCACCGCGCCCAGCAAATCGGCAAGAGGATGGCCGGTTTCGATTTCCAGCCGTTGGGGCGGGCCTTCGGATATGTGAAAGACGTCCATCAGCTACTCCACCGCGCGCCATGCGGGATCAAGGCCCAGATGTGCGAGGTCTTCTTCATCGAGATAGGAGTCGAGATGGCTGGGGGGCGTCACACCCAGCGGGCGGTCTTCGGGAAGGTCCACAAAATGCGGGAATACGGCATTGACCAGATGCGGCGACAGGCGTGACAGCAGGTATTCAGGCGTGTCGATCAACGGTTTGGCCATCTCGGCATCAACGACCTTGATGATCCCGCCCAACAAGGATTGATCCGAGAGGTTTTCGGGCAGAATTGTCAGATCAAGTTCAGGGCCGATAATCCGCGAGACTTCCTCGCGCAACGCTTCGTGGGCGCGCATCGTGGCAACCTCGGGCGACAAAGTGCCAGACTCCAGTACAACACGGTCTGCATTGCTGAGCATAGACGTCACCGTGTCTGGCGCGCCCTCACGGCTGAGGCGAAGAATTCGGATTTCCTGCGTATCGGTGCGCCCGAGGGCCTGCAGAATGGCGATGGGATCACCGGAGGATCGCAAAGCCTTTAACCGATCCCCCATTTCCGAGACCTGATCAGCGGCAGTTTTTAGTGCGTCAGGCAGGTTCAGCGACGCGCCCTTTCGCACGCTCATGCCAACGGTGCGGGTCTGCCCGTACTTGCCCAGCTGATAGAAGGCCTCGCCCAGAATGCGTTGACGCTCCGCCAGATTGAGCTGGGCAAAATCGAGCGGTCTTTCCAGCAGTGCATCCGTCAGGTGTGGGCGCACATGCACCAGCCAGTTTTCGGTCATTGAATCGCGGATATCTTCGAGGAACAGCCGCTGGACCTGATCCATTGCCAGATCCAAGCCGCGAAACATGCGCTCGGCCCCACGACCCGCCATAATGATCTGCGTCGCACCTGCAAGGAAATAGGCTTCATCATTGTTGAGCGCACCGGCCAAGGCCACGTCAGAGACCCGTTGCGCCCGGTCGAGAATGTCCGCCTTGTTGGGGTTGGGCAAGGCAAGAATATCCTCATAGGCTGTCAATGCCTCATCCATCTTGCTGTGCAGGGTATCGGCCGTTTCCTGAACGGTTCTGACAGTTCCATCCGGGTTCAGTCGGGCCAGTAAGATGTCGGCGGGAAACGGGTTGTCCCTGGCGTATTCGGCCAGCAAGTCAAATCCGACCAGCGGATCCCGCCCCGGCCTGCGCAGGATGTCAATCAGCTCTGCACCGCGATCAAAAACCCGCTTTGCCAGCGCATAGGCCGGTTTGCCGGAGGGCATCCGATTATAAAATGTCGCAAGGGTGGGGTCGACAAAAACTTCCATGTCAAAGGTTGCCCGCCAGGTATCGGCATCGGCACCAGTTGCCCGGGTCATGAACGTCTCCAGATTGCGCATCCTGTCGCCGAAACTGGTCGCCCCAGCCTTGAACATGACAGACATGTCCAGATCGGATGTGATATCCAGCGATCCATTGTCGCGCATCAGGAATTGCTCGGACAGCGGCGCTTTGAGGTGATCATCCCGCAAACGGCGCAGTTCATCCGTTCCGGGAATGGGCTGTCCATTCAATTCTGAGCGTTTGAGTTGCTTGCCCAGTTGTTTCCAGCCGTCAAAACCCTCCATCAACAGTTCCGAAAAAGGTGCCAAAACCCCGTCTATCGGGTCCGGCACGAGACCGCCGCTGAACCCGCTCGGCCAGAGGTTGCGCAATCTGTTTACGACATCTGACATGGCCGCGGGCGACATCAGTTCGAGGTAAACGCCAAGGCCCAGCGATTTGGACCATTTGGGACCCAACTCGGCGCTGAGCGTTGCGCGCAAATCCGAAAGTGCGGCGATCTGGTTGTCGATCTGATTGACATCGGCCGAAAGCGTGAGCGCATCCGCCAGGCCGGGGTGCGCCTGATTGACTGTGTGACCCGACAGGGCGGTATCAATAACAGACTGCCGCGTCGTCGCCAGTTCAGACAAAGCGTCTGTGGCCCCCATAGCTTCGAGGCGCGTCTTGATGACATCGTATCCGCCCCGCGCCACCAGATCATCTGCAAAGGCCCGTCGGGCCTGTATGCTTCCAACATCCAGAACGGCGGCGCGATGTCCAGCGGCCCAACCAAGCGCTTCGGTCGCATCCGCGAAACGTCCCGATGATTGCGAGGCCAAAGCATCCTGAACACGCGTGGCATTGAGTGTTGCTTCGGCCGGCTCAAATCCGACGCGCAACGCCTGATCCTGCTGATCCGCAAATTTCCGCAGTCCGGGGATGAGCGCAAATTTGTGGTCAAGGGGCCCCAGCACCCGGAACCGGCGCACCACCTTGATGAGATCACTGGCATCGAGCAGAAGTGACGCGACTGACAAGAACGCTGTCATTGCGAATTTGTCGACCAATTCGGGATCACGGTAGGCGGGCAATCCCTGCACCGATGCCACCAGACGCCCGCGATCAAGAAGCGCCTGGTATTGAAAAATAAGGTCAACCCCATCGAGCATAAGGGCCAGCACGGCCACGCCGGCTGTAACGTACAACTGCCCCAGGAGTGCTGCCAGCGCTCCGACGGCGGCAAGGCCAACCTGTACCGAGAGGATCATAATCTCTTCGATTGTCATGGAACTCGGCGACGCAAGCACGCGCCCCACAACGGCATCGTGAAATGCGGCTCGCTGCTGGGGTGTCATCACGGCCCACGGTTCATCCGGATCGGAACCGCCCATGGCATCCTTGAACAACCCTTCAAAGCCAAAACCGCGTTCCAGTGCCACGTCCGTGACAGGGCGGACGTTAAGCAACTGGCTGTAGAACACACATTCGGCGGGGTCGGCTTGGTCGTAGTCTTGCCGGGCGTCACGCAAATTTTCGTCGATGGTCTCCAGCAGGGCGTCCAGACGTTCTCTTGCCAGATCATAAACCTCGACATCGTCCCTTGGCTGGGACTTGCCATCCTCGAACACGACATCGCGGGGGATCAGGCCCGGCGCACCAACCGTATCGCGTGAACCCGCCATCACGAATGTGGCCTCTGCCACCATCAATGCTGTGCGCGCCGGATGGAACTTCTTGTTGTTTTGCTGCGAGTGCATCGCTTGCATCCCGAACGTGACAGGAGAGGCAACAATGGGACCTGCGCTCTGGCTTTCGACCAGATCTTTGGATTGCAGATAACTGATAACCGACTTCAAATCGCCAAACATTTCGTCGGCTTTTGAAAAGACGGTTTTCAGGATCGACAGACGGACTGCCGCATCGCTGGCGTCTTGCCAGGCGGCGCGCTCACGTACCACCAGATCGCGCGTCTCGAGCAATCTGTCTTGAAGAAAGGCGAGCAAATACCGTCGAAAAACAGCGTCCCACGCCATAAGAGTGTCCGGTGTCGCACCCGCGCGCCATGGTGCCGAGGCCATTCTGGCCAGCAAGGCTGGCGAGAGTGCCTTGGTATCTTCCACCTGCCAGAAATTGGGCGCATCGGACGTCGCGTCCCGTCCAATTGGTATAGACGGTTCCCTGTAGACACCGTCCGATGTCAGCGTGGCATAGATCCGAACATCGCTCGCAAGAATTTCGACGCTGTCAAATGCGGTTTGCGGAACAGGCGCCAGTTTCGTGCGATCATCAGTCACGCTCGGCAACGGGTCGAAACGCACAATCGCCGATCGATAATTTCCTTCGGCCTCCAACAGCACGAAGAGCGTGTCAACGTCCATTCGGTCAAAAAAGTCCAGACCGGTGGCGAACGCCTCCGCCGGGCTGTCGTACCATTCAGTGCCTGCCCATTCGTCCAGGTGGGCGTTGGACAGAAACTGAGTTGTCTGAACCGTCTCGATGACTGTGCTGGCTTCCGGATCAGTGTAGGTTTCTCGGTGAATTTCAACACGGTGGCGCATCGCCATCAGAATGGGCGCTCCGATTTCAAGGGCTGAGGACTGCAAATTGGCAGTCTCGACTGTCTTGATCCGAATTGCCCCTGTCATTCAGATAGTATGCGGTCAGACCGGCGGCTCACAAAGCCTATCTTCTTTTCCTATCTAAAGCATTGATATTCAGTAGTTGTTCCGCATTGAGTATTTCGCAAATTCGGGTGCGCGCGCTCAACGGATCAGGAGAAACGATTCGTTCTGCCTGTGGCATAACCAAGAACGAATTTCGTTTTCGAAGTAATTCGGTGATGGTAAATCATGTTCTCCGTGAAAGTGCTAGGCACAGGACTTCGGTAACGGGCTCGCCACAGTCAAGTGATTTTGCGCAGGAAAACTGATCCTCCCATACCCGCGATCAAATGAGGCTCCGGCTCTATAACCATAATTTGGCAATGCGGAATGTGAGGAAAGCAGCGACCCACGGGGGCAAATGATCGAACAGATTAAGATAAGTGGAACCAGCATAAAGTTAAGGACAGCGTAGCCCAAATTTCTTGGCCCACATCCGGATTGTCGAGGGGGACAGCGGCGCTTGCAAGGCCGCACAAATAGGCCTGACACAAGCACGCGCTCGATCACATGTTCAAATAGGACGGTTTTCTACTGCAGAACCAGCGGCAACCACGCGCGGATTTACTGGCGAGGCTTTTCATTTCGGCGACTGTTCGTTTCCAAGTCGTTTGTAACGCAATTGGCTTGGGGTCTGGCCCGTTAGACGGCGCACCGCACGGGTCAACGCAGATAGCGAAGAATACGGTTCTGTCGCAAACTTTGTCAGGTGACGAATTGACTTGTGTCGTAGGATACAGTCATCCAGCCAGTGCGGCGAACTGCTGAAATGAGGATTGTGTCGGCATCTTGAATTGCTGTTTGCGGATCATGTGCGCGACTTCGATGCCTTCCGGCGTTGCCGAGGCACAGCCGTAGGCTCGGGGTGTTCAAACCGAAAGGAAAGCAACACCATGAAGAAGACTACGATATCGCAACTGGCTCTGGCCAGTCAGAATGACCGACGCAGCGCGGTTACCGGTGCTTGGGAGGCGGTCGGACAGAGCTTTGACTAGTTTTGCCTGCTGGCCGGGGTTTCTGCGCTCGGCGAGATGATGGAAAGCGACGCATCCAAATTGGCCGGCGAGACACACGCGCGCAATGCCGATAAGCTTGGCCACCGCTGGGGCACGACCAGAGGTCGCCTTGGGTTCCAAGGCGGCAAGGTGGAGTTGGAGCGTCCCCGCGTGCGCTCGAAGGCCACCGGGAAGGAGATGCCGCTACCCAGTTGGCAGGAGGCCGCCGAGGTCGGCTGGCTGGACGAAGCCATTGGTTCAGCTCGTTCAGATCGCCGAAGACAGGCATGATCTGCCACAGG
>CAYGQZ010000115.1:0-12340 GCA_964352055.1 uncultured Rhodobacterales bacterium
TTTACCTGACGACGAACTCTGCGTGCAACGCACCCGCAGCTTTGATACTTTTCAGGATGTCGATCATGTCGCGTGGCGCGACGCCCAGGGCATTCAACCCTGCTATGACTTCGGACAAGGATGTGCCTTCTGGCACTTCTGCCAACCCCGTACCCTCTTCGTCCTGAATGTCTACGGTGGTGCGCGGCACAACAACAGTCTCCCCGCGTGCAAACGGATTGGGTTGGACGACGACAGGTTGCTCCTGGATCCGCAAGGTCAGATTGCCTTGCGAGACCGCGACACGCGATATGCGCACGTCATCACCCATCACAATTGTACCCGAACGTTGATCGACGACCACGCGGGCCTTTCTTTCCGGTTCCACCAAGATGTTTTCAATGCGGCCAAGCGCGTGGGCCACGGATTGCATATTTGTGCGCGGTACATCCAGGTTGACAGTTCCTGAATCCAGCATCGTGGCAACGCGCCGACCAAAATCAGAATTGATGGCATTCTCGATTCTTGAAGCTGTGGTAAAATCTGCTTCGCGCAAGGCCAGACGCAATTGGGACAGGCTGCTGAGGTCGAATTCAACCTCGCGTTCCACGCGAGCGCCTGACGGGATGGTGCCGGACGTCGGGACACCCTGCGTGACCTGCGCGCCGTCGCCTTGCGCCGTTGCTCCGCCCGCAATGATAGTGCCTTGAGCTACAGCAAAAATCTGGCCATCCGCCGCATTCAGCGGGGTCATGATCAATGTGCCACCCAAGAGGCTTTTCGCGTCCCCGATCGCGGATACCGTGACGTCGATCTGCGATCCGCTGCGTGAAAACGGTGGCAAACTTGCCGTTACAAACACTGCCGCCACGTTTTTGGGACGGAACTGTTCGCCTGTCACATTCACGCCAAGCCGTTCCAGCAGGTTGGTCATGATCTCTTCGGTAAAGGGCGCATTGCGCAGACCGTCGCCGGTTCCGTCCAGTCCGACAACCAACCCATACCCAACAAGGTCGTTTCCGCGGACCCCATCGAATTCGACCAAATCCTTGATCCTGACCGCGTTTGCGAGGCTGAGTTGCACCGTCAAAAGCAACATGAATGCGGCGGTGATCAGCCTCATCGGATGAAGTTGACCAGCGAAAGGTCTGACATGCGCGCGGTCACGGCGTAGAGGCTTTGAAGTTGGAATTGGACTTCCTCCAGTTTGATCGCCGTTTCATAGGGGTCGGCGTGCAGCAAGGCGCCTTTGGCGAAGGTCAGCGATGTTGCTTCGGCTGCGTTTTGTGTGATCACGGCCTCGATACGTGCCTGCGATGCGCCGACGTTGGCTCGCAAGGCGACCAGATCGGGCTGGTTGGCAAACAAACCGTTTCCGGCTTCGAACAGGATCTCCTGCTTGTCCTCGCTGTCGAACCCATAGCTTGGATCGGCGGCCAAAGCGGCCAGGGCGACATTTCGGATCAGATTCCGGAATTCGGGGTTGCCTGCGGTAATGTCGAGAGAGACGGCCTCTGCCTCCGACAGACGAAACGGGGAAAGCGCAGTGTCCGAGCCCAGATAAGCCGTCGCTGCAAAACCGGATGGATCATCAAACCAGGCATCGGTGGCTGCGATCAAATCATCCGGTGACAGGGCGCCCGCTGTTGCTGTGCGCAGGGCGTTCAGAATGGTTTGAGCATCGGCGGCCGCCGCTTGGTCCGTTGCATCACCGGCAAACAAGCTGCGTCCCCCACTGCTGGTATTGAGCGCAGCCATGATCACGTCAAGATCGTGCGCTGCATCGTTTGATACACCATCGAGCACAGGCGCGATCGTGCTGGTCGATGAGGTCAGCGCGGTCGTGCTGAGCGCACTCGTCACGTCCTGTATCCGTTCCAGCGCGATTTGCGTTGCGTCAGCGAATTGCGCGGTTTCAGTGTTCACAATCTTGTAGCTGGTCAGCGTGCTCAGATCGTTTTCGATATCTGTGAGGTAGCTGACATTGCCTGCCAGCACGGCTTTGACGTCGCTGACCTTGCCAGATGTCAATTCTTCGGTCAGTTGCGTCAGTTCTGATTTGAGGGCGGACCCTCTACGTTGCAGCATGAAAGACTGCGCAAGATCACCAAGTGATAGGCTACTCATCTTCAGATCCTCAAGAGTGAGTCGAGCATTTCGTCGACTGTTGCGATGACGCGGGCGTTGGCGGCATAGGCCTGCTCCACAATCATCAGCCGTTGCAATTCGGCGTCGCTGTCGACTCCATCGGCGAGTTCCAGTTGTATGAATTCGTTGAATTGCGCGGAAGCAAAACTGAGTTCCTGATCCTCGCGCAGGCGATCAGCACCGATTTGCGAGGTCAGCGATGCGGTCAAATCCAGGGCGGAAAACGCGGATCCACCAAAACTGCCGGAATTTGGGGTGCGGGTCATGACCAATGCGTCGCTGAGCGCGTTCAAAAGCTGGGCGTTGCCCGCATTTCCGGGACTGGTTGCGCCCAGTCCGTCCCGCATCCGCCAACTCTCGCCGCCCGCAGTTGGATCGACAAGCGCGTTCAGCGACAGCCGACTGGCCAATCCGTTTTCGGACAAAGGATCAAGTGCGGCGCCCATATCTGTGAAGAGGCCCGGCTGGCCGGACGCAAGTGTGGGATCAACAGTCACGTTTTCAAAGCGTTCGATCAGATCGCGCGCGATTGCATCCATTTGGGTTTGGGCTTCGGGGGCCAGTTCGTCCCTGATCTCGAATTGCGCGCCGAGCGTGCCACCGTGCAAATTGCCTGAAGTCGAAGACGTGCGAACTGGAAAGCCATTTACCGTCAACCCAGAGAGGCTGCCGTCTTCGATGGACATATAAGGTGTGACGGTGTTCGCTGGCTCAAAACCGATTTCCGCGGCGCTTCCGTCCAGCAGGATGGCCCCGCCCGTTGAATAGAGGCCAATTGCGCCATGTTGGCGTGGCACAATCCGGATCGGAACTATTTCACTTATTTCATCCACCAGCGTCTGGCGTTGATCCATCAAGGAGGATGTGTCGCCGCTGCCAAGACCAACGGAAACGATTTTCTTGTTCAACTGCTCAACGGATTTGAGTACCTCATTCAACCTTTGGACTTGCGTGCCAATGGCGCGGTCTGCCTGCGCGCGGGCCTCTTGCGCGCCATCCGATGCGGCATTGATGGCCTTTGCCAGATCGCGCGCGCTCCAGGCGGCCGCCTCGAGACGTTCATTTGCATCTGGTCGGCTGCTGGCCGTAATCAGGCTGCTTTCGAATTCGGAAAGGCGGGCAGAGAGAGAGCCGGGTTGATCTGGCGTGCCCAGAAGGCCTTCAAAACGATTTAGAAAACCAGTTGTTTCAGTGCGGTAGCCAAACTCCGCCCCCGCCATGCGACGGTCTGACAGAACCTGGCTGTCGACATGCCGTGTGATCCCGTTCACGCGGACTCCGCCACCAAACCCGTCACCGGCCGAGGTAAGTGACAACGAGCGCCGTGCATAGCCGGGCGTCATTGCATTCGAGATATTGGACGACACGATTTCGGAAGCGCGCCCGGCAGCGCGCAACCCTGACATGGCGGAATTCAATGCACTGGAGATGGTCATGTCTAAACCTTCCGATGGAGGTTAGACGGCCCTATGGGCCGCCCGGCTTACCGTTTGATGTTGGTGGTTTCCTGCAGCATTTCGTCCACGGTCTGGATCACCTTGGCATTGGAGGAATAGGCCCGTTGAGTCTGGATCATCGAGGTGAGCTCACCGGCGACATCGACGGCAGACTCCTCGCGGGCATAAGAAACAACATCTCCGGTTGGTCCATCACCCGCATCCCACAGGAAGTAATTGCCGCTGTCCGGGGATGGCAGGTAGGTCTGCTGATCAAGTGAGATCATGCCGTTGGGATTGGGCAGATCGACCAGTGGAATCTGGTAGACGGTGCGATTGAAGCCCGTGTCGAAAAAGGCGGTCACGATGCCATTTGCGTCAACTTCGACGCTGGTCATATTACCAGCGGGTGTGCCGTCCTTGGAAATCGAGATAGGTGCGAAACTGTCCGAGAGTTGAGTGATGCCATCGCTTTCGCCCAATTGGCCGATGTTGATCGACATCGGCCCGCCGTCCACGGTGACGATGACCGTACCGGTAACTGGATCATATGTTCCGCCCGGGCTGCCTGCAACGTCAACGACAGACTGCATGGTGCCGCCAGAGGTTCGGCTGTCGTCAAAGGTGATGGTATATTCCCCGATAACCGCGTCATCGAGGGCGGAATCGGTCAGTGTCATGGTCCACTCGTTTGACGACCCCGTTGCGGGAACATTGGGCGAAAAGTTGATGTTGACGCTTTCGGATGTGCCCACATTGTCAAAATACTCGATCGCAACAGAATGCGCTTCGCCAAGACTGCCTGCATCAGTCGCTGTTGCAGGCAGATTGACAGCAAGAGAAATTTCGGTCGTTGGTTCGCCGGAGAGTTGGTTCACGTTGATCTGAATCGGTTCCAGCCCATCGGCCGTGTCGCGCGGGTAAGATGGGACAGTGCCATCAGGAAGTGCTGGCCACCCCAGAAGAACGAGCCCAGACTCAGTGCGCAGATAGCCCTCCGCATCGGTGCGGAATGATCCCGTTGTGGTCAGCAGCATCTGCGTGTCGCCGTTTCCGACACCAACCTGTGCCGCCTTAGCCACTGGCAGCATGCCGCGACCGCGTACAGCCAGATCCGTCGGGTTCGCGGTCGAGATCAGCGAGCCGCTTTGGTCGATCAATCGCGATGTCGTCGCACGGACACCACCGGCAGAATAGCTGCCCCCGGATGACGAAGTGACCATCGAGTGGAAATCCGTGTTGACCCGTTTGTATCCGAGCGTTGAGGAGTTCGCGATGTTGTCCGAAATGGAGGCAAGCCTCGTTGCATTGGCCTGAAGCCCTGCCACACCTGCGTTGAGCGAAGATGAGATCGTCATAGACACGCCTTTCTGCTGTATCGACCGAATTGGCTCAACAGATAAGCGCGCCGTCTTAATGCCGGGCTAACAGATAAAATCTGATCTATTCTGGCTTGGGGCCTAGTTGCGCAGAAGCACAATCTCCAACCTGTTATTGCGCACGGCCATCGGGTTCCGGACCGCAGGCTCGCGATCCGCATGCCCGGTAAGGCGTTTGATCCGGGCCGTCTCAATGCCTGCGTCTTCGATCAGTTTTCGCATTGTGCTGGCCTGCGCAACAGACAACTGCCAGCTTTGTCTTTCTGCCAAAACAATGGGTTCCGCCGGTACATGGCCTCCGATGGCGATCCCGTTTTCGACAGTTTGCGCCGTTTCGCTGATGATTCTGGCGAGGTTTTCCAACAATGGGGTTGGCCGATCCGTGGCGCCTTCGAACAGGGGTGTATCGCGCAGTGCAAAGACTTCAATCACCAAGCCTTCATCCGTCAAACGTGTAGTGATGTGCTGCAAGTCATTGTCCATCACTTTGGATTCGCCACCCTTGCCCAACAGCCGTGCTTCGACCGAAGTAAACACTTCGTGGTCCTGAGACTGGTTTGCGCCCTCGGTGCTCATACCGGTTTCGCCGCGCGCCTGACGCGCTTCGGTTGGCCGGGCCGAACTGGCACCTGTGCCATTCTGCGGCAAGGTCATTTCTGAAAACACGCTGTCGCCGCCAAAACTGCCGTCGCCACCGCCGGAAATGCGGTTGATCGGGATCGTCGGCGAAAAGTAATCCGCGATTCCCTTGCGTTGTTTTTCTGTTGTTGCATTCAGCAGCCACATCAACATGAAGAAAGCCATCATAGCGGTCACAAAGTCCGCATAGGCCACCTTCCAAGCACCGCCATGATGGCCCCCGCCAGCAATGACTTTCTTGCGCTTGATGATGATAGGCCGCGCATTTGCTTGCGCGCTCATACCCACACCTCAATTTCACCCAAGATCAGTGCTACAGCAGTGCCTGTTACCCCGCGCTTAACAGATCGAATTGTCGGTATTTCAGTTACTCCCTTGCGTGATCGTGCTGCGCAGGCGCAGATAGCACATGACCAACTCTGTGCTCGACAGCCCTTACGCCTGGCGCCGCCTTGCCCTGACGCTTTTGATTGCCACTGTCGCGAATGTCGGCATGTGGGCGATCATCGTTGTCATGCCTGCGGTTGAGGCAGAATTCGGCGTCGGCCGGGCCGAGGCCAGCTTGCCCTACACGCTCACGATGATCGGTTTTGCCCTGGGCAACTTTGCCATTGGGCGGGCCGTCGACCGTTGGGGTGTGACGTTGGTCCTGGTGGGATGTGGCCTTGGGATTGCCTCCGCCTACGGGTTGGCGATCCTGAGCACGTCCATCCTCATGTTGTCCTTGGCGCAGCTTTTGGTTGGTTTTTTCACCGCGGTGGGCTTTGGGCCGCTGATCGCGGACATTTCGCACTGGTTCATCAAAAGACGTGGGATCGCGGTGGCTCTGGTGGCCAGTGGCAATTATATTTCAGGCGCATTCTGGCCGTTGATTCTTGCGGGATTTTTGGCCGAGGATGGCTGGCGCGTTGTCTATGCAATCCTTGCAGCGGCGACGTTGGGCGTTGTTGTGCCCTTGGCGTTTGCCTTGCGTCGCACAGTGCCCGAAGAGGCCTACGCCACTGCCGAAGCCGCCTCGACCCTCCGCGCGGGTTCGGTTGGCTTGTCGCCACGTGCCTTGGCCTGGCTTCTGGGCCTTGCGGGCATTGGGTGCTGCGTGGCGATGTCGATGCCGCAGGTGCACATCGTAAGCTACTGTGTTGATCTGGGATATGGCCCGGCGGTTGGGGCAGAGATGCTGGCCTTGATGCTATTGGGCGGCGTCGGGTCGCGCATCGTATCCGGCCTGTTGGCCGATCGGCTCGGTGGGGTGCGGACACTGTTGCTGGGATCGGTCCTGCAATGCATCGCCTTGATCCTGTATTTGCCGTCGGACGCGTTGATCTCGCTTTACGTGGTAAGCCTTGTGTTTGGTCTGAGCCAGGGCGGGATTGTCCCGAGCTATGCCGTGATCGTCCGGGAATACATGCCCGCCCGCGAGGCGGGTGCCCGTGTTGGCTTCGTGTTGATGGCAACGATCATGGGGATGGCGCTGGGCGGATGGATGTCCGGCTGGATTTACGATGTGACCGGCAGTTACCAGATGGCGTTCTGGAATGGCATAGTGTGGAACGGACTGAATATCGCAATCATGCTGTGGTTGCTGGGACGCAGCCGCCAACCGAGGATATTGCAACCAGCGTGACGGGTGGTGCTGCATTCGCCGCAAATGCTGACATCTGCTTTTCCAAGCCACCGGCAAAGCCGCATTGCATGGACTTGGCATGAAGGATCGGAGGCCTATCCCTTGTCAGGCACCATCCGCCCAGTCAGGTGATCTGTCCCGCGTTCGCGCGCGAGGTTTACCTGTTTCTGACGTTCCCGGAACCGGCCCTTGTCCTCTTCGGTCGTGTCCGAAATGCACAGATGACAGCTGACCCCTGCCTCATATTCCGGGCGATTCCGGTCTTTGGGCAGGATTGGGCGGCGGCAGGCATGACACAGCTGATGTGGCCCCACCTTCAGCCCATGACCCACGCTAACGCGGCCATCAAAGACAAAGCAGGAGCCTTGCCAGGCGCTTGCGGCTTCGGGCACCTCTTCGAGGTATTTCAGGATACCGCCCTTGAGATGGTAGACGTCTTCGACCCCCTGGCCGAGAAGGTAGTTGGTGGATTTCTCACAACGGATGCCGCCGGTACAGAACATGGCGACTTTCTTGTTGTGAAAGCGGTGCTTGTTCTCTTCCCACCACGCCGGGAACTCCCCGAAACTGGTGGTTTCCGGGTCGATCGCGCCCTCGAATGTGCCGATGGCAACTTCGTAATCGTTGCGGGTGTCGATGACGGCAACATCGCAGCGGGCGATCAGATCGTTCCACTCGGATGCGTTGACATAGTGACCTGTGCGCGCGGCAGGGTCGACATCCGGTTGACCCATGGTCACGATCTCCCGCTTGAGGCGGACTTTCATCTTGCCGAAAGGCGGGGTCGGGCTTCGACTTTCTTTCCAATCCAGATCCGCACAGCCGGGCAACGCGCGAATGTGAGCTAGGACAGCGTCAATGCCCGCGCGCGAACCGGCGATGGTGCCATTGATGCCTTCGGGGGCGAGCAACAAGGTCCCGGTCACGCCATGGGTGCAGGCGGTCCTGGCCAATGGGGCCTTGAGGGCATCGGGATCGGCAAAGCGGGTGAAATGGTAAAGGGCAGCAATTGTGTACATAAGCGGGAAATAGGGCATCCTTGTGGGCCGTTGCAAGAGGGCGTGGGGTTGATCCTAGGCACGCGGTGCGCAACAAATCCGTAAGGCGGGCGTGTCGCCCGCCTGCCTTTGTGACAGGATACGCCATGACAGCTCTTATCGTGATTGATGTGCAAAACGATTTTTGCCCCGGAGGCGCGTTGGCTGTGCCCGGTGGCGATCAAATCGTTGATGGGATCAACAGCTTGATGGACGAGGCGCGCGCAATCGTAATGACGCAAGACTGGCACCCGAAAGGTCATTCATCCTTTGCCACTTCACACAAAGGGCGTGCGCCTTACGAAGTGACGGAAATGCCCTATGGTGCGCAAGTGCTGTGGCCGGATCATTGCGTCCAGGGGTCGGAAGGCGCGCAATTTCATCCGAAACTGAGAGCGGACCGGGCCGAGATGATTGTACGGAAAGGGTTTCGGGCGGATATCGACAGCTATTCAGCCTTTTTCGAGAACGATCAGCACACGCCGACGGGTCTGGAAGGATATTTGCGGACACGCGGGATTTCGGAACTGATGTTGGTAGGTCTAGCTACGGATTTTTGCGTGAATTTTTCGGCCTTGGATGCCGCAAAACTGGGTTTTGACGTGACGGTGCGGATGGATCTGTGCCGCGCAATTGATCTGGATGGCTCACAGGCGGCAGCGTGCCGATCAATGAAAGCGGCCGGAGTTACATTGGCTTCGTGATCCGACACGGATCACGGCGAGACGCCGATCCGGCGTCTGCGTCGCGTATGACGTTTGATGGCAGGACGCCGCGCAATCCGTGTCGGATTGCAGCCGAAGACCGTATCGGTCTTCGTGCGCCATGGCTTGCAGCCAGGCATGAACCTCTGGCACAAGGTCCTTAGCCAAGTAAGGAACCGTTTCATGGTCGATATTGCCGCACGTGTCTGGAACCACAAATGGAAGATCGATCCTATCGTCCGATCCATGATCGACACGGACTTTTACAAACTGCTGATGTGCCAGTCGGTGTTCCGGAACAAACCCGACACACAAGTCACGTTCTCGCTGATAAACCGATCCAAACACGTGCCCCTGGCCAGTTTGATCGACGAGGGCGAACTGCGTGAACAACTGGATCATATTCGTTCCCTGTCGCTGAGCCGGGGCGAAAGCACATGGATGCGTGGCAACACCTTCTACGGCAAACGACAGATGTTCACGCCCGAATTCATGGACTGGTTCGAGGATTTGCGTCTTCCGCCCTATCATCTGGAACGGCGTGGCGATCAATACGAGTTGGTCTTCGAAGGAGCGTGGCCCGAAGTCATGCTCTGGGAAATCCCGGCCCTTGCCGTCCTGATGGAATTGCGGGGCAGGGCTGTGCTGAATGGATTGGGCCGGTTCGAGTTACAGGTGCTCTATGCCCGCGCGATGACCAAACTTTGGGAAAAGATCGAAAGGTTGCGTGAGCTGGACGGATTGCGGGTTGCCGATTTCGGAACACGGCGCAGGCATTCGTTTCTGTGGCAGGACTGGGCGGTGCAGGCGATGTACGAAGGGCTGGGCGAAAAGTTTGTCGGCACGTCAAATTGCCTCATCGCCAAGAACCGCGATCTCGAAGCGATCGGCACAAACGCCCATGAACTGCCCATGATCTATTCCGCTTTGGCAGAGGATGATGTGACACTGGCGCAAGCCCCATATGACGTGCTCAGCGACTGGCAGGAAGAGCATGATGGCAACCTGCGGATCATCCTGCCGGACACGTTCGGTACCGAAGGGTTTCTGAAAAACGCGCCGGACTGGCTGGCGGGGTGGACAGGGATCCGGGTCGACAGCGGTGACCCGGCCAAGGCCGCGGAAACCGCCATTGACTGGTGGCGGGCACGGGGCGAAGACCCGACGCAAAAGCTTGTGATCTTTTCGGACGGGCTGGATGCGGCCAAGATCGAAGAGCTGCATAAACAGTTCAAGGGCAGGGTCCGCGCCAGCTTTGGCTGGGGCACAATGCTGACCAATGACTTCATTGGCCTGACGGAAGGTGACGCGCTTGCGCCGTTCTCACTCGTCTGCAAAGCGGTCAGTGCAAATGGGCGCCCAACCGTGAAACTGTCGGACAATCCGAACAAGGCTATGGGACCTGCCGATGAAATCGAACGTTACAAGCGCGTGTTCAGTGTCGGGGATCAGGAGGCCATCGAAGTCGTGGTCTAGAATACCTCAACTCTGACGCGCCGTGCGCAAACTGCGTTCGCGCCAGATGATAAGAAGGCCGCCAAGCGCGATCAGGAATGCCCCGGGGAACAAGGCGTCCCACGGGGCTTCATCAAAGAACAACCACCCCAGACCAAATGCCAGCGGGATGCCAAAGTAACTGAACGGGGCAAGGTTGCTTTGTTCGGTCATCCTGTAGCTGATCACGAGGAACAGGACCGCAGTACCGCCAAATCCGCCCATGGCGACGATCCACGCCATGTCCGTACTGCTCTGGATCGGAGTGAAGCCACCCAAAGTCAGAGCGAGAACCAGTGCGCCGCAAGCCGCCGCAACCGAAGAATACAGACTGACCAAAGGACTGGGCACCTCGTCATCGATCATGCGTGCGGTAACACCGACAAGAGCATAGCAGGCCGCAGCGCCCAGCGGCAAAAGCGCATCATAAGTGAAGCTGTCCGAGCCCGGTTGCATGACAAATACAACGCCAACAAAGCCGACCATCACAGCGCTCCACCGCACCCAGCCCACATGTTCGCCCAGCAAGGGCACTGCCAGCGCGGTCATGAACAATGCATTGGCGTAAGTGATGGTCGAGGCCGTCGCGAATTCCATCCGCCCAAGCGACATATAGAAAAACAGCTGCGCGATGGTGACAATGACGCCACGCATCAGGGCAAGTTTCCACTGCCGGATCCGCCAGATACGGCCTTTGGCGTGCCAACTGCGTGCAGCGACAAGGGCGATGATCGAGGGGATTAAGCCAAAGAGGTTGCGCCATGCCGAAAGCTCGGCCGCGGAATAGGTGTCAGACAGATGCTTGATCACCAATCCCATGGCATCGAACAATGTCAGTGCAACAAGGCTCAGGACAATGGCAAGGCCGGTCCGGTCAGTTGGGCGCATGGTGTCCTGTGAATGAAAAGGAAGGTGGGTGATGCACCCACCTTACGGGCTTTGTGGCTGCTGTCATCTGCAATCGGCCCCGTAAGGCGGAGGCATCCTCCGCCTTGGTCACTCCTCGGGGTCCACCCGTCCACGCATAGACTTGACCGCGCCGCGTACTTTTTTCGCCTTGAGGCGCCGTTTCTTGGACCCAAGCGTCGGTCTGGTCGCGATCCGCCGTTTCGGAGCAATCAGCGCCTTGCGGATCAGCTCGACCAGTCTCAGACGGGCGATCTCGCGGTTACGGGCCTGACTGCGCGTCTCTTCGCATTGAATGACCACGGCGCCATCCAGCGTCCAACGCCGCCCGGCCAAGCGTTTCAGTCTGGTCTTGACCGGTCCCGGCAAGCCGGGCGAACGGGCGGCCTCAAACCGCAACTCAACGGCAGAGGAGACCTTGTTCACGTTCTGCCCACCCGGACCGGACGCGCGCACGAATTGCTCGCTCAGTTCCCAGTCCTGAATGGTGATATCGTCGCTGATCCGCAGCATGGGTTCTCTCGGAGATTCAGTTTCGCGCCAGACGGCCCGACACGCTGATGGCATTGCCCGAAGGGTCCTTGGCATTGGCAAACACGTAGCCATCTGCCTTGTGCATCGGGCCAAAGACAAGGCCTTTTTCGGCGCACATTCCGCAAAAACCTGCGACGTCTTCGGTCGCAAACGAGAGTTTGACCAGCGTCTGCCCCTGTTTGCGCCCTTTGCCCATCGGGTGCAGCAGTAAAACTGCGCCCGGACCGGGCGGGCGTAACTCTACAATCCGGTCGCCTTCGAACCTGTGTACGGAATAGTCGAAAAAATCCGCATAGAACCGCGCCATTTCATCGATCCGGGATGTGTAGAGGATCAGGCTGGACAAGGCAGGTGACATATTCATTTCTCATCGAAATCGAAAAAGGGCCGCACGTTGCGGTGCGGCCCAATCGAATGGTTTCAGGAGGTGGGGTCGGTTAGACGACACCGTCCACTCCGG
>CAYGQZ010000116.1:0-6505 GCA_964352055.1 uncultured Rhodobacterales bacterium
CGTGCAGCTTGATCTCGCACATCTCGAAGGGGGTCGAGTGCCAGTGGCGCATGAGATAGCGGATCAGCCCTTCGTCATTCTGGACCGATTTGGTGCCCTTGCCATAGGAAACGCGGGCGGCCTGACAGATGGCCGCATCGTCGCCCATATAGTCGATGACGCGCACAAAGCCGTGGTCGAGCACGGGATGGGCCTTGTAAAGATGCGCCTCCATCCCCGGGACGGTGGCGCGCAGGGTCGGTTGCGGATTGGCCCGCTGGGCATCGATTTCGGCAAGCTGTTCGGGGCTGAGCGGCATGGGGCGGGTCCTTATCCACAGAATCTATCAGAACCATAGCTTATATGGTGGATGGCCTGCTGAGAACCGCAATATAGGGTTTGATTTCTGGCCGTGTGACCATCCTGCAAGTGCACCAATACATTGAATTTCTTCCCGGTGTGCCCGTGCCTTGGCCCGGTGCGGTAGATAAAAATGCTCGTACGCAGGTTTCGCACGGCCCAGTCCTGCGTGCAGGCAAGGGCGATGCGCTTGCGGCATATGTCCTGCGGCCGGATTTGGACAGGCACGGGCTTGCACCAAAAATTGCATTGCACGCAGGTCGAACGGCCTCCAATATCGAACGGTTCAAGACATAACGTATCGGGGGGAACATCGGGTTTGCATCGGTGTTCTGACCCTTTCGCAATCAAAGGACCGCAAGAATGCCCCTCACCTATCTGCACACAATGGTGCGCGTCAAAGATCTGGATGCCTCCATCGCGTTTTACAAACTGCTCGGCCTTGAGCAAACCCGCCGTATTGACAGCGAACAGGGTCGGTTTTCCCTGATCTTCATGGCCCCTCCGGGGCAGGAAGAGTGTCCTGTTGAGCTGACCTATAACTGGGACGGTGATGACGGATTGCCCAGTGACAGCCGCCATTTCGGGCATCTGGCTTACCGTGTCGACAATATCTATGAGACCTGCCAGCACCTGATGGACAATGGTGTGACCATCAACCGTCCGCCGCGCGATGGCCACATGGCCTTTGTCCGCTCGCCGGATAATGTCTCGGTCGAGTTGTTGCAGGCGGGTGACAATCTGCCCCCGGCAGAGCCCTGGGCCAGCATGGAAAACACCGGTTCTTGGTAAGAACGGCGCTCTGTCTGGCAGCCTGTTGTGCGGCCACTCCGGTGGCGGCCTGTCGTCTGGCGTTGTTGCTGGCGCTGGACGTGTCGTCGTCGGTGGACGAGACCGAGGATCAGTTGCAGCGGGGCGGGCTGGTGTCCGCGCTGACGGCACCCGAAGTGCAGGCGGCCTTCTTTGCCTCGGATGATCCAGTGGCGCTGGCCGCCTATGAATGGTCCGGCCGCTACAATCAGGAAGTTGTGCTGGACTGGACGTTGATCGACAGCCCGGCGGCCTTGTTGTCTGCGGCAGAGACCATTGCGGCCAGCACGCGCAGCCACAATGAGTTTCCGACCGCCATGGGCTATGCATTGGGGTACGGGGCCAAGATGTTGTCGCGTGCGCCCGCGTGCCTGTATCAGACGTTGGATATGGCCGGGGACGGCCAGAACAACGAGGGGTTTGGTCCGCGGCTTGCCTATCGCGAATTCCCCTTTGCCCGCGTCACTGTGAACGGGCTGGTGGTGAATGCGGCCGAGTTTGCCTCGGAATCCGAATTGATCGCCTTTTATCAGAACGAAGTGCTGTGGGGACCCGGCGCTTTCCTCGAAGTGGCGCAAGGGTTCGAGGATTATGAGCGTGCAATGCGCCGCAAGCTGGAGCGTGAGTTGACGCCGCCGGTGTTTGGCGCGTTGCCCACGCGTCCGGGCCGTGCAGGATGATTGGAGTTCAGTCCCTTCTGCGCCCGGTGATCCATGCATCGGTGCTGATCAGCGTCATGGCCGGTACGGCCCTCGCCGAATGCCGTCAGGCTCTGGCGATGGGGCTGGACGTTTCGGGATCGGTCGATGCCCGAGAATACCGATTGCAGATGGGCGGCGTGGCAACCGCCTTGGGCTCGCCAAAAGTCCGACAGGCCCTGACGATCATGCCTGCGGCCCCCGTGGACTTGCTGGTCTATGAATGGAGCGGTCCGGACGACCAGGCCGTTGTCCTGCCCTGGACGACCGTGACAGATGAGGCGACACTGGATAGCATAATCGCACAACTGCAAGCGACGGAACGGCGACAGGCCACGCCCGGCACGGCTCTGGGACTGGCCATGCGGGAAGGCGTGGCCCATCTGGCTTCGCGCGCGCATTGCTGGAAACGTACGCTGGATCTGTCCGGGGATGGGAAGTCCAACCTGGGCCCGCGGCCGGTGGACATAAAACCGGAGATCGAGCCTACCGGCATTGTTGTGAACGCACTTGTGGTCGGGACGGATGCACCGACCTTGGGGGATGTCCGACAAGCGGAGATTGGCGCATTGGGCCGTTATTTTCAGTCCAACGTCATTGTCGGGTCCGGCAGTTTCGTGGAGATCGCGCTTGGTTTTGAGGATTACGCCGATGCGATGGCCCGCAAGCTGGAGAGAGAATTGGAAACGCTGATTTTCTCACGCGACTCGCCACCGACGCGCGAAACCGCCAATCACAAGAACCCAGGTTAATAGATGTAGCGGATCTGATCCGTCCAGTAGCGCTCCATCCGTTTGAGCGACGCCGTGATTTCGGTGATCCCTGCGGGACCCAAAACACCTTTGGATTGCAGACCGGACGCATGACGCGCAAAGAGTTCCGCAACAACGTCGCGTACGGAGCGGCCCTGTTCGGTCAGACGCACGCGAACGGACCGTCGGTCAATCTCGCATCTTTGGTGGTGCATATAGCCCATTTCCACCAGCTTCTTGAGATTGTAGCTGACGTTCGAACCCTGGTAATAGCCGCGGCTTTTCAATTCACCTGCTGTCACCTCGTTGTCGCCGATGTTGAACAGCAACAGGGCCTGTACCGCGTTGATCTCAAGCACGCCAACACGCTCAAACTCGTCCTTGATCACGTCGAGCAGCAACCTGTGCAGCCGTTCGACCAGCGAAAGGGCTTCAAGATACCCCACCATGAAACCATGGTCCTTGTTGCCCTGTGCCATGCCTGGCGGCTGGCGGATCGGGTCCTGAATGCTCATCTGCGCTCTCCGACTCATTCTGTTTGAAAGAAAATGGGTCAGATTCGCAAATATAACGTTAAGCGCAGCAGGGCCTTGCCCCTTACCTCTGCAACGCCAGAGAAATCTTTGAAATCAATGCGGAAAACCGCTCTGGTGCGGCCTCTTGGCCCGTCACCCAGCGATAGAGATCCTGATCGTTTTCGTTCAGCAGCGCATCGTAATCGTCCAGTGTCGCTGCATCCATCAGGCTCAATTCCGCATCGGAAAAGGCTGAGAGAATCAGGTCCATCTCCTTGATGCCACGGCGCATGGAGCGCATCCTGAGCCGTTTCAGGCGATGTTCATACAGCTCTTCAGCCATTTTCGCCGTCCTGCAAGGCCGCCCGCAACCGCTTCTCAAGCCGCCCCACCTGCGCGGCTCGGGCCAGAAGATCGCTGCGCAGATCGCGTATTTCGATCAGCAGGTCGCGCAAATCCCCGGACACAGGGCCAGCGTCCTGGGGCGCATCAACGCCCGCGCCTTCGCCGTTCATCAGCCACATCATCGACACGTTCAAAAGCCCCGCCATGATCGACAGACGGTTGGCGCGCGGCTCGCGCAGGTCGTCTTCCCAGGCGCGCAGGGTAGCCACACGCACACCCAGCCTTTTGGCCAGTTGCTGCTGCGTCATCCCAGCGGCCTCCCGGGCTCCCGCCACACGGTCGCCGAATGTTGAGGATTCGGGGCTGTACCAGTCGCTGGTATTGTCCATTGTAATACTCCTGAGTCAGTTCAAATGCTTGATTGCTGTCAGTGTGCCGCCTATGACGGGTCTGGTACCCAATTACCGCCCTGAGGCCAACATGACATTCCTTTCCGCGACACTCGACCGCGTCAAACCGTCCCCCACCATCGCCGTGACAACGAAAGCCGCCGAGTTGAAGGCCGCCGGGCGCGACGTCATTGGCCTGGGCGCCGGAGAGCCGGATTTCGACACCCCCCAGAACATCAAGGACGCCGCCGTGGTCGCCATCGCCATGGGGCGCACGAAATATACGGCCGTTGACGGTATTCCCGAGTTAAAAAAGGCCATCGTGGCCAAGTTCAAGCGCGACAACAACCTGGACTACACAACTGCCGAGGTGACCGTGGGCACAGGCGGCAAGCAAGTGCTCTATAACGCGCTGATGGCGACGGTGAACCCGGGCGACGAAGTGATCATTCCGGCCCCCTATTGGGTCAGCTATCCCGATATGGTTTTGCTGGCGGGTGGCACGCCCGTGACCGTACCCTGCGGTATTGAAAGCGCCTTCAAGATGACACCGGCGCAGCTTGACGCCGCAATCACCCCCAAGACCAAGTGGCTGATCTTCAACTCGCCCTCGAACCCGACCGGCGCAGGCTACAGCCGCGCAGAACTCAAGGGGCTGACCGACGTGCTGATGCGCCATCCTCATGTCTGGGTGATGACAGACGATATGTACGAACATCTGGCCTATGACGGGTTCCAGTTCTGCACCCCGGCCGAAGTTGAACCGGGCCTCAAGGACCGCACTCTCACGGTGAATGGCGTCAGCAAGGCCTATGCGATGACAGGCTGGCGGATCGGCTATGCGGCCGGGCCGGAGACGCTGATCAAGGCCATCCGCAAGGTGCAGTCGCAATCCACATCCAACCCCTGCTCGATCAGCCAGTGGGCGGCGGTTGAGGCCCTTGACGGCCCACAGGACTTCATTGCGCCCAACAACGAGATGTTCGTGCGGCGGCGCAATCTGGTGGTCGAGGCGTTCAATGCCATCGACGGCATGGAATGCCCGGTGCCGGAAGGTGCGTTTTACGTCTATCCGTCCATTGCGGGCCTGATCGGCAAAACCTCGGCGGCTGGCACTGTTATCGAGAATGACGAGATCTTTGCCACCGCATTGCTGGAAGAAACCGGCGTCGCAGTGGTGTTCGGCGCCGCCTTTGGAATTTCACCAAACTTTCGGGTCAGCTATGCAACATCTGACGCGGCTCTGAAAGAAGCCTGCACCCGCATTCAGAGTTTTTGCGCAGGCCTGACGTAACGGGGGACGCATGAGCGCCGAACTGCCAGACTATTATTTCCGCGTACGTGAAAACGGGGCGGCGGTCTTTCGGGTGGATACCGATAACCGCCAGCGTCGGATCGAAATGGATCAGATCGCTGCAGTGAACATCCGCAACGGAGAGATCAAGCCCAATGGCGGGCGCACCCTGTCAGAGGCGGATCTGGCGCGGATCAAGGATTGGATGGCGGAACGGTCAGCGCTGCTGGCGCAGAGGGATATCGACGACATCCACCGCGCCGTGGATTACCTGAACCTGACAACCCACTGGGTCCAGTCGCGCGCAACCGATGAACAACTCGAGAATGTAACGGATACGTTGCTGCTGGCAATGCACGATCTGCGCGCGACGCTGGTGCGCAAAAAGGCGGACCGGCTGACAAAGGATCGAGCGGCAGACTAAGGCACTGCGGCCCTCGGGACGGCGGGTGGGGCGACTTTCGCCCTCCGTTCAGGAGGGGGAAAGAGCGTCCGACCCGGCGTCCCGGCGCAGGCTTGGCACCGTCGTTTGCCAAAAGCGCAGCATCAGCGCGACGCCGGCAGCCGCCAGTCCAACGACCAGCCCCAGCCAGATGCCCACCGCGCCCCAATTCAGAACAAAGCCGAAAAGATAGGAGCACGGCATGCCGATGGCCCAGTACGACACGGCGGCAATGACCATGGGCACCCGCGTGTCCTGCACCCCGCGCAACAGGCCCAGCGCCACCACCTGCGCCCCGTCCATCAACTGAAACAAGGCCGCCATGGCCAGCAGCACAACGCCAATGGTCAGAATTTCCGCACGGGCGGGTTCATCGGCCTTCATGAACACCCCGATTAGCGGCTCGGGCACGGCGACAAACAGAACGACCGTCGCCAGCGCCGTCAGCAGGCTCATCACGATCACTGTCCTGGCACCGCGCACAAGGTGGGGCACGTCGTGGCGCCCGATGGCATTGCCCGCGCGGATCGTTGCCACATTGGCCAGCCCCAAATGCACCATGAACGTGATCGAGGCCAGTTGCAGCGCGATCCCGTGGGCCGCCAGCGGCACTGTGCCCAGCCAGCCCATAAAAATGGCCGTGCCCGCAAAAAGCCCGACTTCGCTCAACAAGGTCAGCCCAATGGGCCAGCCCAGGCGAAACACACGGCCCAGCATCTCGAAATCCGGCCGCCACAACCGCTTGAGAATGTCATGTTCGGGCAGGATGGCGACGCCGTAGATCACAGCGCCCAGCAGCATGACGATTTGCGTCACAACTGACGCGACGGCTGCCCCGGCAATGCCCATTTCAGGTGCACCCCAGTTACCGAAGATCAGCATGTAATTGCACAGCCCATTGGTCAAGGCCCCTACCGCCGT
>CAYGQZ010000116.1:6605-12164 GCA_964352055.1 uncultured Rhodobacterales bacterium
CCAAAGCACAGAATCAGCAAAAACACCGCACCTGTGCAGGGCCGAATCGCAATGGAGGCCACAAGGGCTATGGCATCCCGCCATGAGTTCACGTTTTCGGCCTGATCCACACTTGGTCCATGGGCGTGGCCGCAACTGTGGCAATGCCCATGCTCGTGTTCATGGTCGTGCGTATGGACAGGGTGCGCCTTGGCCCCGATCCCACGCCGTACTCCGCGCACAACCAACCACACCCCCACAAGGGCAATGGCTGCATAACTGACGGGCGCGAGAACCTTCTCGGCGGTTTCGGTCATCTCCGCCCGGCCCCACCCGAGCAACAGCGCGCCAATGCCAACCAGCACAATGGCCGCGACTGCTTGTGCCAGAGATGCAGCCAAAGCCAACCATGACAGCCGCAACGCCGTGACCCGCGCGGCCACACCATATCCACCGATCACAAGCTTGCCATGTCCGGGCCCTGCGGCGTGAAAAAACCCATAGGCCGCACAAACACCCATCAAGGCCAGCCATGCCCCGGGCTCGCCCGCGCGCACGGCGCGCAGTCCGGCGGCCAAGGCATTCTGCGCCTCACGCTGCTGGGCCGCAGCCCAGCGCCCGATATCACCCATTCCGCCAAAGCCAAAGAGCCACAGCAGGACCGCCGCGGCGGCAAAAAGCACGAGGATCCTCAGGGTTTGCACGAGACAGTGACCGTATCTGCAAAGGCTTCGCCGACTTCGGGGAAGTCATCCTCGGCCTGAATTGACGGCGTGGCATAAAGCAATTCCTCGACCTTGGTGTAGGCGGCATCAAGATCGGCAGGTTGGACGGTTGCCTGGCAGGCGTCCGGTACATCAACCTGCCCGATCAGGCTGTAAGCGGTGTAGAATGTCGGATCAAAGGCCTTGATCACCAATCCATCGGCCGGACCGGCGGCCGCGCGAAAATGGGTGGACGTAATCAAGCCATTCTCGACCTTGATCCCGCGTCCTTCGGGCGGCCCAAGGACCACCGGTGCGCCGTCACGGCTGGCGAAGGTGTCGCCCGCAAACCCATCGATCCATTGCAAATCGAATCCATCAAGCAAAATCAGTTCGCTTTGTTCAAGGTTCCCTTTTGCATCCGGCGTCAGGCCCATATCCGACAACAACAGCAAGGAATAAAAATCATCGTAGGTCCACGCGACCTCGATTCCCTCAAACACACCCTCATCATTGATCACAAGCCGCAGTTTTGTATCAACAAAAACATGAGGATGGGCACTTGCCGCCAGTGGCAGCAGCAAAATGATCGAGAGCAAGGCTGATTGAACGAAACGCATGGCTTTCACTTAATCATCCGGCTCTGATCTCTCAAGCGTTTCTGTGTCGCACAATCGGCGGGACGCTGCCCATAATGGTGGTGCATCGTTTGCCGAGTTGAGTTAAGGCTATACCCACGTAGACGCGCAAATCGATGCCTCAGGTCGAGCCTATCGGAAGACCGCTCTCATGAAGGAGCTTACACTATGACCCGACGTGCAGCCCCAACGATTGCATTGGCTGCCGCCGCTTCTGTTCTGGCAGCTGCAACTATTGCCAACCCGATTGACCGCATCAGGCCCGACGCGCCCGTACTGGCACCCTACGGCAACCACCCGGTTGGCGTGCAAACACTGAATGCAACCATCCTGGACAGTATTGATGTCATCAACATCGAAGGAAAAAGCGTGCCGCGCTATGATCGCCCGCTCACGCTTGAAGTGTGGTATCCGGCTGAGCCCGGCACGACCCCCGGCGGCAGTTACAACGCCATCATGCGCGATGGTGAGACCGAAGTGACGCTGACCGGGCAGGCCGTACGCAATGCGCCGCCTGTCGCGGGCGCGCGTTTTCCGCTGATCGTGATCAGCCACGGCTATCCCGGCAACCGCTATCTGATGAGCCATCTGGGCGAAAACCTGGCGTCCAAGGGCTATGTAACCGTGTCGATTGATCATACGGACAGCACTTACTCCGATCAGGCAGCCTTTGGATCGACCCTGCTTCACCGGCCCCTCGATCAGGCCTTTATCGTGGACTTCATGGCGGACCTGCCCGGCCCCATTGGCGATATCGTTGACACGGATCATACTGGTGTCATTGGCTATTCAATGGGCGGATATGGGGCGTTGATCCTTGGCGGGGCCGGCGTCACCCAGGCCTCGACAGAGTTCAGCTGGGGAACCCCGAACGGGTTGCTGGAACAACACCTGAAAGGGTCGGAAAGCCATGAGGCCCTGATGGATGACCGCGTCAAGGCGATCATTGCCATTGGCCCCTGGGGCAACAATGCTGGCTTTTGGGATATCGATGGTCTGGCTGGATTGCGGGTTCCCACCTTGCTGATGGCCGGCAGTGAGGACGATGTGTCGGACTATTCCGCGATGCGCGGCATCTTCAATCATGCCGTGGGCACCGACCGCCATTTGCTCACCTTTGACTATGCCAATCACAACGCGGCCGCGCCGATGCCCGCCCCTGCCGAAAGCTGGACAGCATCTGAAGCGCTCGATTTCATCCCGTTCGAGCATTATGCCGACGCAGTGTGGGACACGACACGGATGAACAACGTCGCCCAGCATTTCGCCACCGCATTCTTTGACATTCACCTCAAGGGCGATGAGGAAAAGGCGAAGTATCTCGATCTGATTGCAGATGCCAGCGAAGGCCTTGTGGATCTGAACGAGGCGGGCCAGCCGACTGACGATCACACCCATTGGCGCGGTTTTGCGCCGCGCACGGCGGCCGGGCTTCATTTCGAGAGCAAGCCAAAGGGTGAATGATGCGCATTGAGACCCGCGAGCTTGGTGGGCACCCCTTTGTGATCCGGCATTGGGGCGATGCGTCCAAGCCCAAACTTCTCTTGTTGCATGGCTTTCCTGAATTCGGGGGGGCATGGGCCGATCTGGCTCCGCTGCTGGCAGATCGTTTTCACTGCATCGCGCCGGATCAGCGCGGCTATGGCGGCAGCTATGCCCCTGACGATGTCGGCGCATATGCAGCGTCAAAACTGGTGGGCGATATGGTGGCCCTGATCGGGCAAGACGGTCCGGTCACCGTCTTTGGCCATGACTGGGGGGCGGCCGTTGCCTACGGGCTTGCCATGTTCCAGCCTGCGCTGGTCGACCGTCTGATCATTGCAAACGGGGTCCATCCTGTGCCGTTCCAGCGCGAAATGGCCGCGGGTGGCGCACAGTCAGAAGCGTCGCAATACATCAACTTCCTGCGCAGCGCCGGGTCCGAAAATACGCTGGCCGCAGACGATTTTGCAAAGCTTCTGTCGCTCTTTTCGGCCAAGATGGACATGAGTTGGCTGGTCGGAGAAACCTTGGCGGCCTACAAGGCCGCCTGGCGGCAATCCGGGCTGCGCGGGATGATCAACTGGTATCGCGCCTCGCCGCTGATCGTCGCGGATCCGGACAAGCCGGTCGAAATGCCGGACCTGCCCCTCGACAAATTGCGTGTGACCTGCCCGCATCTGCTGATCTGGGGGCTGGGGGATATCGCCCTGCTGCCGCAATCCACACAAGGGCTGGAGGCGTTCGCCCCGGACCTGACGCGGGTCGATGTGGCTGACGCAGATCACTGGATCCTGCACCAGAAACCGCAGGACGTCGCACGCATCATCCACGACTGGATGCCGTAACGCGTCACGTGCACCGAATGCCCGTAAGGCGGGCGTGTCGCCCGCCCTCGTCGCCTCCATCCTGGCGACGGGGCAAGGTGGCCTCGCTGCAATGCCACTTCCCCCACTCCCGCCGCTCTGGCATAGTGCATGCAACAAACAAAAAAGAGCAGCGCAAATGACCGATCTTCTCAGTGGCGCGTCCAAGGACGACTATGATGCCTCCTCGATCCAGGTGCTGGAGGATATGGAGCATGTGCGCCTGCGGCCAGGTATGTATATCGGTGGCAAGGATGACCGGGCGCTGCACCATATGGTGGCCGAGATCATCGACAACTCGATGGATGAGGCCGTTGCCGGGCACGCCACGTGGATCGAAGTGGAACTGCACGATGGCGGCCATGTGTCGGTGCGCGACAACGGGCGCGGCATTCCCACCGGGCCGCATCCCAAGGACCCATCGAAATCCGCGCTCGAGATCATCTTTTGCACGCTGAACGCCGGCGGCAAGTTCTCCGGCGACGCGTACGAGACATCGGGCGGCCTGCACGGCGTTGGCAGTTCGGTCGTCAACGCACTGTCGGACCATCTGCGCGTCGAAGTCGCGCGCAACCGCGAGCTTTACGCGATGGAGTTTTCGCGCGGGGTGCCTCAGGGCAAGCTTGAAATGATCGGTGCCGCCCCCAACCGGCGCGGCACCTCCGTCACCTTCCACCCCGACCCGGACATCTTCGGCTCGCTCAAACTCAAACCCGCGCGCCTGTTCAAAATGGCGCGGTCCAAGGCTTACCTGTTTTCGGGAGTCGAAATCCGTTGGAAAACCGGCATTTCGGATGGGGAAACTCCTGCGTCGGCCACGTTCCACTTTCCCGGCGGTCTCGCGGACTACCTGAGCGAAGTGCTGGGCGAGGTGACGACCTATTCCGACGCGCCTTTCGCGGGCATGGTATCTTTTGAAAAATTCAAGGTTCCGGGCAAGGTCGAATGGGCGATCAACTGGACCCCTGCGCGCGACGGGTTCATCCAGTCCTATTGCAATACCGTGCCCACGCCCGAAGGCGGCACACATGAGGCCGGGTTCTGGGCGGCGATCCTGAAGGGGATCAAGGCCTATGGCGAGTTGGTCAACAACAAGAAAGCCGCAACGATTACCCGCGAGGACCTGACCACAGGGGCCGGCGCGCTGGTGTCCTGTTTCATCCGCGAGCCGGAATTTGTGGGCCAGACCAAGGACAGGCTGGCCACGGTGGAAGCTCACCGCATGGTCGAAAACTCGGTGCGGGACCATTTCGACAACTGGCTCGCTGCCGACACAAAGGCCGCCGGGGCCATCCTTGATTTTCTGGTTCTGCGCGCCGAAGAACGGTTGCGCCGTCGGCAGGAAAAGGAAACCTCGCGCAAGACCGCAACGCAAAAGCTGCGCCTGCCCGGAAAGCTGGTCGACTGTTCCAGCAAGACGCGCGACGGCACCGAGTTGTTCATCGTCGAAGGCGACTCGGCTGGCGGATCGGCCAAGATGGCCCGCGATCGCAGGACACAGGCCTTGCTGCCCTTGCGCGGCAAGATCCTGAACGTTCTGGGTGCTGCCTCGAACAAGCTGGGCTCAAACGCGGAAATCTCAGACCTGACACAGGCTCTGGGGGTTGGCCTTGGTGCCAAGTTCAATGTGGATGATCTGCGCTATGACAAGGTCATCATCATGACCGACGCGGACGTGGATGGCGCGCATATCGCGGCGCTGCTGATGACGTTCTTCTTTACCCAGATGCGGCCGATGATCGATGCGGGTCACCTCTATCTGGCCTGCCCCCCCCTCTTCCGCCTGACCCAAGGCGCGCGCCGGGTCTATTGCCTGGACGAGGTGGAAAAGGCCGCGATGCTTGAAAAGGGGCTGGGCGGCAAGGGCAAGATCGACGTGTCACGGTTCAAGGG
>CAYGQZ010000117.1:0-12062 GCA_964352055.1 uncultured Rhodobacterales bacterium
GCAGGACAGCGCGTATTGCGCCATCATCCGCGGTGATCGAAATGATCTGGGCGGTGACCCGCAAATGGGCGCGCGGCCCACGGAACATCAGTTTGCGCCCTTTAGGCAATCCGTCCGCACGCGTACCCAGTTCAATCGCGGTCCCGGCCACCCAATGCTCCAGAGGCTTGTCGGAAATAGAAAGCTCCACGCTGCCGCCATAGGCAGAGATCCCGCGATACACGCTCAGCATGAGGTTGAGGTTGCTGCCATTGGTATCGAGATCGAGGCGCAAGGCTTTGCCGCTGATGGCGTAGTCCGCCAACGCTTCGTCCCGTGTCTGCTGGATGCGGAACGGTTGGGTCACGCCGTTGGGCGATGCCAGTATCATCCAACTGCCAGCAACAAAGCTTTTGTAGATGTTATCAAGGTGAACCGCCGGATCGCCCGGAAAGCTGAACGGCCAATCGGACATGTCGATGCCACTGCTGTCATCAAAGTCAAAGTTTACGCGCTGATCCTCGCTCAACACCAGCGGATGCGGTGCGTTATAGCCAAAGAGCGAGGCCCGGTCACGCAGGTGGAACAGCTTGAGGCCTGCCGTTGGCCCGTTGGGTCCGCTGTTCACGCTGTCGAGCGGGGCGTCCCAGCGGATCATGGTGCGGGTGCCGTCGGCATGTGGCGTGACGGCAGTGATGCGGCGGCTGTCCCAAAGCATGCTGTCATCGTCGCTGCCGGGGAAGTCGGTGTCCCACCGTTCGCGGGCCACGAACAGAATCTGATCCCCCACTTGCAAGGCGGGCGTCCCGGTCAACCAGGCAAAGCTGTCACCATCGGCGGGCAGTGTCGGGCGCGCCTGTCTGGGTTTGAGGGCATTCCACGCGACTTGTGCCTGCAGGCTTTCGATGGTCTCGAACACCTGCGCGTCTTCGTCGGGGCCAGGTTGGGATTGCACCCGCGTGCCCACCGGCACTGTCAGGTCCGTGACGTCGGGTGCGGCACCCGGCGGGTCTTCCATCAGGATCACAAGGTCGGTTTCGGCAGCGGCCCCGGGATGCAATCGATATCCGATCAGCCGCGCCAGTTCTCCGACAGAAAGCCGTTCGGTGGCGGTACCCATATAGGCCTCATTGGCGTGCCGTTCCTGATAGAACGTAAGCACGTCACACGCAGCGGCCCAGGCGTCGATCAGCGCGATGGAAAAGTCGTCGTCCTCGCGGGTGCGCAACCGTGCCAGCGCAGGATAGGCGGACGAGGCCAGGCTGGTCAGCATCGACGCCTTGAAACGGGCGTGATCGCCCACACGAAAGGCAATTGCGGACAGGTTCGGCCGATTTTCGGTCGGCTGCATCGTGGCCAGTGCGGTGCCATCACAGCACCCGCAGGTGTCTGCGGATTGACCGGGATCAGGGTGGCCGATGCGAATGGGTCCGTTGCTCATTTGCCGCCTCCCATAGTGATGTCCAGCGATCCGCGTTCAGGGAAGTTCGGATCGTTTTCAAGCTGCGCAATCTCCAACCGCCCAAAGGTCAGAAGGCCGTCTCTGAGCGGGCTGATCCGGGTTGATCCACGCCGCCGAAAGCGTTTGGCCACGACCGAAGCGACGCCTTCGATGGCCATGACTTCGACATAGATCGCCGACAGATAAACCGGCGTTGCAAAGGTCAGATTGTCGGGGTGAAAGAACCCGACAGTGCCATCCGGGTTACGCACGGCGGACAAGGCCCGCAAGACATCAAGCCGCACCTGCGAGCGGAAATGATCCGGGTGAGCACAGACAAAGAGCCCGATTTCCAGCGGAACAAAGCGCGGCGCGTCGATTTCCAGATCATAGCCCGCCATGCGCACGGCTGTCAGGTCCTCGCGCAACTCGTCTTCGAATTCGGGGGTCACGGGGCGATTGCCAAACCGGTCCACGGTGACAAAGACGGTGTGCCCATGCCCGTTCCAACGGAATGTGGCCGCCGCCCGCTGCACATCCGGATGGCGCTGGGCCATGTCCGCATAATCCTGCGCTGTAACGGCACGTTCCTGGCGGCGATAGGCGTAAGGTGCTGCCTGCCGCACCTCTTCCATGCCTTCGGGGTCGGTCCCGCCGGTCGCAGGCAAGGGATTGCGCACGGCAGAGACTTGCGAAATGCCGGTAACGGCATGGGCAAGGGCATCCGCACCCACATTGCCCCGCCGCCCGTTGCCCACGCGGTACGTGGCCACAAAGGGCAATCCTGACATCGGGCGGCGTCCGTTCTGATCATCCCCGAAGCGCAGATGCGCGATCCCGTCCGCCTCGGTTTCAACAACGAAATGCGTGCTTTCGGGCATCGATTGCAGCAGGTCCGATTGCGCGCTCCACGGGTCTTGCGCTGGGGCGACGCCCGAAAGCAAGTCAACCTTGGGGCGCCGCGCCATCAGCGGAATATGCAGGGTGGCATAAGCAGATGCAGGGGGCATATCCGGGTCATATGCCGCGATCATGGACACCGGTCCTTCGGCGAGTTTTGGACGGAAACGGGGCGGAACTGCACGCGGTTCGGGGCGATCACAGGCCGCCGTGCTGTTGTCGGGCACCAGTTGCAGATGTGGGGCGGGCACTGTGCCCAGATCCTCGTCCCGATATGTCATGCCATGGTCCGCCAGCAGGATGTTGCCCAATGCGTGCGACACCTCGCGTTGCAATCCGCCGCCGACGGCCTCGTCCCGTTCCGACGAGATGCAGATGGGGAAGGGCAAGGCGTCTTCCTCGGCCCAGCGAATTTCGGTGATATCCGCACCTTCCAGAACGTCGGTCAGCCCGGCTTGCACCGCGGTCAACCGCACCGCGTGCCGTGTGTTCGGATCCGCATCTGCCGCGCGCCCGGTGCGCGGACCAAGTCGTTCCTCGAACACCAGAACATCACCGGTGGACAGCGATGAAAGGTTGCCAGCCAGCGTGGCCCGTGTCGCGCCTTTGGGCAGACAGCATTCGGCATCGGACCATTCATAAAACGGAATGTTGTTTTCTGCGATGGACAGGGTCTTGTCCTCAAGCGCCTCGAACACAAGCGGCGACAGGTTCAAAGCATCTCGCACGTCATCTGCATCGGTCAGCGCAGGATCAAACCCGTTCAGCCGGGTCAGGAACTGGGTGCCTGCTGGCACTGTCACGCCGTTGGCGGTTGTCTCGAGGTGCACCCAGGCGCGGGCATTGGCCCCGTCATGCATGTGGTAATCGACCAGCCGGGCATGACGGCGCACCGAAGACCGGCGCCGTGCGGTCGCCAGATAGGTCTCGGTTGCCACAGCGTCCTGCGCATAGGACAGCCTGTCGGCCGTATAGGCGAGGGCCTCAACCAACGTGACACCCAGATCCGCAGGCGAGCGTTCGCGCCAGTCCGGCATGATCTGCGCCATACGGCCAAGCATCAGACGGCGAAAGCTTTGGTAATCCTTTGCCAGATAGGAAATCGACGGTTGTTCCGGCGGGTCGTCGGGGCAGGTTTGCTGCGGGGCGCAGTCGAAATCGGACGGGCATTCGACTTTGAACGTAAAGTCGATTTCCGACAGGATGCGGTCGATCCCTGCAGGGGGCGTCAAAGCGCCCGGCGACGCCACCAAACGCAACGTGTAATTGGCATAATCTCCCCAGGACGAACTGCGAAGGACCAGAACCTGTTCCGGGTCCGGCAGATTGGCAAGCCACAGCACGAGGCCCGGCTCGGCCAGTGCCGGATCGGGGGCGTTCGCGGGCGTGATCCACTCAATCTCGACATCCGTGATCCGCGCCCCGCCGACCAGTTCGATATTCTCAAGGGTCAGAGCCGGTGCGGCGCCCAGAAACCGCAGCAGCAACGTGCGCTGGGCGGGCGTGTCTGGCGGGGCTTCGCTGTCGAGCACTTCGATAAAGTCGATGCCATTGATGGCCATGCCATCGGCCATCTCAGACAGAATGCGTTCGCGTCGGCGGGGATCACAACAGTGATAGATCATGCTGCATCCCCCAACCTGAAGCTGGCCGCACTCAGGGCGCCCGAGCGCAGAATGCGGTAGCCGATCGTGATGAATATGGCGGAATCCTGTGCCGCGGCCGTCACTTCAAGCACTTCGATACGCTGCCCCAGATATTGCTGAAGCGCGCCGCGAATTGCGAACTCGGTAGTTGCCACCTGCTCGACGCTCAACGGGGCAAACAGCAGTTGGTATATGCCCGCCCCAAAGTCGGGGCGGTTGACGCGCTCGCCCGGATTGGTGAACAGAATTTGCTCAATCAGGTCCCGAATGTGATCCGTTTCCGAAGTCTCGGAGGTCCGGTCTCGCCCGTCGAAGTGATATGGGAAATCCAGTTGCATCATTTACATCCCGACCACACGGGTCTGTGCCTGTACCGGAATCAGCGGCGTGCTTGTCGGCGCGCAGATCGAAATCGATGACTGCAACACGGCAGGTTGCCCCTCGATCAGCACGCGGGTGGCAGCGACGGTGAAATTGGCGGTGACGCAGGGTCCGTTGCCGCCGGGCGGAACAAAGGCGCACGCCGCAACCGTCCAGGGCGAGGCCTGTGTGACCGCAGGAAATCCGTTCACCAGAACGCGGGCGGATGGCGCTGTCGGGATGGCCTGGCCGCCATGAGAACAAGTGACAGTCGCGCCAAGGTGCAGAATCGGGCCGGACATGTTGTTTCTCCTCCTCAGATCACGGTGAGCGCACCATTGTTGACGGTGACGGTCGGGCCGGTCATCACAATGGACGCCCCCCGGCCGTTTTGAATGTAGATGCCTGTGTCGTTCACGATCAGCGACGCGCCGGTTGCGGTTTTCAGAACGATGCCACCGGTGGGGCCGGGCAGGTCGGTCACGGTGATCCCGTTTTGCAGCATGGTCTGCATGGTGATCGCGCTGACACCGGGCGGTGTTTGCAGGTGCAATGCCGGAACTTCCGCGGCAGAGCCAAAAAAACAGCCGGTCCAGATCGGGTAATCAGGATCGCCCCGCTCGAATTCGATCCAAACACCTGCACCGATGGGCGGTACGGCGATGCTGCCGGTCTGAACCCCGGCCATGGGAAAGCAGGGCATGCACCAACTTGTCAGCGCAATCTGGCTGACATCTGGTACTATGGCCTGAATGCGTCCTGTGGTCATCGGGTCGACATTGTTGACCACCGTGCCACGGTATTTCCCAAGATAGGTTTCGCTCATGCCGGCACCGATGCACGGGCTGGCAGCAGCCCGCTCCTTTTCAATGTAAAACTTTGCTTGTAGCTGCCGCGCTGGATGTCGTGGCTGACGCTGTCGATGTAGTGGACGCCGTCAAACGCCTGCCCGCTGCCGCGCACGCCCACGAGGCCACGCGCCCGCAGGATACTGCCATAGCGCAGCACATCGATTGTCCCGCTGCCGCGGACCGGATCCCCTTTTTGCGCGGCACGGGCAAAGCCGCGCACCAGGGCTGCAGCAGGGTTCAGCCGCGCGGTGCCATGCAACCGTGTGATCTTTGGCGGCAGAGGCGGGACCAACCCAAGTGGCGGGCTGAAGGGCACCGAGGACGGGATAGGTATCGGGATCGGCGCCTTGGTCAGTGCGTTGTGGATATAGACGATCGGTATTTCGACCTCTTCCTTGTCAAAGGAGAAGTTCAGCGCTTCGCAGTTCGTGGCAAATCCGCTGTCTATGGTCAGCGTGCGTGCGACAGAACCGATGCGGATCTCAGGGCCCCAATAGGCAATGGATGTCGCGGGTGCGGGGCCCGGTTTCAGGAAGAAGGTATAGCCCGCCTCGTCCGCGAGTTTCCGGATGTAGTCCAGATCAGTATCCTGATGGCGCGGAATCGTTTCGGTTGGCAAGGGCGGACCTTCGAGGCTCGGGATCACCTGCGGGATCACGCCTAGCCATGCGTATTTCGCCAGGATCAGATTGACCCGCGCAAAGGGCGGCATCGCGGGGTAGGGGATCAGCCCGGAAAAATCCACGGCGGCCATCGTTGCCGTCAGATCCTTGCCCTTGACCGACAGGATCGCAGGGTCCCCGCCCGCGCCTGGGTTCAGATCGACTTTGGTCACAACTCCATTGATCAGGGAATGGGCCTGACCGCCGATTGTCGCCACAAGCGCCACCCGCAATATGGGCAGCGCCGTGCCACCACCCAAAAGAAACAGCGTGTTGAGGGGCGAGTCCTTTTCCAGTGCAAATGTAATCTCGAATCCGGACTGAGTTGCGCCGGAGTTCTCCTCGACCTTCACGGATTGGATTGCATCCACGACAATGCGAGGCACCGGTATGGGCACGCCGGGGCCGACCATCAGGGTTATGTCGATCCCCTTGATCATCCATCATCCTCCGGGCCGGGAACCCCTTGTGGCAGGGTCAGGCGCAGTTGCGTGCCGGTCGCTTCCAGCTCTTCGGGCCAAATGGACCGGTTTGCGTCGCAGTGCATCCAGAATGCTTCCGCATTGCCGCTGGTCTGTGCCGCGATCTGGTCCAACCGCTCGCCTTCGGCCACGGTTCGGTAGGACAAGGTTGCAAAGCTTTCGGGGGGTGGGGCAAAGCGGCGTGAGACAAAAGGCACCTGCCGCCCGTCCTTTGCCGTAAACGTCCGCCGCGGAAGACCGTAATAGCGGCTGTCTGGTGCGAAATCCGTCGTATCGACGATCCCCGCTTCGAACATGGCCTGAATGGGGTTTTTCATGCGATCCCTCCTGCGCCCATGACGTCAAGGCCGCCACTGACGGCTTTACGGGCCAATTGCTCTTTGGCTTGCAGATACGCCATGAAAAGGCCGCTGCCGCGATGATTGAAGCCGAGGTCATCCACCGACAACACCCGCAATGACACCGAAACCTTGGCGCGGATCGGGTTGAGGTTCGTGTCAAAGAACTCTTCGGTAATGCTTAGCGATGTCAGGCGGACGGGCACGATCCGCTGCGCGCTCCAGACAAACAACGCCAAAGGTGTCTGTGCAGGTGCAATGGAAAAGGTGCCTGCAGACGCCTGCGCGTTTTGCCGTTCCAGTTGCGCGGTTGCCGGATACAGCATCGTTTCAAGTGCTGCCAGCGTGGGGAAAATCCCCAAAGCTGTCGCGTCGGCGTTCTGGTCGGGAAACTCCAATTGGTCGGTGGCGTCAATGGCCGCATCGAACTTGATCGTTTCCACCGCAGGCCCGGTCAGACGCAAGGGCTGGGACCGGTTCGGTTCGTCCTGCACGGTCTGCGCCTCGATCTGGCGGGTCAGCGTTTCGGGGGCATATTGCATCGAGATGATCCGCTCGACCGCGCCGCTTTGCGGAGAGACGAGCACCAGCCCGGATCGGATCAGACGGGGAGAGCCGGGAAAGCCTGTCATGGGGTCGCCTGTGCTGGTTGAGCGGGAAACTGATTTTGCATGTAGATGAAGACACTGGGCCGGGTGCGCGCCAAAAGCTCGGGCGCGCTTTGGTACAGCAGGAAGGATTCCGCAAAATACTCCTGCCAGTAGGAATCCGGGTTTGGATAGGTTGTCGGAAAGCCCGCCTCGGAGGTGGGGTTGCCGCCGTCACGGATCGCTGCTGCGCGAAAGGCAGGGGTGCGGGCGGCTCCGTCAACCAAACCTGACGTTCCCCACTGGGCGCCAGACAGCCCCCGTGCCGCCTGTTGAGCCGTACGGGCTTCGCGGTTTGCGGCGACTGCGGCGCGATTGGCTGCAAGCGCGTCATCGGCCGCCTGTTTCAACTCTTCAAAGCGCTCTCGGTTCGGGTCGCCCTCGGCCGGAGGGCTATACCGGTTGTTGCCGATGCCGAATTCATTCATCAACTCGGCATTCGCTTCGTTAAAGGCGTCACGCGTGGCGTTTGCAGGGCCGACGGTGGCGTTCAAAGCGTTGTTTGTGGTGCGCAAGTCGTCGAGGTCCAGCGCATGGCCGATCTCGTGCACCACAGTTGCTGCGGCTGCACTAATCGGGTCGCCGCCTGTTCCCATCCGTGTCAGACTGCTGGCATAGGCCGGGTTGAACACACGTAATTCGTGGGTGGCAGTGTCATATTCGCCGCTGCGGCTCGGATCGACCGTAGAGGCGGAAATTCGAGCGAATTTGAGCGTTCCAAGTGTTGACAGATGGTGGTCGGGGATCTGTGCAAGCCCGATCAACACCTCGTCCCAGTCGCTCTGCCGCCAACTTCCTCGCTTGCTGAAGCTGAAGCCATCGTAACGGACCTGCATCGCCTCGCGTTCATCCTCGGTCATCTGTTCGCGCGCCACCTCGCCGACCCGTTCGACCCAGATCTCGGCGCCCAGTGTGCCGAGGCCCAGATGCGAGAACCGGTAGAGCGAATTGCCGCCGCCCCGAGACGTCAGATCAAGCAGGACGATAATCGTGGTGTCCACTGGGAAAAAGTCCTGATCGGCCCCTTGCAAAGCGATGTTTTGCAGCCCGGTATGCAGCGTGCTGGGAACATTTCCAGCCATCTGCACGCGCATGTTCGCAGGCAAGGCAGTGACGTTTCCAAACCAGTTTGAGACTGGAAAATTCATGCCACCGGTCTGCACTTTGAGCCGCGCCCGCGCTGCCGTGACCGCCCGATGCCTTGCCCGTTGATCTGTGGTCGGTCTGTCGGGCAGTGGCTCGATCAGTTCGTCGGTCAGTGCGGTGGCGTTGGTGGCTGCCTCGGCACGCGGAATGGCCCAGGGCAGGATATGGGTTCTGTGTCGGTGATAAAGCGCCATGCGCGAGCCGCTGGTGCCCGCTTGGGCGGAGCCTGCCCGCTGGACAATCAAGGCGTCAACCGCGTTGCGGTAGGCCTCACGCAGGGCTGTATCCTCGGCATCTGCGTCCAGCCCGTCGATCGACTGCAATCCGTTTTCGGCAGCGGGTTTCAGAAGGTCGAGCAGGTCTTCAAGATTGCGCGTCGTTTGCGACATGAACGCCATCTGCTGTATCTCGAGGAACCGCGTCGCGTCCTGGGCGAACTCGCGTCGCTGGTCGGGGGTGGCGGGCGTGACTGCGCCGCCTGAACTGATCGGCTGCCCAACCCCTTGGTCGCGACGGATCACAGCGCCCTGCTGCAAGGTGTGTGTCAACTCGTGTGCGATCAACCGGCGGCCTTCGTGGCTGGACGGTTGATACTGGCCTGCACCAAAGGCGATATGGTTGCGCAACGTATAGGCGCGGGCACCGATCCCGCGGGCGGCCTGCGCTGCTCCTGATCCGGTGTGCAACCGGACATGGGCCAGGTCCCGCCCAAAGCGCGGTTCGAAGAAGTTGCGCTCGGATGTGCTGAGCGGTTGGCCACCGCAGGAAACCGCCGCGGCGGCTGCACGGGTGCCTGCCGCTTTCAGGCCGGAGCTTGCGGCCTTGGCCTGAACGGTTTCTTCCTCTTCCATCCCATCGGCGTCGCGCTGGATGATCTCGGGTTTCCTCTGAATGGTTTCTGTTGGCGCGTGCCGGGACTGGGCGCGCGGGTCGGTTGCGCCCACAAGGATCGTCGCGCCCGAAACGATACGCTCGGCAACCGTGTCGGCTTCGTGTTCCTGTGCATCGTTCGCCCCGCCAAGACGCACATTCATATCGGGACCCAAAGCCGCATTTGGGGCCTGCGCCATATGTACTGGCGTTGCGGTATCGAATGTTTGCGCTGCGGATTTCATGGGTGCGGGTGATCCATTCTTGCAAGGGCGCAGGGGATTTGTGTGCTCGCCAGTTTCATGACGACACAGCCTTTATGGTTGCGGCCGCGATCCGCGTGTGAAGTGCGCCGTTGCCGCCGGGAAGCGTGGCTTGTGCTTTTGCATCCTGACGACCGTTTCCAAAGGCCGATGCGCCCTGCGCGGCCAGAACCCTGCGCACTTCGTCCTGCAATGCGGCCTGCAAGGCAGGGCCTTCGAGGCCCGGTTGATCCGAGATAATCCGGTCGATCCTGATGGTGACGTTCGGCGGCTGACGGGTCATGAGAACGATCCTTTCTCGATTGCCGTGATGGGTTTTTCGAGCTTTGCGTATTCGCGAACGGCGGCGCGGCGGATCAGCGCCATGGTGACAGGACTGCCCGATCCGGCCGCAAGGTAGGACGCGTTAAGTGCAATGGACCGGATCGATCCGCCAGACAGGGACAGCCCGGACAATGCAGGAAAATCGATCCCCTCAAGGGGCGTCTTGACCGGAAAGACCCGGTTCCAGATATCGACCCGGGCCGCAGCATCAGGAAAGGGAAAGGTCAGCACATAACGCAAGCGGCGCAAGAACGCCGGGTCCAGCGCGGATTTCTGGTTTGTCGTCAGAATGGCCAGCCCGCGATAGGATTCCATTTTTTGCAACAGATAGCTCACCTCGACATTCGCGTAGCGGTCATGGCTGTCCTTGACTTCGGACCGTTTGCCGAACAGCGCATCCGCCTCGTCAAAGAGCAGAACGGCACCGCCGTCTTCGGCGGCTGCGAATATGCGCGACAGGTTCTTTTCCGTCTCGCCGATATACTTGCTGACGACCTGGCTGAGATCGACGCGGTACAGGTCAAGGGACAACTCATTTGCCAGCACCTCTGCGGCGAGCGTCTTGCCGGTGCCGGAGGGGCCTGCAAATAGTGCTGCGGTGCCGAGGCCCCTGGGGCTTTTGTCGGCCCAGCCCCATTCGGTATTCACCCGCCACGCACCCCGCACCTGTTCGGCAACGTCTTTGAGCACTGATTTCTGACTGTCTGGCAGGATCAAATCGTCCCAGTCCGCCGCGCTTTCAATGCGATCGACAAGTCCGTTCAGGGCCCGCCGCCCCTGAAGCCGGGCCGCATGCCACAAGGCAGCATTGTATTCATTGACGCTTTCCTTGGGGTCTGGCTCGCCGACCATTGCGACCGTTGAATGCACCGACGCAGGATCCAGTGAAAACTGACCCGCCAGAACGTCGACAGCCGGGCCGAGCATATCTGTCTTTTTCTCGCCCAAAGCGGTGCGCCAGATCTCGCGCTGCGTTGCCACCGTGCCTTGCGCAAGATCAAGCCGCAGGCGCGGCGTGCGTTCGGTAAAGGGCGGGTCATCCGCAATCAGGAATGTGGGGCCGGTCAGGGCGTCGGCCAATGCCACGGCGTTCTGCGCTTGCTGTGGTTCGGTCTCGATCATCAGGGCGCCGCCGGACAGCGCCAACTCTCGGTCAATAAAGATCGACACCGATTTGCGCAGGCTCCAATCGCCCGGAATGTCACGCGCATGCAGGCGAAACAGGACGAGATTGAACTCCGAGGCCACTTGGGACGCGACAGCGCGTTGTGCCCGTCTGTCCTGCCCGCCCAAAAGGACGACCGGCACGCGGTCATTCGTTGAAAACGCCCGTGAAATGGTTTCGACCGCGCTGCCAAAAGTCGCGGAGCGTGTTGCAAGCGCGTCAAGCTCGACCCGGTCGAGCAACCCGTTCAACCGCTCATCCAGATAGGTGTTCCCGAGGATGGCCTGCACGATCCGTTCGTCGACACGTATTTGGCGTTGGCGCAATGGCCCGCTGCCCGTCAATTCGATCAGGCGCCAGTGACGCAGCGGTGCTTCGGGGCACAGCATGTCGAATGCGTGATCCTCAAAAAGCCGGAGTGCGATGGCCATGTCGACGCCGGTCGTGCCTGTGATCGCGGTGACCTGTTGTGCCAGAGCCTCGTTCACCTCGCATCCGACAGCCAGAGCAAGCAGTTCGCCCTCAGCATCGCTCAGCCCGAAGATATTGCACAACTGGTATAGCGCGGATGTGTCCGCCATCTCGAAGTCAGGGAGCGGCTGGTTGTCGGCATGTGCCTCAAGCCGCGCCATGATCTGAAACAGTACACTGTTCAAGCCGTCGCGGTGACGCTGTTGGGGCATTTCGGATATGGTCTCGAATTGCACGGTCATGGGATTGCCACCGTTTGCAGGCTGGGCGGTGTTGTCGTCAGATCGATGACCGGGCTGTCGATCCCGTCGACACGCAAGCGGACCGGCACGTCAGAGCCGGACGTCAGCCCGGCAATCGTCGCCGTTACTGAAGTTTCGGGTGTGGCCGGCGATGACAACACCTGCATTTCCTGCCCGGCCAGAATTGCAACGGACTGGCCCGGGCGGATGGGCGGGGCACAGGTCATTGTGATATTGACGTCCGGCGGTGCGGCCACGGCGGATGGTGTCGTCGC
>CAYGQZ010000118.1:0-11954 GCA_964352055.1 uncultured Rhodobacterales bacterium
ACCAGGCAACCGCGCTCGTAGGGTCCGGGCGGGCTGCGATACGGGTTGGGCGGGGCCACCATGGCGAACGTGCCACCCTCGGGCATCGCTTTGAGCTGCGCCTTGAGAAGTTCGGTTTGCGAGCCACCCTTGTAGGCGTGGGGCATGGCATTTTGCGCGCTGAGGTCCCAACCGTCGACAGCGCCTTCGACAAAGTCGATTCCGGGGCTGAGGATCAGCTTGTCGTAAGCCAGCGTCGCACCCCCGGCAAGCGTAACTGTCTTGGCAGCGCGGTCCACGCCCACGGCCCAGTCATGGACGACATTCACACCACCTGCGGCCAGACCGCCATAGCTGTGGCCCAGATCGTCGATGTCCTTGATCCCGCCCAGGTAAAGGTTCGAGAAGAAGCAGGTGTAGTAGGTGCGCGTGGGTTCGATCAGCGTCACGTCGACGTCACCCTTGCTGTCCTTGGCGATATAGCGGGCCGCTGTCGCGCCACCGGCACCGCCACCGATCACGATGACGCGTGGTTTTCCATGCCCGTCGGCCATGACCATGGGCGCTGCAAGGCTTGCCGCCGCCATGGCAGATGTTCCAAGGAACGTCCGTCTGTTGAAAGTCATATCTGTCTCCTCCCTAGGGTTGCCTCAGTTTCTGAGGTCTTTGAAATACGCAGCCAAGGCTGCGATCTCTTCGTCACCCAAACGCCCTGCGATCATCTGCATCACCGGATGGTTGCGTTGTTTGTTCTTGTAGGCGTGCATGGCCAGGACGAACTGGTCTTTGGGCCAAAGTGTTATGGACGGGATGCCGTCATCGCCGCCTGCTGCCTGATGGCAGGTCGTGCACTCGCCGCTCAGATACGCCCCGTATTCAGGGTCCCCCACAAGGGCAAGAATGGTGGGATCAAGATCGTGGTCCGTGCCCTGCGCTGTCGGGTCCGCGCTTGGGATGTTCGCCGGATTGTCAGAGAACTGGCGCAGGTAAACGATCAGGTGCGCACGGTCCTGTGGATCCTTGAGGCCCCGGTAGCTCATCCTTGTACCGCTGGCCATGGCGCGCGGGTTTTCAAGAAAAATGTCCAGCGTGTCGGCGTGCCATTCCAAACCACCCGCGCCTGCGCGTTGAAAGCTTTTGGAATAACGGAAATCGTCGAGGCTGGCGGCTTTACGCCCGAACAGACCATTCAGATGCGGACCTATGCGGTTCTTCGCCCCTGTGCCCACCTGGTGACAGCCCTTGCACTGCTGAAACACCGCCTCGCCCAGTTCGGCATCGCCGGTTTCGGCGTGCCCGGGCAACGCCATCAGCCCGGCCAGGGCCAATGGCATCAGGGATCGAAACGCGCGCACCATCTCTACTCCGCAAAGCTCGCCAGATAGGCGGTGATGGCAGTGAGATCCTCATCCTTTTTCAGGCCGGCAAAGGCCATCTTGGTGCCTTTCATGTAGGACTTGGGATTGGCCAGAAACGCGCTCATCTCTTCAGGTGTCCACACCTTGCCTGCCGCGTTGGCGTCAGCAAATGCGGCCGAGTACTTGAACCCGTCGACCGAGCCAATCGTGCGCCCCATGACTCCGTTCAGCTCGGGGCCGACCTTGTTCTTGGCGCCGTCACCCACCGCGTGGCAGGCCGCGCATTTGCGGAATACCTTTTCACCTTGGGCCAGCAGCGCATCGGCATCGCTGACCTGTGCCGCTTGCGTTGCGTTGGATGCAGGCGCGGGTGTCTGTGCAGGTTGGGGTGCTGCCACGGGCACAAAGGATGGTCCTGCGGCAGTGAAAGACGGCAAGCCCTCGATGGATGCCGGGTTCATGACCGAGTTCGATCCGCCTTCGGGCGGCGTTTCCACAAGAAAGACCGAGCGCATGGTGATCTCGACGGAGTCCTTGCAGTTCTCCATGCATGGCTCGGTGCGCCATTCAGCGTATTCCGCATCCGCCCGGTCATCCACGATAAAGCCATCGGCATTGGGCATCTCGACATCCTTGAAGGTCTCGCTGCTGAGGACGAAATCCTCGTCCACTAGGTCGTTGGAATAGAGGATGTAGGCGACGATGGCGTAAGTGTCGTCATTGCTGAGCGTGCCTGCGCCGCCAAAGGGCATGGAGCGGTGCACATAGTCCCATACGGTCGAAAGATATGGCCAGTAGCTGCCAACCGTCTTGACCGGGTCCTTTCTTGCCAACGTGCCAAAGCCGCCCGCAAGCACGGGCCAGTTGTCCACGCCTTCGGCAAAATCGCCGTGGCAAGAGGCACAGGCGTCGGCAAAGACCTCTTCGCCGGTCCACACGTCACCGCTGCCCTCGGGCAGCCCGCGCCCATCGGGCAAAATGTCGACGTCCCACGCGGCGATCTCGTCGTTGTGTGCTGCACGGCCCAGACCATAGCGGCCTTCAATCTGCGGTGCAGGTTCTGCCAGTGCCCCACCTGCGATCCGCTGGGTGGCAGCCGCTTGTATCTGCGCAACCTGCTGTTCAAGCTCGGAGGCGCGCGCGGCCTCGGCCTTGGCTGTTTCAGCGGCAGTGCTGGCCTGCGCCGACACCTGTTGCACACGCGTTTCCAGCGTGTCGATCTTGTCCGCCGCATAGTTGCGGTTCATAACGCCAAAGGCCACACCTAGAACCAGGGCCGTGCCTCCAAGCGCGGGAAGGAGGAGATTAGGAGACTTCGACATTCTCGGCGATTCCTTCTGCGGTCACGTACCAGGTCTGGATACAGTTGTTGTGATAGACGGAGTTTTCGCCACGCTTGTCGCGCAACTGTGTCTTGGTCGGCTGGACATATCCGGTGTCGTCCATGGCGCGCGATTGCAGCAGCATCGGCGCGCCGTCCCAGGTGATGTCGTGGTAAAAGCGGGTGAGCGCCTTGGTGTCGCCCTGCCTGCCCAGCCGCGCGGTTTCCCAGGTGATGCCGCCATCCTTTGACACATCCACGCGGGTGATCTGGCCATGGCCGGACCATGCAAGGCCGGAAATGACCAACGGCCCCTTGCCATGGGTGATCGGCATTTGCGGGCTGGGCGAGGTGATGACGGATTTGGCGTCCATCTCCCACGTCCATTTGCGCGCGGTGCCGTCCTCAAGCACGTCGGTGTACTTGCTGGTTTCTTCGCGGCTTTCCACGGCCATGTCGGTCACTTCGATGCGGCGCAGCCACTTGATCCACATGTTGCCTTCCCAGCCCGGAACGACAAGGCGTACGGGATAGCCGTGCTCCATGCGTAGCGCTTCGCCGTTGGCCTTGAACGCGACAAGCACGTCGTCAAGGGCTTTCTCCATCGGGATCGAGCGGCCGTTGGATGACGCATCGGCCCCTTCCACATAGACCCATTTGTCCGCACTCATATCAGCACCTGCCTCCTGCAGCAGCGCGCGCAGGGGAATGCCGGTATACTCCATGTTGTGGATCATGCCGTGGGTGAACTGCACGCCATTCAGTTGCGCCCCCGCCCATTCCATGCCGGTGTTGGCGGCACATTCGCAGAAATAGACATGGTTCTCGCGCGGAAAGCGTTCCAGATCGTCATAGGTGAAGACCAGCGGCTGATCGACGAGGCCGTTGATCATCAAGCGGTAATCCTGCTTGGATAGCTCGATCGCGCCCGAATGGTGACGTTCGAACGCACAGCCCTGCGGCGTGATGGTTCCCTCCAGCGCGTGGATCGGGGTAAAGTTAATGGAACTGATGGGCGACGCGGTCAGCCATTCGACATTGCGACGCACCACATGAGCCTCAAAGCTGATAGGCATGCCATAGGGCGTTTCGTCCACGCCGACGCCGGTATAGCTGGCCCAGTCCTGCAACTCGGTGATCAACGGGTCCGCGCTGTTGGCACCGGCGGCCCCTGCAACCGTACCTGCGGCCACTGCGGCGCTGCCACGCAGGAATGCCCGCCGGGATGGTTTGAACATTTCATCCATGGTCTCAATGTCCCCTGTTTAAACGCCGGTCACGACGACGCTGTTGTTGTCCGGATTGACGGTCACGGTGCCCATCCTGGCGATGTGGCTTTCGACCACGTCCCAGATCTGCGGCCCCTCGGTGTCTTCGTTGACCGAGGCCCAGCCCGCGACGACATAGGACCGGGCAGGATCAATCGCTTCGCCCGTGCCCAGCAAGGTCATGTTGCTGATGCGGCTGCCTTGCGGTTGCCGCACGTCAATGTGGTAGCCAAGCCCGCCGGTGCGCACCATGTCCCCGCCCTGCTGATAATACGGGTCGGGGTTAAAGATGTTGTCGGCAACGTCCTCAAGCACGACCTTGAGGAATGCGCCCGTCATCTCTGTGCGGTAGGCTTTGCCATAGGTCATCGAGGTCACGTTGAAGATATCCTCGCGCGTGATGTCCTGGCCCGGGATCATCGACGGCCCCCAGCGTACGCCGGGGCTCAGCGCGATTTCCGCGTCCCGCTCGCTGAGCAGCGCGTCGCAGATCAGATCGTCCCACGTGCCGTTGAAGTTGCCGCGACGGTAGAGCAGGCTATCGGTTTGGCCGATCACTTCGGACAATTCGGCGTCGAAGGGCGCGCGCTGTTCGTCGATCAGCGCGGCCATGTCCGCATCCGGCGCGATCACGTCCGAAAAGATTGGGATCAGCTTGGACCGGTACCCCATCATCCGACCGTCGCGGATATCAAGGTCGATGCGGGTGACAAACTTGCCGTTTGAACCCGAGGGGAAGATCAGCGTGTTGCCGGACAATGCAGGTTCGGGCAGCGCATCATGGGTGTGCCCGGACAGGATTACGTCGATGCCCGAGACGACCGTCGCCATCTTCTTGTCGACGTCAAAGCCGTTGTGGCTGAGCACCACAACGCATTCGGCCCCGGCGGCGCGGACTTCGTCGACCATGGCCTGCATGTTTTCATCCCGGATGCCGAATGCGTATTCGGGGAACATCCAGCCGGGGTTCGCAATGGGCATATAGGGGAAGGCCTGCCCGATGACGGCAATCTTGGTGCCGCCGCGCTCGAACATCTTGTAGGGCGGGAAGAGGTCAGTGGGTTCGTCCCACTCAGTATCGAAGATGTTCTGGCCAAGGGCTGCAAAGGGCAATCCCTCGACCAGCTCGTTTACCCGGTCGGAGCCCAGTGTGAATTCCCAGTGAAAGGTCATCGCGTCGGGCTCAAGGGCGTTCATGACATTGACCATGTCCTGCCCTTGGGTCTTGAGACAGGTGTAAGAGCCATGCCAGGTGTCCCCGCCATCCAGCAGGATCGCGTCGGGGCGGTCCGCACGGATCGCCTTGATCACAGTCGCGACACGGTCCAGCCCGCCCACACGGCCATAAGCCTGTGCCAGCGACGAGAAGTCGCCGGAACTCAGCGCGTAGTGCGAAGGCGAGCCATCGTTGATTCCATAGAGCTTGCGGAAATCGGCGCCGGTCACGTGGGGCACGGCGCCCTTGTTTCCACCCACGCCGATATTGACAGAGGGTTCGCGGAAATAGATCGGTTTGAGTTGCGCGTGGATGTCCGTAATGTGGAGCAGCGACACGTTCCCGAACGTGTCGAACTGCAAAAGCTGGTCCTGCGTCAGCGTTTGCTGCGCGGCAAGCCGTGCCCAGTTGCCAAAGCCGGATGTGCCCAGCAGCGCGGACGCTGCCATACCAACCTGAAGAAAGTCCCTGCGCGAGATCATGTGTAAACAGCCCTTAATACATATGCGTATGTTTGAATTTTTATGGCAAAAAAGGGGCGCTCCCCGCAGGCGCGCCCCTTGAACCGTCCTACTGCCTGACGGCAGGTGTTTCGATGTCCAGCCCGTTGGCACGGCTTGCCACGTACAACTCCAGCGCCTTGAACTCGTCAGAGCCTTCGGCAAACGTCTCGCCCCGTGTGTCGCGGATACAGCCCTTGAACCGGTTGTGACGCGAAATCAGCTTGGCCTGCTTGAGACGGTACGTCGGAAAGCCGTTGATCTGACCCTGGCTGAGATGATCGGCCCGGATCATGTTGCCATAGTTGTCTTCGTGGCAATTGGAACAGGACAACTCAAGCTGGCCATAGCGGGTATAGTAGATTTCCTTGCCCTTCTCCCAGAACGGGGCAGCATCACCGTCAATGGCCACGTCCATCGGCATGCCGCGCGATTGCAGCCCGATAAGCGCAACAACGGCCTGCATTTCGCCGCCAGACCACTTCCAGGGCTCGGCCCCCATCACGTCCTGGCGGTGGGTGTTGATCAGGTCTTCCATCACGACCAGCTTGCCATCAACCACCTTGGGCATCTTGGCGTGCAGGCCCGCGAATTCCTCGGGACCATTGGTGTGGCAGGAGGCACAGGATTTGCCTTCGGTCCCGTCGACCGCATTGAACAAGTCCATGCCCTGATCCACAAAGATCATCGCCGGGTTGTCAAAATCGTCGGTTTGAAGCGCCTGCGTTTCAGGCGTTCGGAACCGCCAACCCGAATAGATTGTGCTGAGGTTTTCAAGATGCGCAGGTGCTGCGGTTTCCGTAACAAACACCTCGCCATCAATCGACAGCGTACTGTCATCCTGCGCGAACGCAGCCCCGGCGAAAGCGATAACGGCGACTGCCATCCATGGTTTCAAGTTCATTCCCGTTCCTCCCTGATGAGACCTATGTCTTCTCAAGAGACTTCGATCTGCTTGCTTTCTTCGTAGATCGACCCGTCGTCGTCATACCAAGTGAATTTGAACTCCCCGGCTTCGGGCACGATGGCCTGAAACTCGAAATAGGGGTTGGTCGAAATCGCCGGTTCCATCTTGACGTCGATCACGTTCTGACCGTTGAAGTCAGCAGTGAAGCGATTGATGATCGAGCGCGGAATGAAGTTGCCATCATCGTCCTTGCGCCGACCACTTTCCATGATGTGGCTGATCAGGGTCTTGATGGTGATGGTTTCACCGACCGCTGCCGATTTGGGGACTTTGACGCGGGGTTTTACGCCAGATGCCATGTTCTCTCTCCATTAGATATGTGGCGTACGCCGCGTCGGGACGCGGTCAGAACGCAGGATGAAATCAGCCGCCGCAGCCGCCGATGGTAACCTTGACGTTGGCGGATGCCTTCTGGAACGACCCGTCCTCCATCTTGGCGACAGCGACCACGTTCTGGGTCCCGGCAAGCCGGATACGGGTGGACGCGGTGCGTGACGCACTCAGAGGGCCGAAGTTGAAAGTGGCCACTTCGGGGGTTGGGTTGCCATCCGCAAAAATCGCGATGGCGACCGCACCGGGGGCCGAGACTTCGATCGGAACAGTATTGCCGTTTTCGGCGATCTCTGGGGCTGTGATTGTCACTGCCCCTTCGCCCAGATCCGCGCCACCCGTGAACGCCGCGATTGCGTCATCCGTCAGGCTGGCAAAGGCCGGAAAGCCGGTCAGGCTCGACAGCGCGAGTGCGCCAGAGCCGATTGCAAGCAGTTTTCGCCGTGTCAGTTCCATGGAACGCTCCAGTTGTTTCGTGTTACTGTTCTTTGAGGGTGGCAAGGAACGCCACAACGTCCTCAACCTCTTGTGCCGTCAGCAGGGGCGTGACCACGCCATCAGTCGGGGCCTTGCCGGTGTATTCATCGCCCGGGCGGGTAAAGCCCGTTGTCCTGTAAAAGGAGGGCATGACGGTACCGTCGAACATCATCTTGGCGTTTGCGACGATCCCGCGAAGTTCAGCTTCGCTCCAGCGGTCGGCGGCACCGTCCAAGGGCGGGCCGACCGTTCCGTGAAAGGCCAACTCTGACAGCGTTTCAACCGCATGGCAGGCAATGCAATTGCCCGACCCCTTGTTCATCAGGATCGCGCCATTGGCCGCATCACCAGGTGTCCCGCTCAGCGACGAGGAAATCGCCCCGTCTTCGAAAACAACCTCCGTCGGCTTAACGGCGTCTGCGATGACAACGTTGGCCGCCATTACCGCGGCCAGGCCAAGTCCAATTCTGTATTTCATGTGCCCTCCCTTGGACGATTCCCGTCCGTTCTTGGAGGTACACTAGTGTACACATCCACCATTACGCAACATCAAATTCAACTACTTGAATTTTTGCATTTGTATGCAAGCGCAGCATTTCCGGCAGCCAATTTGCAATTGCAGAAAGAGACTCAGCCCTTTTGGACCTCAAACTTGCGCGCGTGATACTTCTGAAACGGTTCGTCACCGGCGTACCCCTTTTCGACGACCCAGTTCAGCATGTTGAATGTTGTCCAGCGGCCAAAGGCCCCCGGCATGTTGGCGACGGCGGCCTGCGTGGCCATTACATCTTGCCCCACCTCTTCGGGAAAGAAATAGATGCTGGGCGTGAAGAGCGCGCCCCAGCGTTTGACCATATCCTTTTCCGGCAGCACGGTGCCGTCAAAATCCGTCACCTCGACATCGCCAAACATGTTGATCTGCACGACAAAGAAGTTGTCGGTGATGTAGTCCGCGACCTCGGGAACAACAAAGACCTCCTCGTGCATCTTCTTGCAATAGATGCAGCCGCGCTGCTCGACGATGATCATCAGGCGCTTGCCTTCGGCATTCGCCTCGTCCAGATCTTCGGACAGGTCCTTGAACGTATCGCGCATCCATGGTGCCTTGTGCAGGCCGTCATCCCCCAGTTCCGCAGCCGTGGCAGGCAAGGCCAGCAGCAACGCGATCAAAAGCGTGGCAAAGTGTTTCATGATGTCCTCCCAGACTTAACCAATGGAACTGAACCACGGGATGTGCTCCAGCATCCATTGGGCGATGTAATTGATGGAATTGGTGGCGATCAGCACCCCGAAAAGGATCAGCAGCGCGCCCATAGCCTTTTCTATCAGGCCCAGATGGCGGCGAAACCTTGCCATCCATGACATAAAGGGACCGATGAACAGCGCCGCGGCGATGAATGGCAAAGTCATGCCCAAGCCATAGACAAATAGCAGGCTTGCGCCCTGACTTGCGGTGTCTTGCCCGGCTGCGGTGAACAGGATGGCGGCCAGCACAGGGCCGACACAGGGCGTCCAGCCAAAGGCAAAGGCAAGACCAATCACAAAAGCCCCAATCAGCCCCACATGCGACGTGCTGCCCGCATCCGCCCGGAATTGGCGATAAAGGACACCAATGCGCACGACACCCAGAAAATGCAGGCCCATGGCGATGATGATCGCCGCGGCAACCCAGCGCAAAACGTCAAAGTATTCGCGCACCACCTGCCCGAACACTGTCGCAGTGGCACCCAGCCCCATGAACACGGTGATCACACCCAAGGCGAAACAACAGGCCGCCAGAAACGCGCGCATCCGCACCGCGCGCGACATCTCTGCGTCGGCCGAGATCTGGTTCATGCCCACGCCGGCGAGGTAGCTAAGGTAGAACGGCACGATGGGCAAAATGCAGGGTGACAAAAAAGACAGCAAACCCGCCAGTAAAGCGCCCAAATATGTCACATCAAACATGTTCCGGGGGCCCCTTGCCTTGAGATATTCAAAAATTAGATTATGATGAAATGTGAAACAACGTCAATCGGAGATGGGCGTGAAGACATTTGGCGCATGGCTGGTCACAGCCCTTCTGACATTGCCTCTGCCCGTGGCGGCGGACACCTATCTGCTGATGGCAGAAGAGGTCGGTTGCACGTGGTGCGCAAAGTGGAACAGGGATATCGCGCACATCTATCCGAAAACCACGGAAGGTCGGACCGCCCCGTTGCGGCGCTACGACCTGCACAGCGACACCCCCGATGTCGCATTCACGCACCGTGTGCGTTTCACCCCGACATTTGTACTGGTGCAAGACGGTCACGAAGTCGGACGGATCGAAGGCTACCCCGGCGAAGACTTTTTCTGGGGCCTTCTGAACATGATGTTCGAGCGCGCAAACATTCCCTTGGAAAACAATGGATGAGCCTTTATGTCGCTGGATATGTCATCAGAACCTCACACAATGAACAACAGGCCCTCGCGCCTTCCTGTCTTTGACGCCAAAATGTGCCCCGAGGACATGGAAAAGATGATGCGCAATGCGCAGAACGCATCGAACTTCCTCAAGGCGATCAGCCACGAGGGGCGATTGATGATCCTGTGCCACCTCGCGACTGGCGAAAAGTCGGTCACCGAGCTTGAGGATCTGCTGTCCGCGCGGCAGGCCTCCGTGTCCCAGCAGCTCTCGCGTCTGCGTCTCGAAGGGCTGGTCAAACCGCGCCGCGATGGCAAGACGATCTACTACAGCTTGACAGATGACCGGCCAAGGCAAATCATGGAAGTCGTCTACGACCTGTTCTGCAGGGACGACTGACCGGTCGCCTCGCCAGCGGTCGGTTCCGGGGAGGAAGCCGAAATGCTGGATACGTTCGGAGAAGCAAACACCGCTGCCTTGATTGGGCTGTTGGGCGGCATCGCCCTTGGCCTTGCCGCGCGCATCGGACGGTTTTGCACCTTGGGCGCGATCGAGGATGCGCTTTACGGCTCGGATGACAGACGGATGCGTATGTGGGCGCTGGCAATCGGCGTGGCCATCATCGGCACGCATGTGGCCATGGCTGCGGGCGGCTTTGACGCTACGCAATCCGCTTATCTCGACCGGGTCTGGAACCCGATGGGCACGATCATCGGTGGGCTGATGTTCGGCTATGGCATGGCGCTCAGCGGCAATTGCGGCTACGGCGCCCTGGCACGGCTGGGCGGAGGCGACATGCGCGCGTTCATCATTGTGATCGTGATGGGCCTGTCGGCCTACTTCGTGATGTCCGGCCCCCTGGCGCAGGCGCGCGTCTGGCTTTTTCCGGTCGACACGCATGCCGCTCACCCGCAAGGTCTCAGCCAACTGCTCGACGCGCAATTTTCGGTCTCTCCCCTGGCAACCGGGCTTATCGTCGGCGGGCTTGTCCTTGCCCTTGGCCTTAGCAGTGCCAAGATGCGACGCTCTCCCAAACACGTCCTTTGGGGCTGTGTGGTCGGGCTGGCCATCGTCTCGGGCTGGATTGGCACGTATTGGGTCGCGACCGTCGGATTCGAACAGGAACCCATCGAAACCCACAGCTTCGTCGCACCCATAGGCGACTCCATTTTCTACCTGATGACCGCCTCGGGCAACAGCTTGTCCTTCAGCGTCGGTTCGGTTGCGGGGGTCGTGATCGGCGCGGTCCTCGGGTCATATTCCAAAGGGCATTTCCGCTGGGAAGCCTGCGAAGACCCGCGCGAGCTGAAACGCCAGATCGCGGGTGCCGCGCTGATGGGGCCGGGGGCCATTCTTGCGGTCGGGTGCAGCGTGGGGCAGGGCATCTCGGCCTTTTCGACCCTGGCCTTCAGCGCCCCGGTCGCGTTTCTTGCCATCTTCGTCGGCGCAAGCTTCGGGCTCAGGCAGCTGATCGCGGGCTTTTCGCCAGCAGAGTAGCGGAACTTTTACAGCTTATCGAAGCCAGCTGTGAAGTTGCACCTGAAATTTCACATCGTTGCTTTGCACAATATCGCAATTCAACGATCGGTTTTTCACACCACCATCAACAGTTGCTGCGTCGCTCAAGTATACACAACACAACAAACCGCAACACCTGTGACTCATTCGCGAAGTCTCAAAGGCTCTTGCCCATGAATCCGCAGTTCCCGCCCCTCTATGGCCCAGGCATGTAGCAGCGAAAGTAGGTCCAATGCATGTCCAGAGACCGACCCACAACTTCCGCTTCTGCGAGTTGGATTGCGGTGCGGCGATACACTTACTTCAATTGCGAGGAATTGCCGCGTCAGCAATAGCCGCATCTGCACAAGTCCGCTTCGTCCCGCAGACTGTGGGTTTGGGCCGTGTTGGACGAACGGCAGCAAATCTGAGCGCGCGCCTTGGGTCAAGTCATCCACCGAGAAACGGCGAGGCCGGGGTGAGTTACAACATGGCTGCGAGGTCACAACACTTGCTGTAACTCGAGCACGGATGGGCATGAAACGGACTGAAATGATGCTCTGGCGGGATTGTCCGTGCTGCGATAAACGTCAGCAATGGAGAGAAAACCGTACAATATCGCACCTTGGCGTATGTCTTGCGCCCCTATGATGGA
>CAYGQZ010000119.1:0-7627 GCA_964352055.1 uncultured Rhodobacterales bacterium
AAAAGGAAACACTGACCGCCCGTTTGATCGACCGCCCGATCCGCCCGCTGTTTGTACCTGGCTTCAAAAACGAAGTTCTGGTGATGTGTACCGTTCTATCCCACGATCTGGTCAATGACCCGGACATGGTCGCAATGATCGCCGCATCGGCTGCACTGACAATTTCCGGCGCGCCCTTCATGGGTCCAATCGGCGCTTGCCGCGTGGGTTTTGAAAATGGCAAATACGTTCTGAACCCGACCGTTGACGACATGCAGGACTTGCGCCTGAACCCTGAACAGCGCCTTGATCTGGTTGTTGCAGGCACCAAAGACGCCGTGATGATGGTCGAGTCCGAAGCCTATGAACTGTCTGAGTCTGAAATGCTGGGCGCGGTGAAATTCGCCCATGAACAGTTCCAGCCCGTGATCGACCTGATCATCCAACTGGCTGAAGACGCTGCCAAAGAGCCCTTCGACTTCCAGGCCGCGGATTACTCGGATCTGTCCGCAGCCGTCAAAGCCGCTGGCGAAGCGCAAATGCGCGCCGCCTTCGCGATCAGTGACAAGCAAGAGCGCACAAGCGCGGTTGCCGCTGCGCGCACCGCGATTGTCGAAGCACTGACCGAAGAGCAAGCCGAAGACGCCAATCTCGGGTCCGCTCTGAAGGGCCTGGAGGCGTCAATCCTTCGCGGCGACGTTGTCAAAACCGGAACGCGCATCGACGGTCGCAAGACCGATGAAATCCGCGAAATCGTGTGCCAAACGGGTCTTTTGCCCCGCACACACGGATCTGCCCTGTTCACGCGCGGCGAGACTCAAGGTCTGGTTGTCACCACATTGGGCACCGGCGATGATGAGCAATTCATCGACGCCCTGCACGGCAACTTCAAATCCAACTTCCTGCTGCACTACAACTTCCCGCCGTATTCGGTCGGTGAAGCGGGTCGCGTGGGCCCTCCCGGACGCCGCGAAATCGGTCACGGCAAACTGGCATGGCGCGCCCTTCAGGCCGTTCTGCCCGCGTCGACCGACTTCCCCTATACCATCCGTCTGGTGTCGGAGATTACCGAATCCAATGGCTCCAGCTCGATGGCGTCCGTTTGCGGTGGTTCCCTTTCGATGATGGATGCGGGTGTTCCGCTGAAATCCGCTGTCGCCGGTGTGGCGATGGGCCTGATCCTTGAAGAAGACGGCAGCTATGCCATTTTGTCCGACATCCTTGGTGACGAAGACCACCTGGGCGATATGGACTTCAAGGTGGCTGGTACCGAAAACGGCATCACCTCGCTGCAGATGGACATCAAGATTGCAGGCATCACGCCCGAAATCATGGAGAAAGCTCTGGAGCAGGCGAAAGCAGGTCGGATGCACATCCTTGGTGAAATGGGCAAATCCATAACCGGTGCAGCCGAATTCTCTGTTCACGCCCCTCGCATCGAGACAATGCAGGTGCCCACCGACAAGATCCGCGAAGTGATCGGTTCGGGCGGCAAGGTGATCCGTGAAATCGTTGAAGTGTCCGGCGCAAAGGTCGACATCAACGACGATGGCATCATCAAGATTGCATCGCCGAACGGTGACTCGATCAAGAAAGCCTATGACATGATCTGGTCCATCGTGGCTGAGCCAGAAGAAGGCATGGTCTACACCGGTACCGTCGTAAAAATCGTCGATTTCGGTGCGTTCGTGAACTTCTTTGGCAAGCGCGATGGTCTGGTGCACGTGTCGCAGATCGAAAACCGCAGATTGAACCATCCTTCGGACGTTTTGAAGGAAGGTCAGGAGGTCAAGGTCAAGCTTTTGGGCTTTGATGATCGCGGCAAAGTCCGTCTGTCGATGAAAGTTGTCGATCAAGAAACCGGCGAAGAAATCAAGAAGGAAGAAGAAGAAGCGGCAAGCGAGTAATCGCACCCCTTCTGCACTTCTTTGAGGCCCCGCTGGAAACATCGGGGCCTTTTTGCTTCACTCAATCCAAAAAGGCGCACCAAGGGTGCGCCTTACGGGCCGGTTGTAGCCTTCCCGTAAGGCGGACGCGTCGTCCGCCTGCGCTACGAGCGACAGGCGGATGTCGCGATGACCGCGGCTCCGGTTTCGTCGAAGACACCCGTTTTTGTGCCGCCGTCGGCTGTCAGCGACACCTGTGCCCCCGCCACTTCTGATCCAGAGACGGTGATTTGCCGGTTGCTGGTGGTGTCATCAAGGTCGATCGTGAAGACCAGCGGCATGCCGGGTTTCAGATCAGGCAAGCTCAGTTCCAGCGCAGTGTCCCCGTCGCTGACCCGTGGCACGGCCGCAGCCTCGCTCGGGGCGGATACCCATTCGAATGGTTGAAAGACTTCGACACCTGCGCCGTTGCCGGTGGTGTCGAATATCAGACCTGCGGGCGCAGTCGCGAGGTCGATTTTGAGGACCAAGGGTCCGGTTGCACAGGCCCCATTTTGGGTGATCGTGAACCTGTCCTTGGGTGCGCCATCGCGGAACGTGACAGTGACATCCGCAGTGGCTGCAGTCGCGCCGAGTGTTGCGATGAGTGCGAAGGGGAGAAACGTGCCGCGCATTGAAACCTCTTTCCTTTTGGTAGAGGTGAGGTAGGCGGCAGACCAGCAGAAGCAAATGCTGATTTGCTTCTGCTGTATCAGGCGACAAGGCCGTTAGCTGTCTGGCGTGCCGATCTTGTCCTGGGTTTGCGTGGCGAAGTCGGCTGCAGAGTGCCGTTCGTGCAATTGCAGGGACGGGTCGCCACCGGTGCGGTTGACCATCCGGCCGCGCAAGGTCGCCGGACGCGCGTCGATCTTTTTTGCCCAGGCCAGCACGTTGGTATAGCTTTCCACGTCCAGAAACTCTGCCGCACTGTAGAGCCGCCCAAGGCAGAGTTGCCCGTACCAAGGCCAGATCGCCATATCCGCGATGGAATAGTCGTCGCCTGCGATGAACGCTTTGTTCGCCAGTTCGCGATCCAGCACGTCCAGCTGGCGTTTGCTCTCCATCGCGTAGCGGTTGATGGGGTATTCGAATTTCTCGGGCGCGTAGGCATAGAAGTGACCAAAGCCACCGCCGAGGAAGGGCGCGGAGCCCATTTGCCACATCAGCCAGTTGAGCACTTCGGTACGCACGGGGCCTGAGGCAGGCAGGAACATTCCGAACTTTTCGGCCAGATGGATCAGGATCGATCCGCTTTCGAACACGCGCAAGGGCGTGTCGCCCGAGCGGTCAATCAGGGCGGGGATCTTGGAATTCGGGTTTGCTGCGACAAAGCCGGAGCCGAACTGATCCCCATCACCGATCTTGATCAGCCAGGCGTCATATTCGGCGTCCCTGTGCCCGGCTTCCAGCAATTCCTCGAACATCATGGTGACTTTGACGCCGTTGGGCGTGGCCAGCGAGTAAAGCTGAAACGGATGGTCGCCAACCGGCAGGTCCTTGTCAGAGGTGGGTCCTGCAATCGGCCGGTTGATCGAGGCGAATTCCCCGCCATTCGATGTGTCCCATGTCCATTTGGCGGGCGGGGTGTAAGTTGGATCCGTCATTGCTCAGCCTTTCGATATGTAGGTTGCGGCACAAGGTAAGCCCTGTGCTGTTTGCAACAAGGGGCAAGTCTGTGCGCGAACGAAGGGTGCAGACGCAGTCGTGCGACCCGGGGTGTGTCCATTGGGTTTTCAGAGCGCTCGCATCAGAACCCTCGGAGGTTCGGCGGATCGTAGCCATTGTCCGGATTGTCCCGCCTCTCGAACACGGATGGGTGTATCTCGGCACCCGGCGGGATGTATCTGTAGTGCCCCCAAGGCAGGTAATATCCCAAAAAACTGCGCCTGTCCGGCCAGCGTGACCTGCGCCGCAACCGTGGCACGCCTTCCAGCAGGAACCACCCTTGCCGCATCTTGCTGTGCAATGGGGCGTTCGGGTCGGGCTTGGAGATTTTCAGGTTCATCTTCTTGGTGACCTTATCCTCCTTGCCCAGCACATAGCGGTCATAAACCGTGTCGCGAAAGGCAAGACTGTCCACCTCAAGCGTGTCCAGTTCCTGGCGCATCCAGTGCATGGTGATCTTTGCAAGGCCTGCGTGCTCTTCCTGCACAGATCCTGCGACGTCCGTATGTGTTCCAGCAAACCACACTTCCTTGACATCCTGCGGTGGCGGGTCGTTTTTGCTTTCGAACCGGTTGCCGAAATATGTCTGACCCGGCGTCCAGAACTGGTGACGAAAGAACACGCGTGTTTCGTCGACGGACAGCACATGCCGAACCGATTCCACGGACGGGTTTTCATCGACGCTGGAATGTGAGGCAAAGTCGATGATGCTGCCTTTGGTGAGGCGCAGTTGGATCATCGAGCTGACCGTGTCCCACAGCCCCAGAAACCGGATTGGAGGATGGCGCATTTGAAATGCCTTTTCCAGCATCCGAAGCTTGGCATGTTTGACGCGCGGATCCTCTTTTTTGATTTTTCGCCAGGCCCGAAAGGCGGGTGCAACGAGATGAAATTCGCTGGGCTCCACAAGGCCGAAGTCATTGATGAATCCGGCCAGCACGCGCGCGGTATAGGCCCCCCGCGAATAGCCAAAGAAATAGAGCCGGTCGCCTTCCCGGTAGGTGTTACACAGATATTCGAACGCCCGCAGCACATTGGTTTCCAGCCCGACACCGGCAATCAGCCCCAAAAGCTGTTTGGGTTGACTAAGAAACAGCCGCGCAAAGGGTCGCGTGTCCAGAGTGCCGACACCGGGGTGATAAAACACCAGCTGGTCGTCCGAGCGTTTCAGGCTTTTGTACAGTCGCAGAACGTTTGATTCGTTGGTTTCAATCTCGTTGCCCGTGCCGTCGAGGCATATGATCAATTTGCGGGACACTGCCTAATTCCTTCAAAGGTCACTCACCCGCCAGAATAGTCGGTGAAACGGTCAGTGCAATTCAATCCGGCCTTTTGCAGCGTACAGCGAACGTGATTGAGGGCAAAAGGGGCGGCCGCAAAACAAAAAAGCCGCCCATGGTGAGGCGGCTTTCCAAAGTCTTGTAAGTGCTCGGCTTAGCCCTGGCGGGCTTTGAACCGGGGCTGCGTCTTGTTGATCACGTAGACACGGCCTTTGCGACGCACAATGCGGCAGTCACGGTGCCGGCTTTTGAGCGAGCGGAGCGAGTTGCGAACCTTCATGGCGCTTCTTCCTCATGTTTCATGGCGCGAAGCAGCGCCGGGGTTTCAATATGGCACGGTCTGTGCCGGGTTTTGGGTGCCGCGGGACGCAAGGCCCGTTGGCGGAATGCGGTGGTGGGAGATACAAGGATCGAACTTGTGACCCCTTCGATGTCAACGAAGTGCTCTACCGCTGAGCTAATCCCCCACGTCTGACCGGTTTGAACGTCTTGCCCACAATAAAAGTGGGCGCGGAAATCCGCGCCGGGTGAGGGGCGTATAAAAGGAGTCGAAGATATGATCAAGGGCTTTTGGCTTTCCCTTTTACTGCGCTATGTTGCGTTGCACAGGAGGGGCCATGCCGAGAGACGCCTATACCGTTTTGCACCCGGAAAAACGCACAAGCTGCGTGGTTTTCGCGTCACCCCATTCGGGACGCGATTACCCGGCCAGTTTCCTGCGTGGCACGGCGCTGAATGAAATGGAAATCCGGTCGTCGGAAGACGCATTTGTCGATCAGCTTTTTGATATGGCGCCGCACTTCGGTGCTCCCTTGCTCAGGGCGGGCGCGCCCCGTGCCTTTGTCGACCTGAACCGTGGCGCAGAAGAACTGGATTCCGCCTTGATCGAGGGCGTGCGCCGTCAGGGCCACAACCCCCGCGTTTCCAGTGGTTTGGGTGTTATTCCGCGTGTCGTTGCCAATGGTCGAGTCATTTATCGGGGCAAAATCAGCCGGAAAGAGGCGGATCGCCGTATCGAACTATACTGGAAGCCCTATCACGCAATGCTGCAAATGCTGCTGGATGGTGCGCAAAATTTTCACGGTCAGGCCATTCTGATCGATTGCCATTCCATGCCACACGAGGCGATGGATGGCACGGATCGCGCAGGGAAGGTGCGACCCGATGTTGTGCTGGGTGACCGTTTCGGAGCATCGGCCGCCGGTACGATTGTGGATCAGGTCGAGGCGGCTTTTGTCGCTGCTGGATTCAACGTCGCCCGCAACGCCCCCTTCGCGGGCGCTTATGTCACCCAGGCTTACGGTCGCCCGTCCCGCAATCAGCACACAATTCAGGTCGAGATTGACCGGTCGCTCTATATGAACGAGCGATTGATTCGGCCCAACGGGAATTTCGAGGCGACACGAAAACGGTTGCGCGCGGTGATCAGGGATGTCGCGGCCATTGGTCAGCTTCAAGTGCCATTGGCCGCAGAGTGATTGCCGGGCTGGACGGCTTTGTCTGTCATTGCTGCCACAGGACCCTAGCGCAATGCCCGCCCTTTCAGGATCGCATTGCTGCCGAACCTTTCGCGGATGGCGTCGGCGGCCCGCTCGGCCTGACCCCGTTTGCGCGCATCCGGGTCCAGAAAGTCGCCTGAAACCTCGGCGTCGTCCGCACTGCACAGATCGCTGATCCCGCACCCCAAAAGCCGGTAAGGGCCTTCGTCGCCGACCTGATCAAAGAGTCCGCGCGCGATCCGGTAAATCGTATCGGCGAGTTGCGCAGGATCACGAAGGGACACCCGCCGGGTCAGCGCGGAATGATCGTGGCGCTTGAGCTTGAGCGTGACAACGCGGCCCGCGATCCCCTTGGCCTTGGCCCTGTCAGAGACCTTTTCCGCCATCCGCCACAGGTGCCCGTCGAGGATGTCAGGATCGTTTGTGTCGTCGTGGAACGTTGTTTCGTTGCTGATCGATTTCATCGGCGCGTTGCGCGATACGGCCCGGCTGTCCTGCCCACGGGCCAAATGGTACAGACGTTCACCCATGGACCCGAAACGGGCGACCAGATCTGTCCGCTCCCATCGCAACAGATCGCTAAAAGTTCGGATGCCAACCTTGTCGAGCGAGGCTTGCGCCGCGGGCCCGATGCCCCAGATCAGGCGCACCGGTTTATCCCTGAGAAAGTCCGCCGTATCACCGACGCCAATCACGGAAAACCCACGCGGTTTTTCGAGATCGGAGGCGACCTTGGCCAGAAACTTGTTGTGGCTGAGGCCGATGGAGCCGGTCAGACCCAGTTCGTCCCGCATCCGTTTGACCAGCCTTGCCAGCATGACCGCAGGCGGCTTGCCGTGCAGTCGTGCGGTGCCGGTGAGGTCCAGAAACGCTTCGTCCAGCGACAGTGGCTCGATGGCCGGGGTCATCTCTTCCATCATTGCCCGGATGGCGCGGGACGCTTCGACATAGGCGTCCATCCGGGGTTTGATGATGACCGCATCGGGGCAGAGTTTCAGCGCCTGAAACATCGGCATGGCCGAGCGGACGCCCCTGATGCGGGCGACATAGCACGCGGTTGATACAACGCCCCGCCGACCGCCGCCGATGATGACCGGTTTGCCCTCCAAAGTCGGATTGTCGCGCTTTTCCACCGAGGCGTAAAAGGCGTCGCAATCCATGTGGGCGATGGACAGATCGAACAGTTCCGGATGGTTGATCGTGCGCGGACTGCCACAGCTCGGGCATCGGCGTGCGTTCTGGAATTCGGCAAGACAATCGCGGCAAAGACTGGGCATGG
>CAYGQZ010000119.1:7727-11920 GCA_964352055.1 uncultured Rhodobacterales bacterium
ATGCGGAGAAAGAACATGGGGTCGAACTGGGTCGGCGCAAAACTGGCACTGTTTGTCGGCGATCCGCTGGTGGTCATCGAGCGCGACGATCATCCGGGTCTGACATGGCCGGGCGCTTGGGATTTGCCAGGGGGCGGGCGCGAACCGGGGGAAACCCCGCTGGGTTGTGCCTTGCGAGAAACGCGCGAAGAGCTGTCGCTGATTGTTCCACCGGAGGCGATCACATGGGGCCGGAGATATCAGAACTCGATCAATGAAAGCGTATGGTTCTTTGCCGCGCGACTGCCCTTGGCCCGTGGCGCTGACATTGCTTTGGGCGACGAAGGGCAAAGCTGGGCCTATATGAGCACGGCCGAATTTCTTGGTCATGCCAACGCGGTGCACCCGTTCAAGGCGCGTCTGACTGACTACCTGATCGGTGTGGAAAGTGCCGCCTTGGATTTCGATTAAGAACGAGAAGGCCCCCCGCAAAGCCAGCGGGGGGAGGTAACGAACCGCAGGAAGATCCGGTCCGTCTGGGAGTATCGTCTGGATCGACACTACCACCACGGCGGGTATTCACCTAGCTGGAATTCAAGAATGACCCTAGGTAAGGTATTATGTTGCCTAATGGGCACAACTGCATGTTTAGACAGCGCTACCTGTTTGGGCTTTTTGCCTGCGGGCTGTTCATTTCCGAAAGGATGGCGTTCGCCGCCGCGCGCGGGTCCGCAGCCTGCCAGACGGGGCGCCCTACCACGAGGTGATCAGCGCCGTTCGCAATCGCATTGGCGGGGGTGGCCACGCGTTTCTGGTCGCCATGGTCGGCACCTGCGGGGCGCACGCCCGGCGTGACGATCAGCCGATCCTGTGCTTCGGACAAGGCCCGGATTGTTGCGGCCTCGTGCGGGGAGGCGATAACGCCATCGGCACCCGCCTCGAATGCGCGCGCCGCCCGGGTCTGCACCAGATCAGAGATGTCGCCGGCCTTGATCAGACTTGCATCCAGATCAGCCCGGTCCAGTGATGTGAGGATGGTGACGGCCAGGATTTTCATGCCGCTGCCGGACGCGCCTTCCTTGGCGGCGCGAACCACATGGGGGTCGCCGTGCACCGTCAGGAAATCCAGATCGAACTGCGCAAGGCCACGCACCGCCGCCTCGACAGTCGCGCCGATGTCGAACAGTTTCATGTCGAGAAAGATGCGCTTGCCGTGTTCTTGTTTGAGTTCATTGGCCAGTGCGAGCCCGCCGCCGGTCAGCATGCCCAGCCCGATCTTGTAGAACCCGACGCTGTCGCCCAGACGCTGGGCCAGATCCAGCCCGGCCACTGCGTTTGGGACATCAAGCGCCACGATCAATCTGTCATCTGCCATCGGTTTCGCCCCCTGCTGTGCCTTGGCGCGGTGATAGGCAGGTGTGGACCCAAAGTCTATCGGACAAAAAAGCCCGGATGTCGGCAAGACACCCGGGCAGGCGATCAGAGACCTAAAAGGCAGGTAAAAGTCTCTGCGGCTCGGCCACGGCCGTTTCTGCGCGTGAGGGACAAGACACGCAAAGTACCGTGGCGGAGTATTTCAAGACTCAGGCAGCGCGGGGCTGTTCACTGTCAAACCGTTCGCTGACCAGCTGACGCAATTGCGCCACGATCCGTTCGGTGCGCGCAGGATCCGTGACCGGCCGCAGGCGGGTGGAATCCGCACGTGTGACGCCGTGGCGTCGCCGCGCCTGTTCTGCAAGCGCTGTGGCGGCGTCTTCGAAATCCAATTCGATCGAGGCGTTGACGGTGCAGGCATAGGTGCATGTACCGTGCTTGTCGTGCAGCGTAACGAGCGCTTCGAAAGACTGTGTTGCGGCGTTGTAGATCACGTCGCTGAGTTGCAATGGGACAAGGGACATATTGATATCCTGTATTTGTGTTCTGCTCTGTTTCGGGACAGATGGGGATGAAATGCCCCGGTTCCAGACGTGCGCTGCGGCACCTCGATTCACGATTGCGTGCATTTTGCCCCGCGTTTTCGTTAACGATTTGGTAATAAATGAGAAATATGACTTTAGTTGTGTTCGAGGTGGCATTCTGCATTGGCGGATTTTGGCCGATCCATCGAAAAACAGGCTGATTGAAGGGGCTTCCCGGGAGTTTTGCAGTGACCGTCTTTTCCCTGCAGTCTGCGGCCAAACTCTCGGCCATACTTTTCGACAGCGCTGGCAAAACAGACCCGGACATGACTGATGGGCGGTCTGATCGATTAACGGCAAAAAAGACCCCTGTTGCTCTTGTGCAACGCCTCATTCCTTCCCATCTGTCTGTCATAGGCCCGAACGCCTTGCGTGCCTCGCAGAGGGCGCAGCATCTCGGGCGCTGATGAAGGAGAATACCCATGGACTTATCGAAGTTCACGGAACGGTCGCGCGGATTTGTTCAGGCTGCGCAGACCATTGCAACCCGTGAAAACCACCAACGCCTGACTCCCGACCACATTCTGAAAGCCCTGATGGATGACGATCAGGGATTGGCGAGCAACCTGATTGCCAGCGCAGGTGGCGATCCTGCGCGCGTGTTGACCCATGTGGATCAGACGCTTGCCAAATTGCCCAAGGTGACCGGCGATGCCGCCCAGGTTTATCTGGATCAGGCGACTGCCAAAGTGCTGACCGAAGCCCAGGCGTTGGCCAAGAAAGCCGGTGACAGCTTTGTTCCGGTTGAGCGTGTGCTGATGGCGCTCGGCATGGTCAAATCCGGTGCCAAAGATGCGCTGGAAGCGGGTAAAGTCACGCCACAAGCGCTCAACACCGCCATCAATGACATCCGCAAGGGCCGGACTGCCGATACGGCGAGCGCCGAAGACGGCTATGACGCCCTCAAGAAATACGCGACCGACCTGACTGCACGTGCCGAGGAAGGCAAGATCGACCCGATCATTGGCCGGGACGAAGAAATTCGGCGCGCCATGCAGGTGTTGAGCCGCCGGACCAAGAACAACCCCGTGTTGATCGGGGAGCCGGGTGTGGGTAAAACCGCGATTGCCGAGGGACTTGCCCTGCGCATCGTGAATGGCGATGTGCCTGAATCCCTGCGCAACAAACGTCTGATGGCCCTTGATATGGGTGCCTTGATTGCCGGTGCAAAATACCGCGGTGAATTCGAGGAACGCCTCAAGTCCGTTCTGAACGAAGTGACCGATGCGGCTGGCGAAATCATTCTGTTCATCGACGAGATGCACACTCTTGTGGGCGCCGGTGCGTCCGAAGGATCGATGGATGCGGCCAACCTGATCAAACCGGCGCTTGCGCGGGGCGAATTGCACTGTGTGGGAGCAACCACCCTGAACGAGTATCGCAAATACGTTGAAAAAGACGCGGCCCTGGCCCGTCGGTTCCAGCCCGTCATGGTCGAAGAACCCACCGTCGAGGATACGATCAGTATTCTGCGCGGCATCAAGGAGAAGTACGAGCTTCACCATGGTGTGCGGGTATCCGACAGCGCGCTGGTTGCGGCGGCCACTTTGAGCCATCGCTATATCACCGACCGGTTCCTGCCGGACAAGGCGATTGACCTTGTGGACGAGGCGGCCAGCCGGTTGCGCATGGAAGTCGACAGCAAGCCCGAGGAGCTGGATGCGCTGGATCGTCAGATCCTGCAAATGCAGATCGAGGTTGAAGCGCTGCGCCTTGAGGATGATCAGGCGTCGAAAGACCGGCTTGAGACCCTTGAAAAGGATCTGGCTGACCTGCAGGACCGCAGTGCCGAAATGACGGCGCAGTGGCAGGGCGAGCGCGACAAGCTTGCTTCGGCCCGCGACATCAAGGAGCAGCTGGACCAAGCCCGCGCGACGCTTGAGATTGCCAAGCGCGAAGGCAACCTCGCTAAGGCGGGTGAGCTTTCCTATGGCGTTATCCCGGAGCTGGAGCGGAAGCTGGTGGAGGCCGAAGGTCTGGAATCAGACGCGATGGTGGCCGAAGCGGTGCGGCCCGAGCAGATCGCAAGTGTCGTCGAGCGTTGGACTGGGATCCCGATGTCCAAGATGCTGGAAGGCGAGCGTGAAAAACTCTTGCGGATGGAAGAGCAGTTGCATGCCCGTGTGATCGGTCAGGACACTGCCGTTCGGTCGGTTGCCAATGCTGTGCGCCGGGCGCGGGCAGGTCTGAATGACGAGAATCGTCCGCTTGGGTCGTTCCTGTTCCTTGGGCCAACCGGCGTGGGTAAGACCGAGC
>CAYGQZ010000120.1:0-11798 GCA_964352055.1 uncultured Rhodobacterales bacterium
GGGAGGCCGCCGGACAGGTCTCTGATTTCGACGTGGTCCAGGCCCGTGCGCGGCTGTCGGCGGCCAAGGCGGCGACCAGCAACATCAAGGCCACGCAAAACGCGGCCATTGGCGAACTTGAAGTGCTGCTGGGACGGTATCCGAGCCTCACCCTGAAACCAGCAGCAAGTTTTCCCTACATGCCATCATCCCTGCCCGCATCCGGTTTGCCACTTTCACTGCTGGATCGACGCCCCGATATTGCAGCCGCTCGCAGCAAGGTCATCGCCGCCTTTTTCAACACCGAACAAGCCAAGCTGACGCGCTTGCCGGGGATCACCCTGAGTGCCGCCGCCGGCGAGTTGTTCGACCCTGACCTGTCGCTACTTGGCACCACGCCGCGCTTTGACCGCATCGGGATCAGCCTGCTGCAACCCATTTTTGCCGGCGGTGCAATCAACGCCAACATCGAGCGTATGTCAGCGAGGCAACGCGCAGCCGTCGCCGAATATGGTCAAACCGTCCTTGAGGCGTTCAATGAAATCGAGACAGCCCTGGCCAACGAGAAGGTCCTTCGCCAAGAGCTCGCCAACTGGCGCAGCGCGTACACGGATTCCGCAACAGCACTGGAACTGGCCAATGATCGCTACATACAGGGTGTCATAGACATGTCAGATGTCCTGTTTTTGCAGCAGTTTCAGATTGCGCGTGAAGTCAACGTTATCCAGACACATGCGGCTTTGCTCAACAATCGTGTCTTGTTGTATATGGCCTTGGGCGAGAGTTTCTGATCAGACAACCCGGGAGGGTATGGTAGTGTCGCAAAGATTCCGCGAAACCGACGGTAGCTTTTCTAGTGGACACACCTATCCAGCGAGTGCTGCGAACTGCGCGAAACCGGACTGCTCCGATTGATCAAACTGACCTTTCCGGATCATATGCGCGACTTCGATCCCGACAAGAGTAGCCGAAGCTGAATTCAGCGATTTGAAGGTCTGCATGGGCCGGGTAAGTTTCTTGATGAACCGATGATCTTGCTCAATGATATTCACTCCCGGGCAAACAAGTTTACCCTGCCGTGCAGTGGTTAAGGTTTTTCGTTCGCCGAAAGCGAACATAGAAAAACACGGTGTATAAGACCACGGATTTCGGGTACTGCGCGCCTTTGAAACTGATCAACTGTTCAATCCTGACTGAGGCTCGGGAAAATAGGAGGTCTCGTTCGACGCGCCAGGCAACGCAACTGAATTCCGAAACTTTGCGACACTACCCCTTGAAAAGCCTTGCTCCGGGAATGGAGCACCGCAGCCACAAGGGCCTCAACAATCGATCCGAAGGGTCACATCGCCCCACCCGACGGCGAGAAAAGATTATGGGGAGGTTCAAGTCGCCCAGACAGGCCCAGCGATTTCTTTCTATTCATGATCAGGTCCAAACCATCTTCGGTCCGCGACGCCACACCCTATCAGCCGCTGCCTTTCGCCAAACCAGAGCCGATGCGCACTGGGTTTGGGACCATATCACGTGTGAGTTGAAGGCGGCCTGAGAGCTACCGCCCTGGCTTTCGCTGTCAAAAGCGCCGATAGCTTGATGATGCCACTCCAAGCCGTGCAATGCCAAGATGGCTGATCCCTGCCCCGAAGTCTGTTGATTTCAGGGTGGCGTGGCCGCTGCTGAACGCAACGATTTGACCGTCTGCAGTCGCCCGGTGTGGCACAGTGCGGGCGATGACACGAAATCGTCCGGAACCGGGCAAGGTCTGCTTCTTTATCGCAGGCTTTCCTGCCAGTATGTCGCGAACGCACAGCCATCCGGGGAAATCATGAAACGTCCGAACGCCACGCAGAACGACGACGAAATCTATGGAACGGCCGCCTTTCGCGCGCCGCTGCCGAAGTCGCAATTCCCGGTCGCAGGGCGCGCGCCGCGTGCAGCCTACGCCGCGATCCGCGATGAATTGCTTCTGGATGGCAACGCCCGCCAGAACCTTGCGACCTTCTGCCAGACCTGGGAGGAACCCGAGCTTCACCAGCTGATGGACGATTGCATCGACAAGAATATGGTCGACAAGGACGAGTACCCGCAAACCGCCGAGATCGAGGCCCGCTGCGTGCGGATGCTGGCCGATCTGTGGAATGCACCCGATCCGCAGAACGGCGTCGGCACCTCGACAACCGGATCGTCCGAAGCCGCAATGCTGGGCGGTCTGGCCATGAAACGCCGCTGGGAGGCACGGCAGCGGGCGGCCGGCAAACCAACGGACAAACCAAACCTGATCACCGGACCCGTCCAGATCTGCTGGCACAAATTCACCCGCTATTGGGATATAGAACATCGCGAGATCCCGATGGAGGACGGGCGTCTGCTGATGACGCCAGACGAAGTGCTGAGCCGATGCGACGAAAACACGATTGGCGTTGTTCCGACGCTTGGCGTGACATTCACCGGGCAATACGAGCCGATCCAGGCGGTGTCCGATGCGCTGGACACTGTTCAGGCCGGGACAGGATTGGACATTCCGATTCATGTGGACGGTGCCAGCGGCGCGTTTCTTGCCCCGTTCTGTGCACCGCACCTGCCATGGGATTTCAAACTGCCGCGTGTGCGGTCGATCAATGCGTCAGGGCACAAATTCGGCCTGGCCCCCCTGGGCGTCGGCTGGGTTCTGTGGCGCAGCCCCGAAGACCTGCCCGAGGAAATGGTATTTTACGTGAATTACCTTGGCGGCAACATGCGCGACATTGCTCTGAACTTCTCGCGGCCCGGCGGGCAGGTCGTCAGCCAGTATTACAACTTCCTGAGGCTTGGGCACAGCGGCTATGCGCAAGTGCATGGCGCCTGCTACGAGACCGCGCAATATCTGGCCACCGAAATCGCGGGACTTGGCCCCTTTCACATCGTCTATGACGGCGCACCCGAGGACGGCATTCCTTGTGTCTGCTGGACACTGGCACCGGGCGCAAATCCCGGCTTTTCGCTCTTTGATCTGGCGGACCGGCTGCGGGCGCGAGGCTGGCAGGTGCCGGCATACACACTGCCCAAAAACCGCGAGACCGTGGCGATCCAGCGTATTCTCGTGCGCAACGGGGTCAGCCGGGATCTGGCCGATCTCTTGCTGGGCGACATGCGGGATGCCTTGACACATCTGGAAAAGCACCCGGCGCAGGCGCCTCTGGATGCAGATGCCGGATCAGGCTTTCACCATTGATCACGCTGTCACGCGGGGGCGGATTGTGCACGACGTTGAAGTCAAACAGGAACGTGGCGCTGGTCCATTTGTGACCTTTCGCCATCTCGTCCTGCTGGAACGAGAGGTCTTGTGGCTTGCGCGCAATCACCGCAGAGGACTGGGACCAGACCTCGCGCCGCGTGCGGTCTGGCAACGGGAATGGTTCAACATCGTGATGGGTGCGGGCTTTGCTGTGGGTTCGGTACTCTTTGCCCTGGGCGCACTGCTGGCCTTGTTTCCGCATCACGGCTTTGCGCACCTGCTGGCAGAGAACACGGCTCAGATCTTCTTTGTCGGGTCGATATTCTTTACAGGTTCCGCATATCTGCAACTCTTTCAATCGGCCAATGCGGGGGCCGATCCTGTCAGCGCACATGCGCCGGGCTTTGTCTCGTTTCTGGGCTGGAAGCCCACGGACCTCGGCTGGCTGGCCAGTGCACTGCAATGCGTTGGCACGCTTTTTTTCAACGCCTCCACATATTATGCCATTCAGGGTGGCAGCTGGTTGCGCCAGGACGCGTTGATCTGGGGCCCGGATATTCTGGGGTCTGTGCTGTTTCTGGTGTCAGGCTACCTTGCGGTCGTGGAAACCTGCCACACATGGTGGTCATGGCGGCCGCGCACTCTGGCGTGGTGGATCGTGATGGTCAACTTCTTGGGGTGCATCGCCTTCATGGTATCGGCCGTCTTTGCCTTTGTGCCTGCGTCCGGGATGACCGATACGATGGCAAATCTGTCGAATGTCTTCACCCTGATCGGGGCAGCCGGCTTTTTTGTCGGCGCAGGTCTGGCGATGCGCGAATGCACCAAAGAGGCCCACGCGAACCCGGGCCCACCCCTTGGCCCGGTCCGCGCGGCTCTAGGACTTCAAACAAGCAAACCCTCGGTCGGTACCGCGACAAGACCCCAGAAGTCCGCATCCTGGAACCAGGACTGATCGCCTGTTCAATCCTGACTGATGTTCGGGAAAATGGGACGTCTCGCTCGATGCACCAGGCAACGTAACTCAATTCCGAAACTTTGCGACACTACCGTTTTGTCTGCACGATCGTCAGACAAGCTTTGCAGATGTTATCGTCAAGTATCGACGATAACTTGACGATAACACAAATCAAGCTCGCCGTCTTTGCAAACGACGGATCGCGAGCACGATGAGCGCAAATGAAATCACCAGACAGGCCGAGATCAGTGTTCCAATCACCGCAACCGACGGCACCAGCGGTGAATAGTTTGTCGCGGTTCGCGTGAACAACCAAACTGGTAGGGGTGTATCCGGTCCGGATGTGTAGATCGATAGCGGCAAATTCGACCAGGACAACAGAAACGCGAAAAGCCCTCCGGAAAAAATGCCGGGCAAAAGGGCGGGCAATGTGACCTCTCGGATGACTTGCCAATTGTTTGCGCCCAGATCGCGCGCCGCTTCTTCTTGCGTTGGATCATAGCCAAAGAAGCGGATCGAGATGATCAGCGTGACAATCGGCACAATCCAAACAAGGTGCGCAAAGATTGTCGTCTTCCAACTGGGCGACAGACCGACCGCATTCAGAGATAACAAAAGTGCCAGTCCGAGGACAGGTTGCGGGAAAAAGATCGGCAGGACCAACAGACGTTGGAACAGGCTTCGCCCACGCCAATCAAAGCGGGCAAACGCAACTGCGCCAAGCGTGCCCAGAATGACGGCAAAGATCACCACGAAAAAGGCGATCCAAAACGAGATTGAGTGGATTTGCCATGTTGTGAAAGACGCGATGGCTTCGCGATAAGCATCGAGTGTCCAGACTTTGTGTGGAAAGCGCATATAGCGCGTATTGGCCATTGACGCGAGCAGGACGGAAGTGATCGGGATATACAAAAACGCCAGTATCGCGACAATCCAAAGCGCCCGCAAGGCGCCCGTATGACGCCCCTGCATCACCGGCCCGTCAACTTGTTGAGATCAAGACGCGATAAAACCGGCAGCACGATAAGGGCAGTCACCGCGATGACGATCACGGTGAGCGCCGCGCCCATTGGCCAATCCTGCGCATAGTTAAAGCGCTGTTCGATGGCAGCGGTGATGACGGTGACAGCCCGACCGCCGAGAATGGCCGCTTCGGCGTTTGCACCAAGGCACAGCACAAAAGTCAAAAGCGCGCCAATCATCAACCCGGGTGCGGCCAACGGCAGTTCAATTTCCCGAAATGATTGCCAGCGGTTTGCTCCCAGATCCCGCGCCGCTTCAATGCGATCCGCAGGTATCAGACTGATCCCCAGGAGGAGCGGAAACAGCATGAACGGCAGATGGATATAGATCATGCCGAATTGTGCGGCGGCCCAAGTGTTCATAATCGATCCGATCTGTATGCCAAAAACAGCATTGAGCGTTCCCGCGAGAATGCCACCGCGCGGCATCAGAAAGACGGACATTCCGAAGAGACGGACACTTTCCGAAATGAATATCGGCAATGCGATAAGGGCTGAGGTGACCGATGCCCACTTCCCCGCATATCGGTGCAGGATCACAGCTGTTGGCCACGCCAGAATTGCGGTCACAACAGTGGTGGTCGCAGCACCGATCAAGGACCACATCAATGGGCGGCCGTAGCCGTCGGTGAAAGCAGATCGGTAGTTCGCCAGCGTCAGATCACCGGTCAGCCCAAAAGTTCGACTCGGCATCAGACTATACCAGGTCACGATAAGGATGGGTGCTGCAAAGCACAGCATCATGAACACAGCGACTGGGGCTGCAAACCAGCGACCAGGCGTGGACCGTGTGTTCATGTCTCCATCCACGCGATATCCTGCGTTGCGAAGGAAAAGGAGTGGGTGCTTCCGATCAGCAGATCGGGTGCGGTTCCAGGGATCTCTGATATCAGTATCGCACCAGTTTCGGACGATAGGTGCACTTGTGTTCTTGACCCAAGCATGAGGCGTTGGGTGACGGTCAATTGAGCTGAGATGTCACCGGCTCCTTGAGCAAGAGCCTCTGGGCGCACCATGGCATAGGCACCGCCCGGTTTAGCGATAGGCTGGCCGATCTCGACAAAGGCTGCCTGACCGTCTCCTGTGTTCTCGACGGTTAGAATATTCACTTCCCCCATGAACGACGCAACAAACCGGTTTGCAGGTGCGCCATAGATCTGGGCAGGTGTGCCGGTCTGGATAATCCTTCCATCCTGCATGATTGCGATGCGGTCGGACATCACCATGGCCTCTTCGAGGCTGTGGGTGATATAGACAAAGGTCCGTCCGGTGCGTTGATGAAGTTCCTTGAGTTCGACTTCAAGCGTCTTGCGCAGGCGGTAGTCGATGGCTGACAGCGGTTCGTCGAAGAAAAGGATTTCCGGATCGGAAGCAAAGGCGCGCGCCAAGGCCACGCGTTGCCGTTCACCGCCAGAACATTGCGTCACCGAACGGGAATAATACTCCGCAGGCAAGCGAACAAGTTGGAGAAGCTCCATCGCGCGAGCGCGCCGCGCCGGTGCTGGAACGCCCTTCATCTTCATGGCAAATTCGATGTTTTGACCGACGCTGCGATGATCAAACAGGGCAAGCGATTGAAACACCATCGCAGTGGGTCGTTTGTTGGCAGGCGTGTCGGTGATGCGCGCTTCGCGTAGAAACAGATCGCCTCCGCTAGGTGTTTCCAAGCCTGCCAGCAGGCGCACCAGTGTAGACTTGCCACTGCCCGATGGTCCGACAATTGTAAGAAACTCGCCTTCGGGGATTGTCAGCGAAACATCGTCGACAGCCTTGGTCGTACCGAAGGTCTTTGACAAACTGGCCAGTGACAAAATCACTGGCCGGTCGTCGTTTTTCGCGATGTCTGGTGGCACCTTTAACCCCGTTCGCGCATGGCAGCCGAATAGATGTCATACAAACGGTCGTAGTCTGGCACGATGTCGAACTCGACGGCGTTCGCAATCCGCTGGTCGAACTCGTCCCACTGGATCGCCGCAAGTTCCTCGGATGAGAACCGTGCCATGAGATCCGGGTTCGACATCTGGCTCACGGGCTGTAGATTGCCATTCCCGCGGGCCACCAACTCGGCCGCATCCACAGTCGTGATGAATTCGAGCCAGTCAAAGGACGCTTCCTGGAAATCCGGGTTGTTCACTGCGGAATTAAGCTCGATCCAATTGATGCCACCTTTGCCATCGGCAGGGCCACTGTTCGGCGTAATTGCGTAGAGTTCCGTGACCCCCTCTAGCCGCGCGGCGGCAGTCGTATAGGTCCCACCCGTGAAATACATGTCGATTTCACCGTTCAGGATGGCAAGGTTAAGTTGCACAAAGTCTGTAGTAATCAGCGCGGCATTCTCGATCCACCGCTTACATGTCTCTTCGAATTTGGCGACATCTTCTTCAGATTTTTCTTTGAACGGATGGATGCCTGCGCCCATGCAGATGTCCATGACATTCCAGTCCTCATAAGCCAGAATGCCATAGCGACCGGCAAAATCGGGGTTGTTGAACAAATCCCATCCTTCGTCCTGCGCCAAAGCAGGCGAAATGACGTCTGGATTGATCACGAAATCAAAGGTTTCATAGCGCTGCACAATGCCCAGAAGGTGCTCTTCATCCTCGCTCATCGCCCATTTGTAGGGCATCTGGAATTTGGGTTTCATATCGGCGTAAAGCGGCTCGAACCGTTCACGCGGCAGATCTTTGATCAGGCCGGCGGGCCACATGACGTTTCGGGCCCAAGGGTTGTTTACATTTATGAAATCCCAGACGGACGTCTCGCCTGCGCGCAGGCGGTTGACAGAGCTTGGGTCTGAAATGTGAATTTCATAACGAACATCTACGCCCGTCTGTTCCTTCCACAGCGCGAGGAGATTTGGATCGGCATAGGCGTCCCAGGTCAAAAGAGACAGCGATCGACTGGATTGCGCGGCAAGACCACCGGGCAAGGCTGCGGCTGCCATGCCAGCGGCAACACCTTGCAGGAATTTTCGCCGGTGCGACGAATGTTGCATCGGGCGACTCAGCGGATTGCGCGCGGCAAGTGACGAAAGAGTGCGATCTTTATTCATTGAATGTTATCTCCCTGTTCGTATTGCGAACATTTATTCGCATAGCGCATTCTCGCAATCACGTTCCGCGAGTCAATATGTAGTTTGATATTCAGCGAAGCGCTCATTGTCTGTCATGTCTGCCACATGCGCCAATTCGCCCAATTTGTGAGCAACATAAATATCAGGGAAGCGTTCCGGAAAAGCTTCGAGCAGTGTCTTGTCGGCGGAAAACGCTTTCAGCGCTGCTTCAAGGCTGTCAGGCAGGCGTTTAAGACCTCGGTTCTCCAAGTCTGTCTTCGAGAGCAGCGAAAGGTCTTCCTCGGTGGCCCGATCCGCTTGCAATCCCTCCTCAATTCCAACGGTGCCGGCCGCCACAAGAGCAGCAAGCGCGAGATAAGGGCTGGCTGCTGCATCCGCCGCCCGAAATTCGAAATTGAATTGCCGGGCCCGGGCATCGGGATCACGTGCGCTGACTGGGCAGATGCGAATGGCGGCTTCACGATCCTGCGCCCCAAGGTTGTTATACGCAGCGCTCCACCGATGCGGTACAAGGCGCAAAGCCGAGATCGCCGAAGGGGCCGTCAATGCCGAGACCGCGTTCAGATGCCGCAAAATACCGGCGATGAAGGACGATGCGGGTTTGGACAGGCCATCTTGCCCCGAGGCATCGTAAGTCACCGGCGCGCCGTCCGTCGTCCAAAGGCTAAAATGGATGTGAACGCCATTTCCCACAACCTCGGACCCGGTCAAAGGCGAGAAAGTTGCCCCCTGCCCCATCGCGTTGGCTGTGGCACGGGTGATTTCGCGCAGCAACGTCGCTTCGTCGGCGGCACGCAGAGCAGACGCAGGAGGCAGAGTGACTTCAAACTGATCAGGGCCGTATTCGCGCAGAAAACTGTCAGGCGTGATCGCAGCACCTTCCAACGCCGTCAGCAAAGCCTCTGCGAAAGGTTGAACCTCGTTGAACCCCTGAAGCGAGAAAGCCCGCGAGCCAGATCCGCCAGACAACATGAACTCATGCTCAAACGTGGCGCGCAGTTCCAGCCCGCTCACCTCGTTAAAGCGGGCGAGAGTGCGTTTCAGAATACTGCGTGTGCAACATTCCCAAGCCGTGCCATCCAGTTCCGTGATGTCGCCCATCAGAAAGGACATGGTCCGGCCTTCCGGCAAACTGCACTGCGCCAGCGTTTCCTTGTCAGGCCATAGAACCAGATCCCCGAGCGCACCATAAGGCGACTCCGCGATGGTATCGAAACAGGTGATCTGCGCATTCGTCGGCGTCCAGCCTATACCGCGCGCAATCTTCTTTTCGAGATCGGCCGTGGCGAACCCTTTGCCACGCACCATCCCGGCCAGATCGCTTGTACAGGCCATGGTCAACGCTGCGTCCATTGTCGCCTCCTCTTGCACCATCTGGCCATGTTGTGAAAAGTAATTGGGGATAGCAATGCCTTTTGGCCAGACGTGGGAGCGGAAATTGCAGGCAACGCGCCTATTGTCCGAAATTGATCCTGACCCGGTTTTTTTGAAAGCAGGACACTCCGACTGGGTGTTGACGGTTGAACATGCTGGCCGCGCCATTCCTGCGGCATTGGGGGATCTGGGCCTGCCTGCGGGCGAGATTGATCGACATATCGGCTGGGACCCCGGCGCGCTTGATCTGGCCTTGGCTTTGTCAGACCGGCTCGACGCGACTGTTATCGCGCAGCGCTACAGTCGGTTGGTGATTGATTGCAACCGCCCGTGGGAGTCGCCTGATCTTGTTCCTGTGATCAGCGACAAGACATTGATTGCCGGAAACCAGATCGGGCAAAACGCACGCAAGGCGCGCTGGGACGAAATCCATTCACCTTTTCATATGGCCGTCGCCGAAGCGATGGACCGTGGCGCAAAGCAACTCATGGCTATTCACACCTACGCTCCGCAACGTGATGTGGACGCAGCATTGCGACCCTGGCCGATTGGCCTTCTTGCGCGTGTGTCCAATCCGTTGTTCGATACCTTGAAGGTCAACCTGCCCGGCGTCGCGGCCGTGGCACCATTGGGAATAAACAACCCTTATGAAATCGAGACAGGTTCAGACTATACCATTCCTGTTCACGCGGAGCCGCGTGGTCTTCCGCATGTGCTGATTGAGGTCAGAAATGATTATCTCCGCAACACCGACGCGGTCGCGATGATGGCGGACACGATTTTTCAAGCCTGCGAAACGCTGGAGCCAGCATGACCGATATATTTTTGTCCACAACAACGCGAGATGTACCTATCCAGCCATCTCGCGCGGCACTTCTGTTTATTGATGTACAGAATTTCTCCTGCCATCCAGACGGTGCCGAATGGTCGTTGATGAACCCGGATGAATGTACTGAAAAGAAAGGGCCGTTTTTGGACCTGATGGAACGCGACGTGATCCCCAAAATGAAGAACCTTCAGGCGGCCTGCCGTGCGGCGGGTGTAGAGGTGATGTACACCACCATAGAAAGCCTCACCAAAGACGGGCGGGATCGCAGCCTTGATTACAAGATCACGGGCTTCAACATTCCGAAAGGATCGTGGGACGGCAAGGTGATTGACGCCATTGCACCGGGCGATGATGAGATCGTTCTGCCCAAGTCTTCGTCAAGTGTTTTTATCTCCACCCATATCGACTACGTTTTACGCAACCTTGGTGTGCAACAACTGATCCTGTCGGGGGTACTGACGGATCAATGTGTTGAAAGCGCCATTCGGGATGCCTGCGATCTTGGGTATCTGGTCACACAGGTCACTGACGCCTGCGCAACGTTTTCAAACGCGCGCCAAGCGGCTTCCTTGAAGGCAATCGATGGCTACTGCCGCCAGGTTACCACAGATGCGCTCGTCAAAGAGTTGGCACGCGGGACCTAGCTTGAGTTGCGAGGATCAATAGCGGAATACCCCTTATGTGCAGATGCTCAAAAATGCGCGCGACGATCTCGTGCTGCAAGTCATAGATATCGCATGGATCCAGTTGCCTAGGGCGCGTTCTGGGCTGCAGTTGATCTGTGCAACACGGCCTATCCAATGCCAGCGCCAACTCATGCCCGCCGCCACGCGCAAAGCCTTCAAGCTTGGCAATGGTGGCCTGTGGAACTTTGCTGATCCGTTCGCACACGCTTTGCAGATCAAGCAGTTGCGCCTCTTCGCGGGAGACTGCTTCGGTCGACATGTATTTCAAAAGCTCAGTGTCGTAGTGACAAACCCAGATTTCGGGGTTGGCGGATTGAAAGATGACAACCTTGGTCTCGCGGTCCCGTTCGAGGCGCATGGTGAGGCTGTTGAGATCGGCTAACATTTCCTGACCCTGTACGTTCACCGTGCCAAAATCAAAGGTCACAGTTGCGATCGCGTCTTTGACAGTCACGTCGAAGGTGGTGAAGTTTTCATATTTCATTTGAACAGTCCTTTTCTGATCCCAGCAGATCAAGCTGTTGGGTTGGGGTGGTTTTCTGGGGTTGGTTTTCTCAGACGCTGGTCAACAGATCAGCGCCTTGTCTTTGGTGTGTGTCGTCAGCCGAGCTTTATGCTCCCTTTTAGGCGCTGATTACCACCAAGGCCAGAATATCAGGCGGGCGG
>CAYGQZ010000121.1:0-3710 GCA_964352055.1 uncultured Rhodobacterales bacterium
GGCAGACCGATCGCCTCGTCCAGCGAATTGGTGTGCAGGCTTTGGGTGCCACCCAAAACCGCCGACATCGCCTCGTAGGCGGTGCGCACAACGTTATTGTAGGGATCCTGTTCCGCGAGGCTGACACCAGAGGTCTGGCAATGGGTGCGCAACATCGAGGATTTCGGGTTCTTCGGTTCGAACTCGGACATGATCCGATGCCACAAGAGGCGAGCCGCACGCAGTTTCGCAGCCTCCATGAAAAAGTTCATGCCAATGGCAAAGAAAAACGACAGACGGCCCGCGAACTTGTCAACATCCATACCCCGCGCGATCGCGGTCCGCACATATTCGCGACCATCCGCCAGGGTGAAGGCAAGCTCCTGAACGAGGTTCGCGCCAGCTTCCTGCATATGATAGCCCGAGATCGAGATTGAGTTGAACTTGGGCATTTTCTCAGAGGTGTAATCGATGATATCCGCCACGATCCGCATCGACGGTTCCGGCGGATAGATGTAGGTGTTTCGGACCATGAATTCCTTCAGAATGTCATTCTGAATGGTGCCGGACAGGGCCGAGCGATCCACGCCCTGCTCTTCTCCGGCCACGATGAAACTGGCAAGGATCGGGATCACCGCGCCGTTCATCGTCATGGAAACAGACACTTTATCAAGCGGGATGCCGTCAAAGAGGATCTTCATGTCCTCGACGCTGTCAATGGCCACGCCCGCCTTGCCGACATCGCCGACAACACGTTCGTGATCGCTGTCATAGCCGCGATGGGTCGCCAGATCGAAGGCGACCGAAACACCCTGCTGGCCCGCCGCGAGGCCCCTCCGGTAAAAGGCGTTGGACTCCTCAGCCGTGGAAAAGCCCGCATATTGCCGGATCGTCCAGGGGCGTCCAGCATACATGGTTGCCTTGACGCCGCGCGTGAATGGCGCGTTGCCCGGAATGCTTCCTAGATGGTCGAGACCGTGCAGGTCGTCCTCGGTATAGATCGGCTGCACATCGATCCCTTCGAGGGTCTTCCATGTCAGATCGTCCAGCGGGCGACCGCGCAATTCGCCCTCAGCCAGGGTGCGCCAAGCGTCTTTCCGTGATGTCATTTGAATGTCCTCTGTTCCAGGATCCGATTGGCAGGGTGTGCCCTGCGCGTTTGCGATCCCTATCCTCTGTCAGTGTTGCCAATCCATTGGCGCCGGCGATCAGCCAGTGCATGTCATCGGCGTAAGCCTCGCGCAGCGCTGCGCTTTGCTCGGAATTGAAGGGCGCCCAACGTCCGCTGCCTGCGGGCACAGGCGATGGGTCTGATCCGCGCTCAATCAGGCAATCGCGCAGATCACTTGCCGACGGGCTGCGGTTTTTCCACCGCGGATCGGCATCAAACGGCGCGTCGCAGTCCGCAGCGGCGGCGAGGGCGCGGTCAGCGCGACCGATGAACCGCTCGAAGGGCAGGACCTTGACGGTGGCCTTTGGGGCCGCACAGGACACATCCGTCACGACATCTCGCCAACTGCGCCGATGTTCCGCGATGCGGTCGAATTGATCCGGCGTCGGCACCTCATGCCCCCGGTGCACCCCGTAGCTGGCGGTGGACATCCAGAAATGATCAAGCGCGCGCACTGACATCGAAACCACATCGATCCGGTTGTCAAAGGCCATGGCAAAACGCGCCAGACGTTCGCCCACATCCGGATACAGACGTTGCGTGCGCAAGTTCAGACGCGACGATCCCATGATGTTTTCGTCACTCACCACAAGGGTATGCAGCCCCCGCTTTTGCGCCGCATCCAGTTGCAAGAGGATGCGGCCACGGGCGCGGCGCGCGGCCTGAACGCCCAGTCCCGGCGTGGGCAGGATGCCTGTGAACAATCCCTTGCGCGTGCGCACCGGCCCCCAGAATCCAATGCCCTCTGCGGCCAACATCTGTGAATGTCGGCGCATATAGGACTGAAAACTTGTGGTTCCTGTCCGATGCGCACCGATGTGGAGAATGATTTTCATGCCAGCCCTGTCCCTTTGTTCCGGCCCCGGGCGGCGACGCGCCGCGACCAGAAAGCCAAAGACATGTGACAGAGACCGTCTTGAAGAGCGATTAATGCTAAAATTGATCACACTGGCCGTCGCAATTGCCGAAAAACCGTCTACATTGGGCTGTGCAGGAGGACGTATGAAACAACTTTTACCTATTGTTCTGGCAGGATTTTTCGCGGTGGCAGCACAGGCCGAAGACGATCCGCTGAAAACCGACCCGTTCGTGTACATGGACGCGGATATCGAGGATTTGAACCAATTTATCTGGGAAAAGCGACCTGTCATCGTTTTTGCGGACAGCCGGAACGACCCCAATTTCAGGCGGCAAATGGAATTTCTGCAAGAGGACCCTGCGGCATTGATTGACCGCGATGTCGTGGTTCTGGTCGACACGACTCCGGCCGTCACGAGCCCCCTGCGTGAACGCTTTCGTCCCCGGGGGTTCATGTTCGTTCTGGTTGGCAAGGAAGGCGAGGTCAAACTGCGCAAACCCTTTCCCTGGACGATACGCGAACTGTCTCGGACCATCGACAGAACGCCATTGCGGCGGCGTGAACTCAGAAACCGCTGACCACTGCCGAGACCGTTTCCAATATCCCCGTAAGGCGGGGTTAAGCCCGCCTCACCGCTGCCCGCAGGCGCCTTGTATATGATCGTGTGCGCGATCACTCGAATTCCATGATAACATCGTCGACGGCCAGACTGTCTCCCGCAGCCGCGTTGATCTTGGAGACGATACCGCGTTTCTCGGCGCGCAGGATATTTTCCATCTTCATCGCCTCGATGGTGCAAAGCGCCTGTCCGTCCTGCACTTCGTCGCCTTCGGAAACGTTCAGTTTGACCATCAGACCAGGCATCGGGCACAACAACAACTTGGAGGTATCCGGCGGGGTTTTCTCCGGCATCAGGCGGGCCAATTCGGCCTGGCGCGGCGTGCGCACATGCACCTTGATGTCCGCACCGCGGGTCCGGATGCGAAAGCCGCCAGATACTTTGCCAACCTTCAAGATCAACGGTGACCCACCCACCGACATGATGGCCAACTGATCCCCCGGCGTCCAGTCGCCGGTGACACGCAGGCTGGCACCATCCTCAAAGGCGACGGTTGAGCCGGATTGATCCGCATCGATGACCACGTCATAGGACGCGCCTTGCAGCGCCACGTTGAAATCGTCGTTTACCTTGCGTTCGTGGTTGTCCATCCGGCCCGTCACGCGGGTGCGGCGGATTTCGCTGATCCGGTGCATCGCGGCGCAGGCTGCGGCAACACGCTGCAATTCCGCTTCCGGCAAGGTCACGCCTTCGAAGCCATCGGGGTATTCTTCGGCGATGAAGGCGGTTGTCATGTCCCCCTTGATGAAAATCGGGTGATCCATGACCGCACTCAGGAACGGCAGGTTGTGACCGATCCCCTCAACCTCGAAACTGTCAAGGGCGACGCGCATGGCCTCGATGGCCGTGGCCCGGTCCGGGCCCCATGTGCAAAGCTTGGCGATCATCGGGTCGTAATACATGCTGATTTCACCGCCTTCATAGACGCCGGTGTCATTGCGCACGGCCGTTTCTCCAGCGGCGGCATCGCCTTGCCATTTTCCGCTGTCGAGCAAGGGCCCAGCCGCGACTTCGGCAGGCGGACGGTAGCGTGTGAGCCTGCCGATGGAGGGCAGAAAGCCGCGATAGGGATCCTCGGCATA
>CAYGQZ010000121.1:3810-6082 GCA_964352055.1 uncultured Rhodobacterales bacterium
GCTTCGGCAAACTTGCTGTTTTCGCTCAGGAACCCATAGCCCGGATGGACAGCCTGCGCGCCCGAAGACGTGACCGCCTCCATCACCTTGTCAATCACGATGTAGGATTGGTTGGCGGGCGGCGGGCCGATGTGAATGGCCTCATCCGCCATCTGCACATGCAGCGCCTTGGCATCGGCATCCGAATAGATGGCAACCGTCTTTATACCCATTTTGCGGGCGGTTTTGATGACGCGGCAGGCGATTTCGCCCCTGTTGGCGATTAAGAGCTTATTGAACATGGGGCCTCTCTTGGTTGGTCTTGAAAGCACAAAACGGCGTTCTGCATAACGCGGAGCCATTCTGTGCGTGTTTGAAGTCAATGCGCGCCACGCGCGACGTGTCTGATGCAGCGCAATTACGGGACTTGGCAGCGGATGCAGATGTTTGTGCAAAGGCAAACCACAAACCGGTTGCCCCCGAAGGTGCCATCCGCCGATCTGATCCGACGGATGTGCCTGCCAAACGGGTCAACACAGCGCGGGCGCCATCAATGGAAAAAAAGATGGCGAGCAGCAAACCACGAAATGATGGACGCTGCCCGCCAGGGGAAGGGGTACGAAAATGGTACTCAGGGTCAGCAAGATTCTGGGGAGCCGACCCTGTGAACAGAAACTGGCACACCCTTTGGGTGTATGCATAGCCGCCTGATCGCGCGTAAGAAAAATGAGCCAAGTTTCGCCATAACCGGGAATACTCTGGCGAATCTTTGCCGATCAGGTTTGCGAGCATCATCATTGGTCTTGCTCAAAAGCTTCGGGAAAAGACGCCCGCGCCAAGGGTTCATTGATGATCAGCAACGCCGCATAATCCGCAGCGTCAAATGGATCCGTTGCCGGGATGATCTCGCGGCCAAACAACCAGGACAGCCGACCGGCATCCAGATTGCCCCGCTCAAACGGCGCGTCGCCGAAATGGGCCCACAAAGCCCCGATAAAGGCGGCATCCGCCCGGCGATCGGCAGGTCTTCGGTCTGCAAAGCGTTCGCGTTGGGTCAACGCGGTGACACCCTTGGGGTTTGGCCGCCGTATGGTGAACTGGAAATCAGTGCCGGGAAGGCGGCCGGGGAACCCACGATGCTTCAACATGCGCGCCCCCGTGGCCATGCGGCGCCCTGCGACTGCAAAGCAGCCCGGTTTTTGGCTGCGATGTCTTTCGTGTCAGCCATCAGAACGCATCCACGAAACAGGTATCGTCCACGATACGGAAGGCTTCAAAGAATTGTGTCGCATCTCGATCCGTCGCGCCGAACTCGACAACCCGGTCCATGAGCGAGATCACGACGACATCCGGAGCAAGACTGTATTCCATGAGGTATGGCAGAGCCACCTCATCGCACAAATGAACAATATCCGCCTCTGCCGCTTCATGGGTGACCGTGCCGCCATCCCGCGCGATCTGTGGTGCCACAAACCGCATCCGTAGCCAGTCTTCGCCCGCGACCACATCTTCGAGAACTTCCGTGAGAGTCACGGATTGACCAGACGGAACAGTTTGGGATTGGGCCGCCAATGGAAACACCGCAAGTACTGCAAAAAAAAGGCAGTCCCGGACCCTTCGCCAATTCAGGCAAAGGTCTCCTCCCTCCGGGACTGCCGCGCGCACGGTAAACCGCGGCACTGTTTCGATTTTTGGGCGCATAGCATGATTGCCGGTCATGGTTCAACTTCTTCTTTTGTTGCGAACGCGGCAGGCGCCGTAATTTCAATCAATTCCAGGTCGTCGGAGTGGCGAACCTCGCGGTGTTTGATGCCGGGCGGCTGCAAAACACAGGAACCGGCGCGCAGCATATGCTCACCGGTTTCTTCGTATTCAAACACCACCCATCCCTTGGTCACATAAACCATCTGAAAATCGAGCGCGTGGGAATGCCAGGTGGCCGGGCTTTCCATACCGGGCACCGCTCGAATGACATGCGCGCCATAGGCGCCGTTGGTCGCCTCGGAAATGCCAAGCTGGCGATACTCAAAGAACGGCCGCAACCCCTGGGCTTCAAATTGCCCCGCATCCGCATGGGCAATGGTGAAGGCCTGATTCTTCCATACGGTCATGACTGTTCTCCGGCGGCATGCCGCATCCAGCGGGCCCTGTTGCCCGCATGTTCCAGGACAGCCGTTACGCGGTCCAGTGTAAGAGGGGCGATTTGACCCGCCGCACGCCCACCCGCTGTGACGGCCCAACCTGCAGGCACCGCTTGCAGACGAACAACCGGGGAAAATCCGCGCACGTTTTG
>CAYGQZ010000121.1:6182-11731 GCA_964352055.1 uncultured Rhodobacterales bacterium
AAACGGTCTTCGTAATCTGCCGCGTGCTGGGCGATCTTTTCGGCGTCACCAAGATCACCGCGATGAATGATCTCTGTCGCGCCCTTGGCCCCCATCACCGCAATCTCGGCTGTGGGCCAGGCATAGTTGAAATCGCCGCGCAGATGCTTGGACGACATCACCACATAGGCACCGCCATAGGCCTTGCGCGTGATGACAGTCACCTTGGGCACCGTTGCCTCGCCATAAGCAAAGAGCAGTTTGGCCCCATGCTTGATCACGCCACCATATTCCTGGGTGGTGCCGGGCAAGAAGCCGGGCACATCGACCACGGTCAGGATCGGAATGTCAAAGCAGTCGCAGAACCGCACGAACCGCGCAGCCTTGCGCGCGCTGTCGATGTCCAAAACACCCGCCAGCACCATTGGCTGGTTGGCCACAACACCAACAGTCCGCCCCTCAAGACGGATGAAGCCAGTGATCATATTCTTGGCAAACTCGGCCTGCATTTCATAAAAGTCGCCCTCATCAGCCAGCTTTTCGATCAGCTCTTTCATGTCGTAGGGCGTGTTGGGATTGTCAGGCACCAATGTATCAAGGCTGCTTTCGACCCGCGCCGGGTCGTCAAAGAAGGGACGGGTTGGCGGCTTTTGACGGTTGTTCAGCGGCAGGAAATCCACCAGACGGCGCACTTCGGCCAATGCTTCGACGTCATTCTCGAAGGCGGCATCAGCCACGGAGGACTTTTTCGTGTGGGTCGAGGCGCCGCCCAGTTCTTCGGCGGTCACCTGTTCATTGGTCACGGTCTTGACCACATCAGGGCCGGTCACGAACATGTAAGAGCTATCCTTGACCATGAAGATAAAGTCGGTCATCGCCGGACTGTAGACAGCGCCTCCTGCACAGGGGCCCATGATCACGCTGATCTGCGGCACAACACCCGAGGCCTGAATGTTGCGTTGGAACACCTCGCCATAGCCTGCAAGGCTGTCGACACCTTCCTGAATACGGGCACCGCCGGAATCGTTGATCCCGATCACAGGCGCGCCGTTTTCAACGGCCATATCCATGATCTTGCAGATCTTGGCCGCATGCGTCGCCGAGACGGACCCGCCCAGAACCGTGAAGTCCTGCGAAAAGACATAGACCATGCGGCCGTTGATGGTGCCCCACCCGGTGACAACGCCATCCCCCGCCGGTTTCTGTTGCTCCATGCCGAAATCAGTGCAGCGGTGCGTGACAAACATATCGAACTCTTCGAACGAGCCTTCGTCCAGCAGCAGATCAACCCGTTCGCGGGCTGTCAGTTTACCACGTCCGTGCTGTGCATCGATCCGGTTTTGGCCGCCACCCAGACGCGCGTCGGCGCGCCGCGTTTCAAGCTCTGTCAGAATGTCTTTCATGATGTCCCCGCTGATCGTTTCCGCGCATCATACATATCTGCTGACCATACGGGAACGATCATTCGGAATATTTGCAAAATGTATTCAACTTATAATTTGCAAAGTGCAAATTTGAAAATCACATCAAAAGGCACGGTGCCCTGTGCATGTGCGCACTGGACAGTCCTCATGCATCGCAATACCTCGAATTCATGCAAGTCAAGCCCGAGGTCCGCTTTCTGGACCGCAACTCGCCACCACACATTTCAACGCTGATCGTTCTGGCTGGCGTATCCGCTTTGGCGATGAACATGTTTTTGCCAAGCCTTCCCCAGATGGCGACGCATTTTGGTGTGAGCTATGCGTTCATGCAATTGACCGTGCCGCTCTACCTGGGCGTCAGCGCGATCATACAGATCATCATTGGCCCGGTGTCGGACAAGTTCGGGCGCAGACCGGTGTTGCTGTGGGGTATTGCGCTTTTTGTGCTGTTTTCGGTCATATGCGCGGTGGCTCCCACGGCAGAGGTTTTTGTGTTCAGCCGCATGGGGCAAGCCTGCATTGCCACTGGCATGGTGCTGAGCCGGGCCGCCATCCGCGACATCTATGATCAGGATCAGGCCGCCTCTATGATCGGCTTTGTGACGATGGGCATGGCGCTTGTGCCCATGATTGCGCCCATCGCGGGGGGCGCTCTGGATGTGCTCTTTGGCTGGAAGTCGGTGTTCTGGGCCTTTGCGATCGTTGGCCTGCTCACCTTCGCGATGACATGGCGCGATTTGGGTGAGACGGCGCAAGCCAGCGGCAAGACGCTGTTCGAGCAATTCAAGGAATACCCGGAACTGCTGCGCTCGCCCCGCTTCTGGGGCTATACATTGTCGGCGGCGTTTTGTGCCGGGTCTTTCTTTTCGTTTCTTGGCGGCGCGCCCTTTGTCGGATCCGAGCTTTTTGGCCTGTCCCCGTTTTGGGTTGGCGTTTGCCTGGGCGCACCGGCCATAGGCTATGCCATCGGGAACGGTGTCACCGGGCGGTTTGCCGGGCGGATCGGGATCAATCGCATGATTATGGCGGGCAGTATCATCAACGCAGGCGGCCTGACAGTTTCGCTGATCATTTTCCTGTTGGGCGCAGGTACACCGCTGTCGTTTTTCGGCTTCATGACCTTTGTGGGGTTGGGCAATGGACTGGTGATGCCAAACGCGACCGCGGGCCTTTTGTCCGTGCGCCCGCATCTGGCGGGCACCGCCTCCGGCCTTGGGGGTGCGATCATGATCGGGGGCGGCGCGGCCCTGTCGGCGCTGGCTGGCAGCATGCTGACACTTGAGAGCGGCGCCCTGCCGCTGATGTGGATACAGGTCGCGACGGGTGTTGGCGGAATGATTGCGATCTGGACAGTTTTCCGGCGCGAACGCCGCCTTGGCCTCGCTTGATGGTTGCGTCAGCCGCTTTGCAAACCTAGCGTCCTGTTACTGCAAACCAGCAAACGGGATTCGCATGGCCGCGCCTAAACTCTACGCCGGAGCCAAGCTGCGTGAAGTGCGCACGCGCATTGGCCTGACCCAGAAAGACTTTGCCGCCAAGCTGGGCGTGTCCCTGCCCTATCTGAACCAGATGGAGAACAACAACCGACCGGTCAGCACATCTGTGGTGCTGGGCCTTGCGCAGGAATTTGGCCTTGATGTCACGGAACTAAGCTCCGGCGATGGCGAGCGGTTGGTCTCTGACATGCGCGAGGCCTTGGCCGATCCGGTGTTTTCAAACGGTATCCCGCCCTTGGCCGATTTGCGGCTGGCCGCATCCAATGCCCCTGCCCTCGCCCGCGCCTTTCTTGAGCTGCACCGCAGCTACCGCCAAACCCATGAGCGCCTGGCCTCGCTGGACGAAGCCCTCGGGCGCGAAGACGCCCGCGCCCGCCCAAGCCCGTGGGAAGAGGTACGCGACTTCTTTCACTACTGCGACAACTACATCGACGCGGTGGACCGGGCCGCCGAACACTTTGCGACGACAGATGGGCGGCGCAGCACTATCCGCGACGTGGCCGTAACCGCGCTGTCACAGGAAGGCATAAAGGTCTCGTTTGAGGATACGGACATGCTCCGGTTCTTTGATGCAGAAAAACGCGTCCTGCACATCTCGACCCGCGCCGCGCAGGAAAGCCAGACCTTCCAGTTGTTGCTGCAGGTCGCGTTGATCCGCCAGAACGCCCTGCTGGAGGCCACGCTTGATCTGGCCCGGTTTCAGACAGAAGAGGCCCGCGCCATCGCCAAGATCGGCCTTGCCAACTATTTCGCTGGGGCCGCGATGATGCCCTATGGTGCGTTCCTGGGGGCCGCCCAGAACACCCGGCACGATCTGGAACGTCTGGCCAACGGTTTCGGCGCATCCATCGAACAGGTCTGCCACCGCCTGTCGACCCTGCAACGGCCCGGGGTCAAGGGTATTCCGTTCTTCTTCGTCCGCGTCGATCAGGCCGGCACCATTACGAAACGCCATTCAGCCACACGGTTGCAATTCGCCCGCTTTGGCGGCGCCTGCCCGCTCTGGAACGTGCACCGTGCCTTTGAACAACCCGGTCAATTCCTGCGCCAACTGGCCGAAACACCCGATGGGGTCCGCTATATCAGTCTGGCGCGGGATGTGTCGAAAGCCAGCGGTCGGTTTGGCGCACCTGTGCGCCGCTATGCCATCGCGCTGGGATGCGAGGTCAGGCACGCCTCCGATCTGGTCTTTGCGGACGGGTTGGATGTGAGCCGGCCGGATGCTTTTGAGCCGATCGGCATTTCCTGTCGCATCTGTGAGCGCAAGACCTGCCACCAGCGGTCAGTGCCCCCGTTGGAACGACAACTGTCGGTCGATCCCGATACACGCGATGTGCTGCCCTATTCGGTCAGCTGACGCGGCTCTGTTCAGCCATCATTGCCGCGCCGCACGCCATCCGGCCGCACGCGCCTCAGCCGCCGAACAAAACCAGCGCTCCCCGCGCCCTGTGTTGATCCGTGTCTTGGAATAATACTTCTGCCCCGGCACATGGAAAATGCGCCCGTTCTTCGAGATATTGCCTTTGATGTTGCAAGACTGGCCCGTCTGATCCTGGGCTTTTGCCTTGGACGCGCGAAACGCAGCCGGTGATTGCACCGAGACGCCGTGCAATCCCCGCGCGGCCACATATGCGGCCTTTTCGGTCAGGTCATAATCCAGCCCGTACCGGCGAAAGGCAAAGGCCCAGCCTTCGGACACGATAACGTCGCCCATATCCGCACCGTTCACGCTGCACTTCGCGACAACCCGGCCGTAGCGATCCACATCCCGGGGCACGCAATTTGCCTGCTTGCCATCGAACCGGTCGCGCACCTGGGCTATTGCCCATTGCCCGCAGGCAAAGACCTTGCCGTCTGCCATCACGCAGTCCTGATCCATCTCGGGCGCATCAATCGCATGCAATCGTACGCGCGTCCCCGCAAGATCGATGGTATCGCCATCGATGACGCGCAACGTCCCCGACAGCTCGGCCATGGCTGCAAGCGGCAGAACACTCAGAACGAAAGCGAAACAAAGTCTTAACATTTCCTTAACGTGGGGATCCCGCGTCAGGAATTCAAATGCTATCCAACGGTATCCTTAACGCTGTGCTGTTTCCCAATCCGGGTGCACCCAGGGAATATCGTTGCTCCGCGCCAACGGAGCGCGCCCAAGGATATGATCGCTCATCTTTTCGCCTGTCATGATGGACGGCGCGTTGAGGTTGCCATTGGTGATCCGGGGAAACACTGAACTGTCCACAACGCGCAGGGCCTCCACGCCGATCACACGCCCCTCTGGATCGACCACGGCATTGGGATCGTCGGCCCGTCCCATCCGGCAGGTGCCGCAAGGGTGATAGGCGCTCTCGACATGTTCGCGGATTGCGTCATCAAGCGCGTCATTGGTCTGATGGTCCGCACCGGGCTGAATCTCGTGTTGGACGAAAGGCGCAAAGGCATCCTGGGCAAAGATTTCCCGGGTCAGCCGGATACAGGTGCGGAAATCCTGCCAGTCCTGCTCGGTGCTCATATAGTTGAAGCGGATCACCGGATTATCCTTGGGGTCGGCCGACCGCAAGGTGACCGACCCGCGCGAGGGCGAGCGCATCGGTCCGGTATGGGCCTGAAACCCGTGCCCTTCCGCCGCCGCCTTCCCGTCATAGCGCAC
>CAYGQZ010000122.1:0-4376 GCA_964352055.1 uncultured Rhodobacterales bacterium
GTAGCGGACATGGAAAAAGACAGCGTGAAGGATCACGGACTTCGGAAACTGCACATCCTTGAACTCGATCACCTCAACAACCGCTTCGGTACATCTGTGCTAACCAATTGACAATCCTCCTATATCCGCGCGCACAGAAAGTCAGAAGCTTGCGACGGAACGGGACATATTCGGCGAACGGGTTTTAGTTGCCGCGGCGCATGAACCGTGCGCAGCGTTCGGCGATCATGATCGTGGGCGCATTGGTATTTCCGGAAACGATACACGGCATGACGGATGCATCCGAAATGCGCAGCCCGGCAATCTGGCGCATGCGCAATTGCGTGTCGACAACCGAGGCGGCGTCACTGCCCATGCGGCATGTACCCACCGGATGAAACACCGTCTTGGCCGAAGCGGCGATATGAGCCATGAGGTCGACATCGGTTTCTATCTGTTTCGGGCTTGTCCGCTGGGATATCAGAGCGCGCAGGGCAGGCGCGTCGAGGATTTTCAGCGCAAGGCGTACCCCGCGCAGCATTGCAGCAAGGTCGGCCTGCGCCGACAGAACATTGGCGTGCAGGCGCACGGGTTCGGCGGGATCGGCGCTGCGCAACAGGACTTGCCCGCGCGATTGCGGACGCAGGACACAGGCGGAAAACCCAAGGCCGTGCCCTTCTTCCCGCGTTCCGTCCGATGCCAATGCAAAGGTCGGCATGAAATGAAACTGGATATCCGGTCGGCCCAAGCCCGCGGTGTCGATGAAGCCACCTGCCTCGATAATATTCGAGGCAAGCAGTCCGCGCCGTGTGGCCAGGTATTGCAGCATGTGGAGCGTGCCTTTCAAACCAGTGTCGTGTCCATGAACTGAAATGGGGTCTTTCAGCCGCGCCTCGATGGGGACGGCGACATGGTCCTGGAAATTCTGGCCCACTTCCGGCAAATCCTGGATCACATCTATGCCCAGTTCCATCAGATGTGGCGCAGGCCCTAGGCCAGAGCGCATAAGGATCGCGGGCGTGGCCAGAGCACCGGCGGTCATCACAATCTCGACGCGTGCATCGAACCGGCGCCCATCCGCCAGCATAACGCCTGCAGCGCGACGGCATGTCACAATCAACCGGTCGACATGTGCTTCGGTCAAAACGGTCAGGTTATGCCGTCCTAGCGCTGGTTTAAGAAAAGCCTGCGCTGCGGAGCAACGGCGGCCTTTATGGGTGGTCGTCTGGTAAAACCCCATCCCTTCCTGCTGCGCGCCGTTGAAATCCTGATTCAGAGGAAGACCGACCTGTTGTGCGGCTTTCAGGAATGCCTGCGACAGCGTGTGGCGGTGACGTGGGTTTGAAACAGCAAGTGGTCCATCCTGGCCGTGATAGTCACAGCCGAAAGTGTCGTTGCCTTCCAGATCGCGAAAGACCGGCAAGACTTCATCATATGACCAGCCGCCGCAACCCATTTGGGCCCAGGTGTCGTAATCGTCCGCTTGCCCGCGCACATACAACATCGCGTTTACCGATGACCCACCGCCGATGACGTGCCCCTGCGGCAGGAGATATTCGCGTCCACCCAGTTCCTGTTGCGGCTCGCCCCAGTATTTCACCACATCCCGTGTGCCCCGGTTCACCCTGAAAAACGTCGCCGGAATGTGAATCCATGGATTGTTATCCTTGCGACCGGATTCCAACAAAAGCACCTGGTGTGCCGGGTTTTCCGACAGGCGTGCCGCCAATACGCAGCCCGACGATCCGCCACCCACAACAATATAATCATAGCTCTGATCAGCAGGGCGAGACGGCTGGCTCATCGGTGTCAAGGTCCATCCGGCGAAGGTGTGGCCAGAAACGCTTCGCTGGTCCAGCTGCGCACCGACCTGCCCGCGTGCTGATCGGGAACCGGCGCGGTCAGATCCATTTCAAACCCGCAGCGGATCATGTCGCTGCGGTGACGCGTCTCACCCGTCAGGATCGGGACCCCGTCCTTGGCAAAGTAGATCAGTGACCGCACAAGGATCGGATCGCTAGGCATAATCTGCAGCAGCATTGCATCGCGCTGTCCAGCAAGGCGAGCGTTCATTTCCCATGAAGCTTTGGAGAGTGTAAAAGATTTGCGCACCAGATTGATAATGGAACCCGCCGCCGTAGATGCGTCGAAACCAAGGCGCGTGGCCATGTCCACGGTCATCACCCGGTCATCAACGGCCACAGGCACGTGCGCCACCGACCGCACCCGACGCAGGAACACCACGTCGGTCTCGGGGTCCAATGCCAGCGCTCGGGTTTCTGCAGGCGTGGGCATGCGACGGTGCAGCGTAAGTACTCTGTGCGTGACCGCGGCGCCCGTCAGTTCGTACTGGTCTTCGATATCCATGTTGGGGCGCAGCCGCTCCACCAAGGGTGGCACAACGAAGGTACCCGCCCCGCGCCGCCGGGTCAGCAAACCTTGGTCACCCAGATCAGCGATGGCCTGACGCACAGTGGCTTTGGCCACTTCGAATTGCGCGGCCAGTTCTTCATCCGTCAGGAATTTTATCGTCGGATCGGGCCAGTCGGCGATCATGGCCACCAGTTGCTGCCTGATCTGGAGATAGAGCGGCACCGGGCTGGACCGGTCTATCGGGGAAATTTCCAGACTCTGATGCTTCATATTTGCCTCCAGCATATTCCGTAAAATGCTATACCAGAGCAAATAAGATTAAAAGACTAGACTTATATACTAACTGCGATACTCTTGGCCATTATACCCAACAGTAGAAGGAGGAGCGCCCAGATGGACGCATCAATGCTGGAAGAAACGGTTCAAAACCCGAACCCTTATCCGATCGTTGCCGAACTGGAATATCCCGATATCTGGCATTTGTGCGTACAAGCGCGCGACCTTGCATGGAACGCCGATCGCGATATCGACTGGGCGCAACTGAAAGAGGAATGTGCCGACCTTCCCGAGGAGGTCAAAGAAGCCGGGGCCGAATGGTGGAGCTTGCGTGCCTGGATGGAACATGGGGCCACCCCCTATGGCGCGGAACGCTATCGGCAGGCGGTCTTCGAACATCAGCCATTCGAAATCAAACAGCATGTCACCAATTTCATTTTCGAGGAATTGCGCCATCACGAAGCTTCATTCCGCATTGCTGACGCGCTGGGAGGATACCAGCCGCTGCCCAAAAGCGATTACTTCAAGATGGTGATCCCCAAATTCCACGACGAGAAGGACGAAAGCCAAATGTCATTCTATGGTGGCATGGCGGTGAACACCCTGTTCGAACAACTTTCTGGCGAATTGCTGACAGCGCGCTACAAGAACGCGCGCCCCAGCCAGATCCGCAAGGCCTGCGAACTGATCCTGCGCGACGAGGCGCGTCACATTCAGTTCGGGCGCATACTGATGAAACGCTTTTTCGAAGACCTGAGCGAAGAAGAAAAGGTAATGCTTGGCAACCAGTTCACAAAGAAATTGCGCGGCAGCCTCTTGAACGGGGTCTATGCGGTGGTGAATCTGCCCAAGGATGAACGTAAACGGTCAGCTCGGGCACGGGAGCTGGCCGCTGACTATGGATTGGGCGCGACGCACCCGGATGCCGAAGTTGACATCATAGTAGCAGCGCTGCGGGATATCCGTGCAGATGTCGCCCCTTACGGTGTGCCGATCCCGGCCATTCCTGAAATCGAAGGCGAATAATGTGACCACCCCTTGTCCCGCATCAGCGTGTGCCAAAGCGGGGCAGGGCACCCAAGGGGACCGAGATGAGCAAAGAGCCTCAGAGACAGCCTATCGCCCGCCAGCCCAAACCTGCGGATGACAGCAGATGCAGCGGCTGTTCAGCATTCTGGCAATGCAAGCTTATGGTCGGATCGGCGACAACCGTCCGCGTCATTCGACCGATCCCGGCCAACCTGCCACGCCGGGATGACACTGTAGATCTGTAATCGGGATCATGCTGTTATCGCTGCCACCACTTCCACTTCGACCTTCCAGTCAGGTTTGACCAAGGCGGGCACATAGATCAGCGTTGAGCACGGCCGCGCGTCGCCAAGCACGGCTGATCGCACAGCACCGTAGGCGGGCAGATCTTCAGGATCGGTCAAAAACGCGGTCACTTTTACAAGGTTTGTAATGCCCATTCCTGCATCGGCAAGTATTGCCTGAATGTTGCCCCAGACGATTTGCGATTGTTCGGTCGCATCCCGGCCGAGTTTCCCGTCCGGCGCGATGCCGACCTGGCCCGAGACATAGAGCCAGCGTGCATTTGGAGGGACTTCCACGCTGTGGGAATACATGCCCACTGGGGGTGCAATGCTTGGGGGATTGGACAGGCGCATGGGCGTCTCCATTGTTTGGGATTACAGACGCGGGACATGCCCGCCGGTTTGTGTTTGCATGGCTGACAGGATTTTGCGGAT
>CAYGQZ010000122.1:4476-11720 GCA_964352055.1 uncultured Rhodobacterales bacterium
TGCGGATCTGGCCGCTGGTCATGGCGGCGGCGGCGACCTTGTCCAGATCGCACACGGCCGGGATGTAATCGTTCAGGGACCGGTCCAGCCCGACAGCATGGCGCAGACGCGAAATCCCCTCAGCTGCGCTGTCGGCCTTGAAAAGGTCTGCCAGAACCGCATCCTTTTCCATCAATTCGGGCCGATTGAAGACCATGGTCCAAGGCAGCGCCAGCGCGTTGGCCAACCCGTGGGGCACATGATGCAGCGCTCCAAGCGCTCCTGCAATCGCATGGGCGATGCCCAGATGCGCGGAATTGAAAGCGATGCCCGCCTGTGCGGACCCCAACAGGCAAGCTGCGCGCGCATTGACGTCACAGGGGTCGTCCGCGGCGCGGGCCAGATTATCAAAGATCAGCCGTGTGGCCGACATCGCCAGCGGGTCGGTCATGGGGTTGGCGGCGCGCGAGGTGTAAGCTTCGACCGCGTGGGTCAGCGCGTCAAACCCCGATGTCAGGGTTGGATAACGCGGCACGGTCAGACCCAGTTCAGGATCCAGGATTGACACCTGTGGCGCGAGGTAGGGGGACCGCATATGCGCCTTGTAGACCGTGCCCGGAATATCAACGATGGCGGTCTCAGATACCTCGCTGCCAGATCCCGCAGTTGTGGCCGCCGCAACAAACAGGGCGGGGTGCGCTCGGGTGATCCGTGCCTCGGGCCAGCACAGCGCCATCAATGGGCCGGGATTGGCCGCTAGCATCAGCGCGGCCTTGGCAGTGTCAATCGTCGAACCACCGCCCAGGGCAAGAACCGCATCCGGTTCGAGATCCGTCAGGGTTTTGGCAACAGCAACCACTGATGCCTCTGTCGGTTCGCCATGCGGGATGGACCAGCAAGTCACACCGGGCAGATCCGCTTTGATCCGCTCGGCCAGGGGGTGGTCCGCGAAATAGCCATCAAGGACAACCAGTGTACGCGCCGTGGCATGGGCGTGCAGAATGTCGGGTACCCACGCAAAACTGCCTGCCCCAAATATCACCCGCCGGGTTGCGTGCGAAAACTCGAATCCCTTCATGCCGGTTGCAAAAGTCTTCACCGTCGGCCCCCGGCGTCAGTCATCATTTGCAGGGCGCTTGCCACTTTCGAATTCCGCAATCATCTGTTTGATAAGGGGCAGTGGGCGGCAATCCTTGAGATAATCCACCATCAGGGCGCGGTGTTCGGGTGTATCCCAGATGGACTGGCGGTCCATATCGGGATAGCCCTGCTTGTTCGCAGCTTCGACTGCCATGACAATAATCTCATGACGCATCGGTCCGTCGCGCAGGAAATCTTCTTCGGGGAATTCTTCGGGAAGGCCGTATTCGGCTAGCCTGTTCTTCATGTCCTATAGGTCCTTTGTTTGTTATCTGGCGCGGTGCGGGCCGTGTGCGACCCGCGCGCGGCGTTTACTTGGTGTCCACAACCGCGCGGATACGTTCCATACCGCCAACTTTTTCGGCATAGCTTTGCCAGAACGGTTCCATAGCAACCTGCCAGGCAGCTATATCGGTGGGAATGATCGCCGCACCATTGGCCAGGGTCAGCTCCATCGACGCATCCTGTTCGGCGGCGGCGAGTTGGTCAAAATAATCGGATGCTTCGGCGGCCGCCTCCTGGAACGCGACCTTTTGTACTTCGGTCAGGCTGTCATAGACCGAATTGCTGAAATACATCACACCAAGCGCCCAGATGTGGTTCGTTTCCGTGAGGTTCGGCGCAACCTCGAACAGCTTGAGCGCGTGGAAGCCCGATTTCGTCATGTCCATGTAATCCACCACGCCGGTTTCAAGCGCACCATATGCTTCGGTGATGGGCACGGCAGTAGGGTTGGCGCCCAGACTGGCCCACAGATCCACATGCAATTCGCTGGGCAAAACGCGCATGGTCTTGCCCTTGACATCGTCGGGGCTGGCAATGGGATCCTTGGCAATCACGTTGCGCGACCCGTAGGTGATGAAATCAAGTACCGTGAACCCCTGCGCGCGGTACAGATCCTTCATACCCTGTCCGATGGGTCCGTTCATCACCGCGTCGATATGGTCCTGATCGCGGAACATGAACGGCATGTCAAAAAGCGCGCCTTCAGGCACCCATGTTGTCAGGTTTGCAATGGTCGACAAGCTGCCGCTGATCGAGCCCAAAAGGATACCTTCGGCCTCTTCTTTTTCGCCCCCTAGCGCTCCGTCGGTGATGATGTTGATAGCGAACTGACCGGGGAGTTTTTCTTGCAGCAGCTCTTCGAACTTGAACCAGACCTGGGTCTGAGGCTTGTCCGCGCTGTAAAGCGAGGTGACAGTCAGTGTGCGTGTATCGGCCTGCGCCGCGCATGCGAACATAGCAAGTGCAGCGGCCAGCGTGGCGGCTGTTCCTTTCAGGCTGTGCAAGCCTATCGTAGGTTCAAAAGACATTATCGTTTCCTTTCCCTGTTATTCAAACATGGCCCATTCATCCGGCCGTTTTGTTTTGCGCTCACCAAGTGAGGAGGTGTCCCAGACCCAGCGAGATGCCTGGAATGAAGGTGATGAGAGCCAGTGCCACCAAAAGAATGCCGATGAAGGGCAACAGATTCTGAAAGACGTGATGAACGGGCGTGCCCGATACCGAACTGGTGATGAAGGCCAGCATACCAACCGGCGGCGACAGCCCACCAATCATCAGATTGACAACAATCACGATGCCAAAATGAATGGGATCGACCCCGACTGCGACCATCGCGGGCATCAACAGCGGTGTCAGGATCAGGATGGAAGCCCCGATATCCAGCAGCATCCCGAACAAAAGCAGCAGCAGGTTTGCCAGCAGCAGCAGAATGATCGTGTTGTCGGTCAGGCCGGGCAATGCGCGTGCAATGCTTTGAGGCACCTGCTGACTGACCAACACGAAGGCAAATGGACTGGCCGCGCCGATCAGGAACCCGACCAGAGCGGCATCCACAGCAGCCCCCCTGATAGTTTCGTAAAGAGCGCCGGGCGTCCAAGACCGGTAGACCAATATGCCCAGTAGGGCTGCATACATAACCGCCAGTACACCGGCCTCTGTCGGAGTGACGACGCCGAACCTGATGCCGCCGATGATCAGAAGCGCGAGCAGCAGCACCGGCAACGCATGCAGTAACATCTGGCCCCGTTGTGTCATGCTGGCCTTTGGCGCATCGCCCCCATATCCACGCCGCAGAGACATCACGTAGATCAGTGCCATCAGCATTAGCGCCATGACGATGCCGGGCATCACTCCGGCCAGCCAAAGCTTGCCCACCGAAAGGTTGCCCGCCGCCGCCAGGATCAGGAGCGCGATGGACGGCGGGATAACATTGGGCAGCGTCGCCGAAGCGGCAGTCACGGCGCAGGAAAACGGTGCGGAATATCCCCGTTTGATCATCTGCGGGACAAGCAGCTTGGTGCCAAGCGCCGCATCGGAATAGCTGGAACCTGACACGCCGGCGTAAAGTGCGCTGGACACGATGTTGACCTGCGCCAGCCCACCGCGCATATGCCCGACCAGAGAGGTTGCAAATTCCATCAGCCGGTTGGTCAACCCACCCGAATTCATCATCGCTCCAGCCAGAATAAAGAAGGGGATCGCCAGCATCAGGAACTTGCTGGACCCGTTGACCATGTTCTGCACTACCGCAGCCGGCGGCAAGATATTACCCGCAAAATTGGCGACGAATGCCGAAAACAACATGGCAAAAGACACCGGCGTTCCGATCATCAGCGCCACGGCAAAGGACACGCCCATCGCCAGAACCGGATCATAGCCCTGCAGCGTGCCGGTTACGGCGTCCTGCAACAGAAAATACACGACAAAGGCTGCAAGGATGGAAATCGGCCCCTGCCATCTGTCCATGCCTTCGTCAAATCCGCGCAGCGCAAGATAGATAAGGCCTAGCGTGCATGACACCGGGATCGCCAGGTAAGGTGTCCATTGAGGCAATTGCAGCGTCACATTCACACCTCCGATCATCTGCATCAGGGTATTGCCCCCGAACATCAGCATGATCGTTGTGTAAGCTATTATGAAGTTTGCAACGAAGGTCACGCCCCTTTTCCACAGCAGAGGCAGCGCATCAACCAGTAGCGAGATCACAAGATGACTGCGCAGCCTGTGCGCCAGCGGTACGCCCAGCAGAATCACGGTAATGAATAGCCACCGCGCTGCCTCAAGCGCCCAGATGAAAGAGCTGTTGAAACCGTAGCGCGCGACGACATTCGCAAACACGATCAGTACCAACGCGGTCAATGCCAGAACCGCAAAAGCCCCGATGACCACATCCAGTGCTCTCAATGTCGTCCGGGCATAGCGTTGCAGGCGGGGCGGCATGGCCAGACCAGCGGCATCGGCGTTCAGCGGATCAACGGGCGACGGCAAGGGCTTGCGCTCCTCTTCGTGTGACAGCGGCGCGGCGTTCGCCATCGACGGAGGCGCGCACTGCGCAAAGGCGGCTTTCTACCCAACTACCGACGACATTCACGCGATGTCCGCGCGCGCGCAGATCCGCGATTTCGACTTCGTCGAACCGGTCTTCGACAATCAAGGATGCCGGTTGCGCGCCGCGCGGATAGAATGAATTGACCAAGTGATTGGTGTGAAATCCGGGTGCGTCCAGCGCCTGTTGCAAGGGCATGCCATGCACCAGGTGGCGGGCCAAAAAGGCCAGTTGCCACTGATCCTGCTGGTCTCCGCCGGGGGTTCCAACGGCCAGCACGTCGCCTTTGTCATTTGTCACCAATGTCGGCGTCAGCGTCGATCGGGGCCGCGTTTGCGGTGCCAGCGCCGAAGGTGACGCAGGGTCCAGCCACATCATTTGTGCGCGTGTTCCCAACGCAAATCCCAGTTCAGCAATGACGGGCGAGGATTGCAACCACCCGCCCGACGGTGTGGCGGAAACGACATTGCCCGCCGTGTCCGCGACGCTGAGATAACTGGTATCGCCCACGGCTCGCGCCATATGTGCCGCGCGCTCCCGACCCGACAGGCCGGTTTGTGCTGGTTCGTATAATATTGTCGGTTCGCCACCGCCATAGGCAGCCAGTAGACCTGCTTCCCGTTGCCGCCCAGCTGCGGCAGCGTAATCAGGTTGCCACGCGCCCACGTCTTTGCCCGGCTGGAACGTGTCGCTTGCCTGTTCGGTCATGACTTCGCGCCGCGCGCGGGTATAGGAGTCGGACAGCAGCGTCGCCAGAATCGACCGGGATCCGTCGGGGTCGGATATCCCGTAATGGGCGTCCCGGTCCGCCAGCGCCAGTTTCGCGGCTTCGGTCAAGTGATGGACAAATCCCGCACCTGCTGGATCCTGCGCTCGCAGATGGCCTACATCGACTATGTTGAGCGCCTGGAGCAAAGTCGGGCCCTGCGTCCACAGGCTGCATTTATGAACAGTGTGGCCTGCAAAGCGTGTCGTCACCACAGGTTCGGAAGTCGCACGCCAGCCCGACATATCGGCCCCGGTCAACAGCGCTGCGTGCACCCGTCCGGAGACATCCATGACCCGTTCGGTCCGACAAAAATCATCCACCGCCTCGGCAATGAAGCCGTCCGACCAGACGGCGCGCGCTGCTTCGATCTGTCCGAGACGATCCGACGAGGCAGCCTTCGCCCGCCCGCATAGCTTTTCCCATGTTTTTGCGAGCGGTTCGTTGGTCAAAAGACCGCCGACAGGTGGCGGATTGCCTGAATCGTCCAGAAACAGCGCGCCAGAACTAGGCCAAAATCGCCGGAACATCGGCGCGGCTGCCGTCAGCGTGTCATGGAGGCGCTGGTCGATTTGAATGCCTGCGCGGGCATAGGTAATGGCTGGCCCAAAAGCGGACGCAAGGTCCAGAGTGCCGTATTTCGAGAGAAGCGCCATCCAGGCATCGAACGCGCCGGGTACGACGGCGGGCAACAGGCCGGTGCCGGGGATGAGATCCAAATCAAGGTTTCGAAACCAGTCGATGGTGGCTGCGGCAGGCGTGCACCCCTGTCCGCAGATACTGCTGACTGTGCCGCTCACGGCATGGTGCAACAAGATTGCAACATCGCCTGCAGGTCCGTTGAAATGTGGCTGTGCCACCTGCATGACCAGCCCTGCGACAACGGCTGCGTCATAAGCGTTGCCACCGCGCTCCAATACGCCCATGGCAGATTGCGTGGCAAGCCAGTGCGTTGAGGCCGCGGCACCAAACCAACCCGATACTTCTACCCGCCCCGCTGACATGCCAGATGCCGAACCTGTTGCTAGTGTGTATTGACCTTAGCGTCACATGATTCCTGATTTCGATCAACACCAATGCGAACCAAAATGACAATTTGGTTGGTATTGGTTCATAATTGGCTGGATTATAATCCAAGATTCTGTCGCACTTCGACAAGGTGCCTGCGAATGGCTTCGTGCAGCGCGTCCACATCGCGCGTTTCCAGCGCGGCGAGGATTTGTTCGTGATGTATCTGGTATGTGGCCTGACGATCCGTTGTCAGGCCCCGGCGACGGATATTTGTCCACGCGGCGGACTGGCGCACTGCCTGTATACGGGCCAATACGCCTGTAAGGTAGCTGTTCTTGGCCGCCAGTGTGAGCGCCATGTGAAACTGGTGATCCAGCTCCTCGAATTCGGCCATCGACTTGACCAGACGGCCTTTACCCACGAGGTCGCGCATCCGGTTAATGTCGGCGGTTGAGGCGCGGCGCACCAATAAATCGGATAGCTGAGGTTCGATGATCAGGCGAACCTCCATCAAATCCTCGGGGCTGACGGTTTCGAAGTCGGATTCTGATACAGCTTCGGCACTGCCATGCTGAGCGACGAATGTACCGCGTCCGACAACCCGGTTGATCCGCCCGTCCTTTTCGAACAGGTCAAGAACCCGACGCACCCGTGCCCGCGCGATCCCGAAACTGTTGGACAGGGCGCGCTCTGTCGGCAACCTCACGCCGGGAGGCCATTTTCCAGACAGAAGATTTGCGTCGATCTCCAGTCTCAGACGATCTTCGCCGTCCAACGTCGGTTCCAGAACCGGGGTCTGACCATTCGGCATGGACTGCATCCAATTTGTTTCTCTCGAAGATACCTTGCAACCATCCAAATGGCAATTGGTCCGAATTGGTTGCATTCTTTGGCCAATGCAACGGATTTGACACCCGCCATGGTCTTTCCCATGTCGACTCCAGGGCGGGAGTCGGCAAAACGGTTCTGTCGCAAAGTTTGGCGAATTGCAGACTCATAGCTGACGCTGGACACAGT
>CAYGQZ010000123.1:0-11704 GCA_964352055.1 uncultured Rhodobacterales bacterium
TTCCATAAGATGTCGAGAACAATCTCCCGAAACAAAAAATCGCATCGAGGTGATCTGTTGCCACTGTTTCTGGTTCGTGGCGCTAGGAATTCTGGACCACCACTTCGATATTCCTTTAGCCATTTCTGAATTGTTGGTTGGGTTGGAAAGTCCTTTCTACGGTTTCTGAATTCCTCGCTTTTGTCGAACTCCCGCTTGAGAATGGGCATACGATCTTTCCACGTGTGACCTTCCGCAGCCAGTTCCAGAGCTCTCTCAACAAACCTCGTTCTAAAATGCCGCTCCGCCGCGTCCCCGGCAGTGAGGTGACGCATCTGTTTTTGGTTGAGAGGTGAGCGAACAAGGCCGCGTTGCACGTGGGCCCGAAACTCATCGCCTGTGATTTCGAAACTTTCGCCTTCAAGGTCACTGATTTGAAAGGCGTCTTGTCCAGCAATCCCGCCGTCTACTTTGTAGTGCTCCCCTTGATACTGGATGGTGCGTTCGTCTGCCTTCTTGATCAACCTACCCATAGCAAACGATCTCCAGATGAGATTTGTCGCCGTTGGAGGGCAAAAGCACAGTTCTTGGCGACAGCACTTCTTTCGTCAGATCGACAGTCAGAAAACCTTCTAGAATGAGTTTTAGAACGGCAGACAGGGGAATGCCGTGCTTCTGTGTCGCGTCTCGAAAAATTACGCCATCTGCGTCAATGGAGAGTACCGCTTCTTTGTCTGCGGGCCTGATCTGAACCTTCTGACCTTCAAGCAATAGCCATGCATTTCGATCAATCGGCCCTTGAAGCAATTCCTCAGTGACAATTGACAGCGAGAGGCCAAGTTCACGCAGTCTTTCTGGATATTCGAGGAATTCTGGGTTTTTCTTGATATGGTTCGTATGCTTCGCGTCTAGGTAGTGAATCGCGCCCGACTCAAGCTCAACTTGAAGATCCGGGGTGTAGGCTTTTGGTTTGTAGTGTTTGCCCTCATGCAGTTTTCTCAACGCTTCTTTATTTGGAAAGACCCTTCCGGTGCGCATATCTATGGTGCAAGGTTGAGGTCGAAGAGCGACGACTCGTGGATCAATTTGCATGCAACGAACCAAGGCTCCCTCCATTTGGCTTTCTAGCTGAATGATACCAGGGAACTTGATGCCGGACATTTTGCCGACCCTTTTCTGCATGCCCCGTTTGTAGACACGGCGGGCGGTTGGATGTGCGTTTTTGTTTTTCTTCATGAATACTTAATAGCTTAACCCATTCGCACTGGCAATGGGCTCACTGCGAATGAGCGAGGATTTGCAAGTCTATGGATGTTGATGACAAATTTCGAGAGTTAGCACTGTCAGAGAATTGGATCTCGCTGGGTGGTTGGTTGAACCTTTTGGCAGACGGCACAGAGGATCATGGGTTTGATTATCCTCAAGACGCGTTGCAGGCTGTAGCCGAGATTAGAGGTACTAAAGTTGCGAGTCTACGCAACCATATGTCGGCCGCCGCTTGGCTCAAACAGAACCACCCGAATGTATACAAGAACAAACCAATTTGGCTCGCAATGATGCAAGTCGTCATGTTGGCCAGAATTGCGTCCTACGATCCGAACGAAGCGAAGACGATAGAGAATGCGGTTTTAACGGGAGAGCTTTCGCAGTCAGAAATCAAAGCTGTATTGGATAAAGTCAGAAAAACACTCAATCCCGCCCGCAGTGTTGATCAAATGCGGCAATATGCGAAATCAAGAGGCCAAGCCTTTGAAAGGTCGGTGAGGTCCTTCTTTAGGTCACATGCTGATGAGCTACTCAATGGGAATGGGCTGACAATTATAGACGGCCGCACTTTGGAACCGCTTGCGACCGATCTAATCGTAATGGATGGTGAGAGTATAAGTTGTGCCGTCGAGATCCGAGGCCCGCGCAACCGGGTAGATCCCGGTTACATCGTTGATCAATTGGCGAGAGCCGCTCTGATACTTAGGCGGGTCCCTCGTTTGCTGTACATTGTGCCAGAAGCATCAGAATACGACATTGATGAATTGAAGGCGGCTAGAGACCGGCTTGAAATTGAGGGCTTGCTGTTTGCAGCTCTGCCAGAGAAGGAAAATCTGGAGGTTTCAGACATAGTAATTTCCGAAACGTTTTACTGACCCCGCATTCATCCAGAGTCTGATTGAAACCACAGTTCAGGTTTGCTGGGCTCTGTTCTCAAACGACGTGGTCGATTGTGGTGAATGCGGAAAAAGCTTCGGATCAGACGCCCCACAATGTGTTTTGCATCGCATCCTAACCGAATTTGTGGTCAAATTTTGCGATCTTGCGTGTGATCGCCAATTTCGAAAAAACAATTCCTACCGCGGATTGCCCACCCCTGTCTCTGTCGATAGCTTGCCAACAAACAACCTAAAGAGGCAAAGCAGAATGCTGACAGGCTCGATCCGAACTCAAATTGATCAAATATGGAATGCCTTTTGGTCAGGCGGGGTCTCAAACCCACTGTCCGTGATCGAACAACTGACATTTCTCCTGTTTATCAAGCGGCTGGATGAACTCCACACCAACGAGGAGAACAAGGCCGAAATGCTCGGCATCGAGATGGAGCGCCGCATCTTCCCAGAAGGTTCCGACGACAAAGGCGAGCCCTACGACAACCTGCGCTGGTCCCGTTTCAAGAACTTCGAAGCCCGCGAAATGATGCGGATCGTCGATGAACACGTCTTCCCCTTTCTGCGCCAGTTGGGTGAGGAAGGATCATCCTACGGCACCCACATGAAGGACGCTCGGCTGGGCTTTTCGAACCCAAATCTGCTGGCCAAGGTCGTGCAGATGCTCGACGGCATCCCAATGGACGACCGTGACACCAAAGGCGACGTGTTTGAATACATGCTTGGCAAGATTGCCAGCGCCGGACAGAACGGCCAATTCCGCACGCCGCGCCACATCATCAACCTGATGGTCAACCTCATGGCGCCGACGCCAAAGGATGTGATCTGTGACCCGGCCGTCGGGACCTGCGGCTTTCTTGTGGCGTCGGGCGAATACCTCCGCGACCATTACCCCGAAATGCTGCGCGATCCTGTACAGCTTGACCACTTCCACAATACGATGTTCCACGGCTTTGACTTCGACAGCACCATGTTGCGGATCGGGGCGATGAACATGACGCTGCATGGGGTCGACAACCCAGACGTCTCTTATCGCGACTCTCTGGCTGAGGAGCACGGCGCCGACGAGGGCCGTTATTCCCTGATCCTTGCCAACCCGCCTTTTGCCGGATCTCTGGATTATGAAACCGCGTCCAAGGATCTGCTGAAGATCGTCAAAACCAAAAAGACCGAACTGTTGTTCATGGCGCTGTTCCTGCGCCTGATGCAAACGGGCGGACGTGCGGCGGTGGTTGTGCCGGATGGGGTGCTGTTCGGCTCGTCCAAGGCCCACAAGGACATCCGCCGCATGCTGGTCGAGGATCACAAGCTCGAGGCAATCATCAAGCTGCCCTCGGGCGTCTTCCGCCCCTATGCCGGTGTGTCCTGCGCCATCGTTGTCTTTACCAAGACCGGGGTGGGTGGGACGGAAAATGTGTGGTTCTACGACATGACCGCCGACGGGATGAGCCTTGATGACAAGCGCACACCGCTACTGGATGCGGAAAAGCTGGGGCCGGTCCCAGCGGTGGCGCTGACGGAAGACGAGCACAATAAAAATAACCTGCCCGATATCCTGAGCCGCTGGCAGGCGCTGGAGGCAGAGGGTGCCCGCCCCCGCACCGCGCAAAGCTTTATGGTGCCCGCAGCGGAAATCATCGCCACCGGATCATGGGATCTGTCGCTGAACCGCTACAAGGAGATTGAGCATGAGGAGGTTGTTCACCAATCGCCTGCCGAGATCATTGCGGAGTTGCGCACGCTGGAAGCCGAGATCACCGAGGGGTTGGATCGGTTGGAAGGGATGTTGGGATGAAGATGGTTCCCTTGGGCGAAATCTCTGAACCGATTTCAAATGATCGGGGCGAAACTGAAGGCCCGGTGCTATCAATCACAAAGCATGAGGGGTTCGTGCGAAGCGCAGACTATTTCAAGAAAGTGGTTCATTCGAAAGACCTCTCGAAGTACAAGCGCGTGCAACCGGGGAACTTCGCCTTCTCACCAATTCACCTTGATGAAGGCTCAATTGCGCTTGCCGATGAAGAAGGGCTTATCAGCCCAATGTATCGAGTTTTCAAAGCCCAGGAAGATCTAGTTGACAAGAATTACCTAATTCGAATTTTAAAAGCTGACCCGATGATTGCGCTGTATGGGACGCTTGGCGATGGTTCAGTTCATCGCCGCCGTTCTGTGCCTTGGAACCGTCTGTCGAAGGTCGAAATTCCCCTCCCGCCGCTGGAGGAGCAGAAGCGGATTGCGGGGATATTGGATCAGGCGGACGCACTCCGCCGCCTCCGCACCCGCGCCCTCGACACACTCAACACCCTCGGACAGGCGATCTTTCATGAGATGTTTGGTAATGCTGTAACAATTACGCAAGCCGTAGGTGAGTTAGGCGATGTGCAGGGAGGTCTTCAAGTTACAAAAAAACGTGATGTTTTTGAAAGACGTGCGCCGTATCTCCGAGTTGCAAATGTTTACCGTGATCGGCTGACGCTAGAAGAAATCAAAACAATTGGACTGACTAACGCAGAAGCCGAACGGACTATGCTCCGATCTGGAGACGTCTTAATTGTTGAAGGACATGGCAATCCCAGTGAGATCGGCCGAACAGCCGTTTGGAGCGAAGAGATCAGTGGCTGCGTTCACCAAAATCATCTCATTAGGTTTCGGCCTGATCAAACTCAGGTACTCCCGCAGTTCTTCAGTAGTTATATGAACTCAGCGATAGGCCGAAAGCATTTGGCATCATCTTCACGAACAACAACTGGTTTGAACACAATCAGCACTAAGAAGGTCAAGGAATGCGTTGTTCCTGTGCCGAGCATTAATTCCCAACGAGACTACTTAGCGCGTTACGAGACCATTCAGCGGCAGGTTACAAACTTCAAAAGTCTCGAAATCAGACAAGACGCCCTCTTCGCCTCTCTCCAACACCGCGCCTTCCGGGGAGACCTCTGAGATGCCGCCCGCGCTTCATTCCGTCAGCCTTTCTGGCATGATGTTGCAGCGGGGCTTCTGGCTGTATGTCTGGCGGATTCATACCGAGGGCAAGGTTCTGCTCTATGTCGGGCGAACGGGGGATGAAAGCAGCCCCCACGCCTCCGCCCCCTATGATCGTTTTGGACAGCACCTGGGACGCAACAAAAACGCCAATGCCCTCAAGCGTAACCTTGAAGCCTGCGGGATCACGCTGGGCGATGTCGATACCTATGACTTTGTCCATTATGGCCCGATCTTTGACGAGGCCGATGATTTCGAGGCCCACAAACCACTGCGGGACATTGTAGCTGCTTTGGAAAAGCAATTGGCGGACGCGCTATCAGCGGCCGGCTATGATGTCCTGAACAAAGTACATTGTCGCCGCCCACTTGATCCGCAACACTGGAATTTGGTCCAGTCCGCATTTGCAACAGAATTTCCGCATTTGAACGCCCTTGAACAGAGACGATCATGAAAGCCACAGACGCCAACCTTCTTTCATTTCTGAACAGCGCGCCGCAGTTTGTTATCCCGATCTATCAACGGACGTACTCCTGGACGGAAAAGGAATGCCGACAGCTGTGGGATGACATCCTGCGGGCCGGGCGCAGCGCGCATATTCCAGTGCATTTCCTCGGGTCGGTTGTCTACATTGAGGAAAGCCTGTCCAACGCCTCCAGCCGGGCGCCGCTGTTGGTGATCGACGGTCAGCAGCGCCTGACGTCAGTCGTGCTTTTGCTGGCCGCTGTATCGCACGTTCTGGGGGATGGCGAACCTGTTGATGGGTTCTCGGTCAAGAAGATACGCAACCGTTATCTGCTTGATCCCGATGAGGACGGTGATCGCCAATTCAAGCTGCTTCTGTCCAAGACCGACAGGAATACGTTGAACGCTGTCGTGTCGGGTGGACAGCTACCGGAGAAATTCTCGCGTCGGGTCAAAGAGAATTTCGAGTTCTTCGGACAGATGCTGTCCGGTGGCGAAGATGTCGTCCGCGATATCTGCTCTGGCCTCGCAAAACTGATGATCGTCGACGTGGCGCTCAGCCGGGAATACGACAATCCACAGCTGATCTTTGAAAGCATGAACTCGACTGGGAAGGAACTGTCCCAGGCTGATCTGGTGCGGAACTTCGTGCTGATGGGCCTGAAGCCGAAGTTGCAGACCCGGCTTTACGAGGAGTATTGGCGGCGCATGGAAGAGGGGTTTGGGCAAGCTTCTTATTCCGTACATTTCGACCGGTTTATGCGGCACTATCTCACACTTCAGACAGGCACGATTCCGCGGCTTGATGATATTTATGAAGCGTTCAAAGAGTATTCACACGAACGCCACCAGGCTGGAGACGAGACGGAAGACCTGGTGAGGGAGCTTCGGGACTATGCACAATATTATTGCGCGATTGCCCTCGACAAAGAGAAGGATCAGCGCCTGAACCTTGCGTTCAAGGATCTCCGTGAGCTTCGCGTAGATGTGTCCTATCCATTCTTGCTGGAGGTCTATCGCGACTATGATGCCGGTATTTTGGATGCCGAGAACCTCCACGGGATCGTTCGCTTGGTGGAATCCTATGTGTTCCGGCGGGCGATCTGTTCGGTTCCGACCAACTCTCTCAACAAGACCTTCGCCACCTTCGGTCGTTCCATTCGCAAGGATCGCTACGTCGAGAGTATCATGGCGCATTTCGTGAACATGAAATCCTATCGGCGGTTTCCCAAGGACGACGAGTTCATTGCGAGGATGCAGGACCGGGATCTCTACAACTTTCGAAGCCGTAGTTATTGGCTCCGTCGATTTGAGAATTTCCAGCGAAAAGAAAGAGTGCATGTCGATGACTACACCATCGAACATATCCTGCCGCAAAACGAGAACCTTTCGGCGGCGTGGCGATCTGCGCTTGGCGACGATTGGGCGGGGGTTCAGGAACGTTGGCTGCATACGCTCGGGAACCTCACTCTGACAGGCTATAATTCCGAATACAGCGATGGGACGTTCGTCAAGAAGCGTGACATGGAGGGTGGCTTCAAGGACAGCCCGCTAAGGGTCAACCAAGGACTGGCTGCAATTGAAGTCTGGAACGAGGATGCCATCCGCGAGCGTGCGAGTAAGCTGGCGAAACAGGCTGCAACCGTCTGGGCTTATCCTGAGATTTCAAGCGATATACTCGCCACCTATCAGGGTGAAAGGGCAAAGCCAGATCAATATTCAATTGAGGACCATCCGCATTTGGCGGGAGGCAAAATGCGAACACTTTTCGATGCGTTTCGCCGGGAAGTGATGGCCCTTGATCCGTGTGTTTCTGAAGAGTTCCTCAAGCTTTACGTTGCGTACAAAGCGGAGACCAATTTCGCTGATGTAGTTCCGCAGGCCAAAGCGCTTCGCATTTCGATCAACATCGACCTGCCAAACCTGCATGACCCGAGCGGGCTGGCCGTCGATGTTTCAGGAGTCGGGCGATGGGGGAACGGGAACACTGAGGTAAAACTCCGGGAGTTGGACCATTTGCAATATGTGGTTGGTTTGGTTCGGCAGGCTCTGGATCGCCAGTTGGGGGAAGATGAAGTCGAATGACCCGGTTTTCTTTTCTCGCAAGCGATTTATTGACTCTATGCTGAGAAGCATTGCGCCCTCTTCGCCTCACTACAACACTGCGCTTTCCGGGTGAACTCTGAGATGCCGCCCGCACTTCACTCACGCAGCATTGCCGGAAAAATGTTGCAGCGAGGCTTCTGGCTTTATGTCTGGCGAATTCATATCGGGGGCAAGGTGCTCCTCAAGATCGAGCGCATGAGCGATGACGGTAGGCCTCACACCACAGTGTCGATTGCTCGCATATTCAACCTCTCGGGGGACAGCGCATGACTGATCCAAACACACGCACCGGCTTTATCGCCCCGTCCGAAATATTTTCCCAAGCGCCAAAGCGATTCGATGAGGCTTATGCACGTCGCTGTTTTCGGGTTCTGCGCATGGTTGCGATCCTGCACGGGAAAGGGTTTCACGGTTTGCGAGTGTTTCCGTATCAATATCCGCTCGCATATCGCATCGAGCTGTTTCCGGCATCTTTTGCCGACCGCAACGGCGTTCGGTATGACAACGAATTGTTTGCCAAGAAGCTTGAGCGGGATAGGTTGCTCGCCCGCCATTCCGGCGCAAATGAGGCGAAGTATTTTGGCTGGGAGGATGTCACCGACCACTCGGCTCATCAATTGGCGCTCGTCTTTATAGAGCGGTTTCCCGAACTGGCTCGCGAAACCTATCATCTCGACTTTGCCTATGCTGGATGGTTCGCAACACTGCTTGCCCATTGCGAATATGGTCACCTGCCGTACCTGTTCGGTGAATACGAGGAGGAGTTGGATGTCATGCGGATCCATCATGTTGGACAGCAGGCAACGGATTTCCAGATGGACTGGTTTCCGCTTCCACCGACGCCTTCTGGCGGTAACCGCCTCGAACCGCGTCCCACGCCACGCTGGATGAGCGAAGGATAACCATTATGTCCCAATTTGCGTTCCTCACCGCCGACTTTCCCGAAATTCTGGAGCATGCTCAGAAGGCCGAACAAGCGGCCCTGTCCGATCCCAGAGGATCATGTTTCTTCGCCCGTCTGACGCTTGAGACGGCGGTCAGGTGGCTTTATCGCCGCGATCCTTCGCTGCGCCACCCCTACGAGCGTACACTGGCTGCCCTGATCGCTGAGCCGAGCCTGGAAGCCCTCACTGGCCCGGCTATCGTAACCAAGGCTCGCTATATCAAGGATCAGGGTAACCGGGCGGCACATGACGACCGGAAATCACTCAGTCCGCAAGACAGTGCGACAACCGTCCGAGAGTTGTTTCACGTCTGCTATTGGATCGCCCGAACCTATGCCACCGGCACTAAACCGGACCCGGCACTGAAGTTCGACGTCAGCAAACTCGAAAAGACGCTGACGATTACGGCGAGCACCGTAGCGCAAATCCAAAAGCTGCGTGAGCAACAAGATGTCGTCACAAAGGCTCTGGAAAAGGCAGAGGCAGCACGCAAGGCCTCAGAAGAGGGTCGTAAGGCCTTGGAGGAAGAGCTCGCCACTGTGCGGGCCGAGATGGCTGCGACGCGCAAAGCCAATCAAGCGGTTCCCGATCCCCACGACTATGACGAAGCCGCAACCCGAGATGCCTTTATCGACTTACTTTTGGCCGAAGCCGGTTGGCCGCTTGATGCGCCTCGTGACCGTGAATTTCCGGTAAAGGGAATGCCCAATCAAAGTGGTGAGGGCTTTGTCGATTACGTCCTGTGGGGCAACGACGGAAAACCACTGGCTGTTGTTGAGGCCAAGCGGACCAAGAAAGACGCCCGAGTCGGCCAACAGCAGGCCAAACTGTATGCCGATTGTCTGGAACGGATGTATGGCACTCGGCCGGTCATCTTCTGCACCAACGGCTATGAGCATTGGATATGGGACGACCAGATGTATCCGCCCAGAGCAATCTCGGGATTCCTGAAAAAGGACGAGTTGGAACTGCTCCACCAGCGCCGCACGACACGGAAAGTGCTGGACAAGGTCCCGGTCGATGAAGCCATTGCTGGGCGGTTCTACCAACAGCGCGCCATTCGGCGGATCGATGAAGCTTTCGAAAAGGATCGCCAACGCAAGACGTTGCTTGTCATGGCGACGGGGAGCGGCAAGACCCGAACAGTCATCGCCGTCGTGGACCAACTGATGCGAGCGAATTGGGTCCGACGAGTTCTGTTCCTCGCGGATCGAAGGGCTCTGGTGAGACAGGCGCATGGGGCGTTCAAAACACATCTGCCTGCAACACCAAGCGCTAACCTTCTGGAGCGCCATGATCCGTCAAAGAACGATCACTCCGGCGCTCGGGTATTGCTCTCGACCTATCCAACTATGATGGGCTTGATCGATGAAACGAAAGGGGGCGAGAAGCGCTTTGGTCCGGGCCACTTTGATCTGATCGTGATTGATGAGGCGCACCGTTCGGTCTACCGCAAGTACCGTGCGATTTTCGACTACTATGACAGCTGTCTTGTCGGTTTGACGGCTACACCACGGGATGAAATCGACAGGGATACATATTCGCTTTTCCAACTGGAGCGGGGCGTTCCGACAGATTCCTATGATCTTGATGATGCCGTACAGGATGGCTACCTCGTGCCTCCGAGGTCAATATCTGTCCCTCTTAAATTTCAACGTTCAGGCATCAACTATGAAGATCTTTCTGAAGAAGAGAAGGAGGAGTGGGATGCGCTGGAATGGGACGAGGAAGGCGTAGTCCCTGATCGGGTTGAGGCAGCGGATCTCAACAAATGGCTGTTTAACAAGGACACCGTGGACAAGGTGCTGGAGCACGTGATGCGAAACGGGATCAAGGTTGCGGGAGGGGATCGGCTTGGCAAGACGATCATCTTTGCCAAAAATAGCAAACATGCACAGTTCATCACACAGCGCTTCGACGAGAATTATCCGCATCTGAAGGGCGAGTTCGCCCGCCTTATCGACTACAGCGTGACCTATGCTCAGTCTCTGATTGATGATTTTAGCGAAGCTGAGAAAAACCCTCACATCGCTGTCTCTGTCGATATGCTGGATACAGGCATCGATGTGCCGGAGGTCGTGAACCTCGTTTTCTTCAAAATTGTCCGTTCAAAAACGAAGTTCTGGCAAATGATTGGCCGGGGAACCCGTCTTTGCCCGGACATGTTTGGTCCTGGTGAGGACAAAGAGGAGTTTCTGGTTTTTGACTTCTGTCAGAATCTTGAGTTTTTCCAGGCAAATCCAAACGCTGTTGACGGGCCGACCGCGAAATCAATCGGGGAACGCCTCTTTGCCACGCGAGTCGAGCTCGTTGGAGCATTGCAAGAAAAAGAAGACGAACATACCGAGCTATTGGGGTCAGTTAAGGTGCGGTTGCACGATGAGATCGCAGGCATGAACCTCGAAAACTTCATAGTTCGAAATAAGCGACGGGCAGTTGAGAGGTTCCAAAAAGAAGACAATTGGAAAATGCTCGACCTCGATGCGCGAATTACGCTGATCGACGAAGTCGCAGGGTTACCATCAGCCTACAAAGACGACGCTCTTCCGGCTAAACAGTTTGACCTCCTTGTTCTCAACTCACAGCTTCTTTTGCTCAATGGCGATGCCGGATTCGATGCGCTTCGGAAACGCATGGCGAATGTTGCGTCAGCCCTGGAAGCCCTATCGAATATCCCGCTTGTAGCAAAACAGATGCCACTGATCCTCGATATGCAGACTGACGAGTTCTGGACCGATATCACTGTCGACATCCTCGAAGGTATTAGGCGTCACCTTAGAGGTCTTGTTGAGCTGATTAAGCCGACAGAACGCAAAATTGTCATCACGGACTTCGAGGACGAAATTGGAAAGGGTGCGAGTATTGACCTTCCCCAAGTATCGTCTGGCGTGGATAAGGGGCGATTCAAGATGAAGGTGCGTCGCTTCATTGAAGATCACCGGGATCATATCACCCTGATTAAACTGCGCAGAGGTGAACCGTTGACGCCTCAAGATTTGGAAGAACTTGAACGGTTCTTCCTGAATCAGGGCATCGCTGCCCCCGAGGATCTGGATGCGGTCAAAGCCGAAG
>CAYGQZ010000124.1:0-9050 GCA_964352055.1 uncultured Rhodobacterales bacterium
CGCGCCGAAGCCATCTCGGGTCGTCTGAACATACTCATCGACAACGGGCTGATGGGACTTGGCCTGGTTGTGGGGCTGCTGTTTCTGTTTTTGAACGCGCGCACCGCCTTTTGGGTGGCGGCGGGTATCCCTGTGGCAATGGCCGCGGCGGTCGCGTTGATGTATCTGGGCGGCCTCACGATCAACATGATCTCGCTTTTCGGGTTGATCATTACCTTGGGCATCGTGGTAGACGATGCGATCGTCGTGGGCGAACATGCGGATTTCAGGCACCGCAAACTGGGCGAGGGGCCCATGACCGCCGCCGAGAATGCGGCCCGTCGCATGGCGTTGCCTGTGTTCGCCGCGATGTTGACCACGGTGATTGCCTTCTTTGGTCTGCTGGCGGTCGGCGGGCGGTTTGGCACCCTGATCAGGGACATTCCCTTTACGGTCATTTTTGTTCTGATCGCCTCTTTGATCGAGTGTTTCCTGATCTTGCCGAACCACATGGCCCACGCGCTGGCCGCGGCAAGCAAGGCCAGGTTCAGCCGTTTCAAGCTGGCCGTTGCCGTGCTGAGCCTTGCCATTCTAAGCGGCGGTTTGACCGGCGCGCTGTCCTTTGTGATCTGGCCCGAAGCGTTACACAGTTGGAAAGCCGCGATACCCTATCTGTCAGCGGGCCCGACGCTTCTTGCCGCTGTTTTCCTGCTCAGCCCGCGCAAGCGTAAAATCGAGTGGGTCACTCAGATGGGCAACAAGGGCCTCGACACCCCATCGGCCATCGTCAATCTGGGCTTTGAATGGATGCGCGAGCGCTTGTTTCGCCCCTTCATGGCAGGTGTCATCATTTGTCGCTATGCGGTGCTGGCCGGAGTCTGTGTCATTCTGGCAAGCCAGGTCGCGCTGTTTATTCAGGGTGATGTGCAATGGCGCTTTTTCAATGCGCCTGAACAGGGTTCCGTAACGGGCAATTTCGCGATGGCGGAGGGGGCCACCCGGGCCGATACGCTGGAGATGATGCGCGAAATGCAGCGCGCAACCGAAGCGCTGGGGGCCGAGTATGAACAGGAACATGGCCGCAACCCGATTGACTATGTGATCGCCGAGATCGGGGGCAATGCCGGGCGCGGACTGGCCGGTGCCGACAGCAAGGACAATGATCTGTTGGGCGGCATATCCATCGAGTTGATTGATGCCGATTTGCGCCCCTATTCCTCTTTTGCATTTGTCGCGGCACTGCAGGATGCCGTTGTGCATCATCCGCTGGTCGAGACGGTCAGCTTTCGGGGATGGCGGTCCGGGCCGGGCGGCGACGCGCTGGAAGTCGAGTTCTTTGGCGCGGACACCGACACGCTGAAACAGGCATCCGAAGACCTGAAGCGCGCGCTGTTGCAATTCCCCGAGGTCAGCGCGGTCGAGGATAACCTTGCCTATGACAAGGAGGAGTTGATCCTTGATCTGACGGCACAGGGGCAGGCGCTGGGCTTTACTATCGACACCTTGGGGCGTGCCCTGCGCAATCGGCTGAACGGGATCGAAGCGGCCACCTATCCCGATGGTGCGCGCAGCGCGGAAATTCGCGTGGAACTGCCGGCAGGTGAACTGACCGCGGACTTTCTGGATCGCACGCAAATGCGGACCCCGTCCGGTGCTTATGTACCGCTGGCCGACATTGTCAGCGTCGAGCGGCGCACCGGTTTTTCGACCGTTCGTCGCGAGAATGGCATCCGCCTGATCACGGTCAGCGGTGATATCTCGGAAGATGACCCGGCCCGTGCGACGGAAATCAATCAGGTACTGGCCGATGATATCCTGCCGACGATCGCGGCAGAGCGTCAGGCAGACTACTATCAGTCGGGTCTGAGCGAGGATGAGGATGAATTTTTGACCGACGCCCTGAACGGTCTTATTCTGGTTCTGACGGGCATTTACCTCGTGCTGGCTTGGGTGTTTTCCAGCTGGACACGTCCCATCGTGGTGATGGTGATCATCCCCTTCGGACTTGTCGGGACGATTTATGGGCATGCGCTCTGGGATGTGCCGCTGAGCATGTTCACCGTTGTGGGGCTGCTGGGGATGACCGGCATCATTATCAACGATTCCATCGTGTTGGTAACAACCATTGATGAATATGCCGAAACACGGGGCCTGATCCCGTCCATCATTGATGGCGCGTCGGATCGATTGCGGCCCGTTATGCTGACGACGCTGACCACGGTCTTGGGCATGGCCCCCTTGCTCTATGAGCAGTCGCAGCAGGCGCAGTTCCTGAAGCCCACTGTGATCACGCTGGTCTATGGTCTGGGCTTTGGCATGTTGCTGGTGTTGCTGGTGGTGCCGTCCCTCGTCGCCGTTCAGCATGATGTGGCCCGTCAAATCGCGGCCATGCGGCGTGGGTTGCGGGCGCGGGCAATGATCGTCCGTTGGGGCTTTGTCAGCCTTTGGGCGCTGGTGGCTGGATGGTTTGGTGTCACGCTGGGACATGCAATGGTCACGGGCGTCTTGCCGGAATTTGTGACCCTGGCATTGCCTGCGCTCGCGTCTACGGCGGCCATGCCCGCCGCTCTGGCGCTTTTTTCGGCCGGAGTCCTGGCAATCGCCATCCTGGCTTACATCGTTGCGGCCCTGGGCTGGCAGATCATGCGGCTGCGCGCGCCTGCAAGCTCGGAGATCTGAGGCTGTTCACCGATTTGGCCTGACAGTTCAGCCTGAATCAGCCAGCGGTGCAGCCTTTGATGTCAACCGCATAGTCACCGCCGAGAATGGTGATTCTGACGCCGGACCGGTCGATGCCAAAGGTGCCGCCGTTGACGTGAACCATTTCGCTGACTGCGGTGACAGTATCGCCGCTCCGCGATGTGCGCGCTTCGCTGATCCAAAGCCCGTCTGTTTCCGTCTCGATCACTGCAACTTCGGTGCCGCCGGTATAGGGCAGGGTAATCCGTGCCGTGATCTCCATCCCGTCGGCCGTTGGGCGCAAGCGACAGGTGGCCGCGCGCACGCCTGCCTCGTCCTGTGCATAGGGCGCATCGGCCAGAGCCGCAACGATGGCTGGCGTCGGTGTCAGGTCCGCGGCATCCAGCATCGTGTCGATCTTGATTTCATGCGGCATGCAGACATCAGCACACACACCCAGCGACATCTTGGTCCGCAGGCGAATGGGTTCGCCCGGTTTGGACGGCGTGAGGTAAACCGGAATGACAACCTTTTTTTCGTAACCGATGGATTGCATGCCGTTTGTGTCAAAGACTTTGGGAGTTGGCCAACTGATGGCAACCTTGGACAGATTGCGCGCCCGGCTCCAGTCGAAATGCGGTGGAATGCCCGCATCGCCCGGCGCGCGCCAATAGGTTTTCCAACCCGGATCAAGGGTCAGTTGCACGGCAGCAAGGCGGCGGCCATCCGGCAGATCCCAGCCTTGCAGAACCTCGGCGTGAACCGGATCGTCAAAGGGATCCTTGGCGTTCGCTGGCAGGGTGAGAACCGCAGTGGCGGCAAGCCCAAGGGCAAAGATGGCTGGTCTGTGCTTTGTCATGATCCTTAAATGAACCTGTCGGCTTTGAAATCCAAGTCACGATATGGTCAGATGGCTGTGGCTCTCTGCCTGCGGCGACAGCGGTCCTTGTGGTCGTCCGGAAGGCCGGGCATCCTATGGTTGAAACGAACGGGTTTGATCCGCATGTCTGAAGACGATCTTCTTGATCTCACCGGTGCGCTGCTAGTGGCCATGCCGGGCATGGGCGATCCGCGCTTTGACCGGGCGGTCATTTTCCTGTGCGCGCATTCAGATGATGGTGCGATGGGTTTGATTGTAAACAAACCCGTGCCCGATCTGACCTTGGGTGATCTGTTGCAACAGCTTGATCTGCACGGCGACGGTGCCGCACAGTCGGGGACCGTTCACTTCGGTGGACCGGTCGAGGGCGGGCGCGGGTTTGTCCTGCATTCCACCGATTTTCAATCCGGTTTGAAAACACTGAATGTGGTCAATCAGTTTGGAATGACCGCGACCATCGATGTGCTCGAGGCGATTGCCAATGGCCATGGACCCGATCAGGCCAAGGTCATGCTGGGCTATGCGGGATGGGGGCCGGGCCAGTTGGAAAACGAGATTGCGCACAACGGGTGGCTGACGGCAGCCGCAACGCCGGAACTGGTCTTTGCTGCGAAAGATGACAGTACATGGACCGAGGCCGTGAAATCGATGGGCATTGATCCCCTCGGGCTCTCGGCGGCGGCCGGGCGGGCATAGCTCAGCGCGGCGCGGCGGCGCGTCTGAGCCGATCGTTGATGGCCCGACCCAGTCCCACATCCGGAATCGGAGCGACCGCAATCGGGCATCCCATCCCGTCCAGTTTGTGCAAGTGACCAAAGAGGTTTGCGGCAGCTTCGGTCAGATCACCCGCCAGAGACAGGTTCAGATCGGACTGCATGGGGCCAAAGCCCAAAAGGGCTTCGCCGGGGTGGGCGCAGTTGGCGTTCAGGCGCACACGCGATTTGGGCGCATAGTGCGAGGCCAATTGTCCAGGCGCCGTGATGTCGTTGCCTGCCTGCGCCAGAGGCCCAACCAGCTTTTCGATGCTTTCGACAGAGAGACCACCCGGGCGCAAGAGCGCGAGGGGCGCACCGCCAACGATGGTGGATTCCAGCCCCACGGCAGAGCCGCCACCATCAAGGATTGCGTCCACTTTGCCGCTCAAACCAGCCGCCACATGCGCCGCTGTCGTCGGACTGATCCGCCCGGATGGATTTGCCGAAGGGGCGGCAATGGGAAGGCCGCACGCATTCAGCAGATTTTGAGCGACAGGATGTGCAGGGACGCGCAGCGCAATCGTGGGAAGACCTGCTGACACCAGCGGGGCAATCCCATTGCCTCTCCGCATAGGTAGGACCAGCGTCAGCGGGCCGGGCCAAAAGGCCTGGGCAAGCCGCAACGCCGTTTCATCGAATTCGGCGATGTCCTGAGCGGCGTCAAGGGTGGCCAAGTGCACGATCAGCGGGTTGAAGCTGGGCCGACCCTTGGCGGCAAAGACACGCGCAACGGCCCTGTCATTTGTTGCGTCCGCACCAAGGCCATACACCGTCTCTGTCGGGAAGGCGACCAACCCGCCCTTGGCCAACACGCGGGCAGCAGTGGCATATCCGTCGCTGTCCGCGGCAAGGGTTTTGGTCTGCAGGTTGGTCATGTCAGCCTTTTCGTACCCCGCGTGACGCCGCGTTCGAGTTGCGATGCCGCGCCCTGCGCCGCATCTATAGATCGAAGACGCCCCTTTACGCCGCGTCCAAGCACTTGCCAAGACTTTGATCCGGAGATCGCCCCATGTCCTATCGTGCCCCAATTGATGAATACAGCTTTCTGTTCGACCATGTGGTCGGCCTTGATCAGGTTGTGGCGACCGAACGTTTCTCGGAAGCGTCCAGAGATGTGACATCCGCCATTCTGCAAGAAGCGGGCAAACTGTGCGAAGAGATCATGGCCCCGTTGCAGCGCCCGGGTGACCTGCACCCTGCGCGGCTTGAAAACGGTGTTGTGCGAACGTCGCCCGGCTTTGGTGAGGGGTACAAGGCGATTGCGGAAGGCGGCTGGATCGGGATGTCTGCGGCTCCGGAATATGGCGGCATGGGGTTGCCGATGGCGCTGACCAGCGCGGTGAACGAAATGATGAGTGCCGCCTGTCTGTCGCTGCAGCTGGCGCCGCTGATGAGCCAGGGCCAGATCGAAGCGCTGGAGCATCACGCCAGCGATGCCATCAAGGATCTGTACCTGCCCAAACTCATTTCGGGCGAGTGGACCGGCACGATGAACCTGACCGAGCCGCAGGCGGGATCTGATGTCGGTGCGCTGACGACCAAAGCCGAAGACAATGGCGACGGCACCTATGCCATCACCGGACAGAAAATCTATATCTCCTGGGGGGATAACGATTTCACTGACAATGTGTGCCATCTGGTACTGGCCCGCATTCCGGGCGCGCCTGCGGGCACCAAAGGCATCAGCCTTTTCCTGGTGCCGCGCAATATCCCGGATGAGAACGGCAAGGCGGGCGTGGCCAATACGCTGAAGGTCGTCAGCCTTGAGCACAAGATGGGCCTGCACGGCTCACCCACCTGCGTGATGCAGTACGACGGTGCCAGGGGCTGGATGGTTGGTCCCGAAGGCGGCGGCATGGCGGCGATGTTCACCATGATGAACAATGCCCGTCTGGGCGTGGGCGGTCAGGGTGTCGGCGCGGCAGAGGGCGCGTATCAACACGCGCTGAATTACGCGCTGGACCGCAAGCAAGGCAAGACCGAAGGCAACACCGGGACAATCATCGACCATGCCGATGTGCGCCGGATGCTGATGACCATGCGTGCCGACACCTATGCTGCGCGCGGCATTGCCCTGATGTGTGCCGTGGCCATCGACATGGGGACGGCAACCGGGGACGAGGCGTGGAAACGGCGTGCGGCCTTGCTGACGCCAGTGGCCAAAGCCTTTGGAACCGACATCGGCAATGAGGTCGCGCACATGGGCATTCAGGTCCATGGCGGCATGGGCTTTGTCGAGGAAACAGGGGCCGCCCAATATGCCCGTGACGTCCGAGTGACGACGATCTACGAAGGAACCAATGGCATTCAGGCGATGGATCTGGTTGCACGCAAGATGATCGATGGGGGCGAGGCCGCCGGGCGTCTGTTTGACGAGATCGAAGCGGCCGCCGAAGCGGCACGCGCCGTGCTTCCCGATCTGGCCGAGGCTGTCTGGCAGGCCAGCGAATCGCTGCGCGAGACCACCGAATGGATGATCGAACAGAACCACCGGGTTCGTTTTTCGGGTGCGGTGCCTTATCTGCGGGCATTTGCGCGGGTGCTGGGCGCACATGTGCATCTGACCTCTGCGGTGGCGGACAAGGGCGGCGTGCGCGAGAAACTGGCGCGGTTTTATATCCTGCGGATGCTGCCGGAAAACACGGGGTTGCTGGCGCAGGCACAATCTGGTGATTATGACGTGTTTTCACTGACCGCCGAAGAGTTTGCCACCTGATGACATCCCTCGCGCCCACGGGCCTCAGATACCCGTGGCCCGAGCCGCCGGAGCATGGCCAGGGCCTTGAAGTGGCGCATGGCGTGCTTTGGTTCCGTCTGCCGCTGCCGATGAAGCTGGATCATGTCAACGTCTATGCTTTGGACGACGGCGATGGCTGGACGGTCATAGACACCGGCTTTGACACGAAAAAGACGCGGGCCATCTGGCGCGCGATGATGGATGGGCCGCTGGCGGGCAAGCCCATACGGCGCGTCGTCGTGACACATCACCACCCCGATCATGTGGGTTTGGCCGGCTGGCTGCAAAGCGACTTTGGCGCGGAACTGGTCACCACACGGACCGCGTGGCTGTTTGCCCGCATGCTGACGCTGGATGTTCAAGAGGTGCCTGTACAAGAGACCCTCGCGTTTTGGCGCAGCGCGGGCATGGACACAGCGGTTTTTGACAAGCGTGCGGCGGAGCGGCCCTTCAACTTCGGCGATATCGTGGCCCCGATGCCTTTGGGCTTTACCCGCATCCAGCAGGGGCAGACGATCACCATGGGCGGGCGTAGCTGGGACATCCACATGGGCAACGGCCACGCCCCGGAACACGCCACGTTCTGGAGCCGGGACGATGGGTTGGTGATCTCGGGTGATCAGATCCTGTCATCGATCAGCCCGAATATCGGGGTCTACGCCACCGAGCCGATGGCGGATCCGATTGCGGACTGGCTGGAGGCCTGCGAACGGTTTCGGCCCATGGCGCGCGAGGACCAGATTGTGCTGGGGGGCCACAAGTTGCCCTTTACCGGGCTGCCCACACGCATGCGGCAGTTGATCGAAAACCATCATGGTGCCCTGAAGCGTTTACGGGAGTACATTGACACGCCCAAGGCCGCGTCCGAGTGTTTTGCTCCGCTGTTCAAGCGAAACATCGGCGAAGGCGAATACGGGCTTGCCCTGGTGGAGTCGGTGGCGCACCTTTCGCATCTGTATCAAGCGGGGCAGGCGAGCCGTACGCGGCGCAAGGATGGAGCGTGGGTCTATCAACGCAAGGAATGAAGCATGGATGAAAAGATGATCAGCACCGCAGCAGAAGCCCATGAAGCGGATGCGATCCCACGCCGACATGAAGTTCATTGCGATCCGGAAAGGCCGAATGCCGCAGCTCGGCCCGTGCCCAAGGGTGTGACAAAAACGCCGGTGGAACAGAAAAGCCCGGCGCAGTGGGCCTATGAGCGGATCATCCTTTACCTCAAGAGTTTTGAGGAAAGCCTTGATAACGAACATGAAGTTGCAATGGGATTTACCGGCGGAGACGCGGGCGTGTTGCGGATTGAGGGCATGGGATATTTCGATCCGGACATCGTGACGTTCTATGGCAGCGATCCGAGCGGAGCCAAGACGCAATTGATCCAGCATGTGACACAGTTGAACGTCATGTTGCGGACGTTGCCCAAGGCCGTCGAAACCGCTGCGCCGAACCGGATCGGCTTTCGACTGGCGCAGGACCTTGAAGAAAGCTGAAAACGCGACAAAGACGCAGTGACACCTTTGTTCAAATGCGCTAAAGCGCGTAAAAGCCGAATAGATATGGGAGCCAAAGATGGCCGAGCACAAACATGGTGAGATGGACGTAACGGAAAACGAAAAGACGTTTGCCGGGTTCATGAGGTTCACAACATGGACAGTGATCGTCATTCTGGTCATCATCGTTGGTATGGCAATCTTCATCACCTGACTGTTTGCCCCCAAGGCTGAGGAGCAGGCATGATGCGGATCATCTCAACACTGGCGCTCTGTGCGGTTCTGGCCGGATGCGCGCCCGCCCCGGTCGTATCTTATGCGTCGAATGAACGGACCAAGGAAGTCGCCTATCGCGCGCCCGGACCCGCGACTTTGACAGTCATGACCATGGTCAACAATCGGACAGGCAGCGGCGGTCACACAGCGTTGATGATCAACGGATCGCAGCGGGTGATTTTTGATCCCGCAGGGTCCTTTGTAAACGAGCGCGTGCCGGAACAGCAGGATGTGCTGTTCGGTGTCACGCCTGC
>CAYGQZ010000124.1:9150-11438 GCA_964352055.1 uncultured Rhodobacterales bacterium
CGCTATTACGAGGACGATGAAGGCACCATTCGCGACGGCGTTGCCAAGGTGGAGCTCTAGTCCGGCGGCTCGGACGCTCTTTGCCTTTGGCAAAGACGCCCCGCCCGCCGTCCCATTCCGGCGTTTTCGAAAACGGCGTCAGCCCGTCAGATACAAAAGCGCGAACAGCGCGGCTGTGCCTGTCCCGATGGCCGCCAGAACGCTTTTTGTCCAGACCCCTACGAAGACTGTTACCGCCGCCGCGATCAGGCGCGCGGGGTCGATGCCGCCGCCTTCGCCCGAAAACACGACCAGCGGCGCAACAAGGGCTGGCAGAATTGCCACGGCTGTATAGCGCAGGTGGCGCAGCAACCAGGCGGGCAACGGTCTGTCTCCGACAAAGCCCAGAAATGTGAACCGCAACAGGAAGCTGCCAATGCCGAGCGCAAAGATGATGAACCAAAGGGTGCCCTTGTCGATGACCGATGGCTCCATCATGCCTGCCGCCTTTGCATCACAAGCTCGGCCTGTGCACCTGCCATCATTCCCGCAAGCCCTGCCACAATAAGGCCCAGCGCATAGGGAATGTTGACGCCAATCAAACTGACCACGATGGCAACGGCTGCCGCAATCAGGTGGGGCAGCGTCCGCATCATTGGTGCCACCATTGACAGAAACGCGATGGGCAAGGCGAAATCCAAGGGCAGACCTTGTGGCAGCGAAGTGCCCACGGCGGCCCCCAGATAACTGCATCCGAACCAGACTACCATGACCAGCGCACAGGTTCCGAAATAGTATGCGAGGCGCTGTTGCAGTGTCAGTGCGGGTTCGCTCTCGAATTTCGCATGGCTGAGGGCGTAGCTTTGATCGACCAGCAGATATGCGGCGAACGCCCGTTTCCAGAGCGGCGCGCGTCCGAGATAGGGCGTGAGCGCCGCCGAGTACATGGCCACGCGCAGGTTTACGGCCAGGGCGGAGATCAGGACGATCACCGTTGGTGCTTCATCCTGCATCAATTGGAGGGCCGTGAACTGCGCGGCCCCCGCGATCACGACCAGCGAAAAGCTCATCACTTCAAAGACGCTTAGCCCGGCCTCGGTTGCCAATACACCGAACAGCATTGCAAAGGGCCCCGCCACAAACATGAAGGGCGCGCTGTCGCGCATACCCGCCCAAAAAGCGGATTTCGTGGTGGTGGTGGGCATGAAGGGTCCTTAGACTATCTTTGAAAGACTTAGCGATCTGCCGAAGGGGATGCAATTGGCGCAGGAAAACGATGTTGCGGGCTATGTGATTGCGCCGGAGCCGAATGCACCCCGCCTGACCCGCAGCGTGGTGGGCCATGACCACACCGGCGCGCGCACCGAGATTTCGGTTGTCGAAGAGCGGCCTCTGACCATCTATCTCAACAGTCAGGAAATCGTCACCGCTATGACCATTGGCGACTATCCCGACTATCTGGCGCTTGGGTTCCTGCGCAATCAGGGCATGTTGGGCCCGCAGGATGTGGTCACAGGCATTGATTACGATGAAGAGTTGGAAACAGTTGTCGTGCGTACTGCGACGCCGACCAATCACGAAGAAAAGCTGAAGAAGAAGACCCGCACGAGCGGCTGTGCCGTTGGCACTGTCTTTGGCGACATGATGGAAGGGCTGGAGGGCGTCCGCCTGCCTGAAACCGAGGTGAGGACGTCCTGGCTTTATGCGCTGTCGGCGCGGATCAATCGAACACCGTCCCTGTATCTGGAGGCGGGCGCAATCCATGGCACGGTGCTGTGTCATCGGGATCAGCCCCTGGTTTATATGGAAGACGTGGGCCGTCACAACGCAGTCGACAAGATCGCAGGATGGATGATGGCCAATGACGTCCCTGCCGGTGACAAGATCCTTTACACCACTGGCCGCCTGACGTCCGAGATGGTGATCAAGACGGCGATGATGGGCATTCCGGTGCTGGCCTCACGCTCGGGCTTTACGGCCTGGGGGGTTGAGATTGCCCGGCAGGTCGGCCTCACGTGCATTGGCCGGATGCGGGGCCAGCGATTTGTGTGTCTGAGCGGTGAGGAACGCCTGGTGCGCGATGCAGACCCAAAGGCAGTCGCTGAGGAGCCGCGCAAATCCGGTCGAAAGGCCGCGCTATGAAACAACCGGTTGGGGTGATCCTTGCGGGCGGCCTGGCGTCCCGCATGGGCGGCGGTGACAAGGGCCTGTTGCCCTTGGGCGGAACGACGTTGCTCGATCAGGTGATTGCGCGGCTCTCGCCGCAAGTTGCGGATCTGGCGTTGAATGCCAACGGAGATGCCGCGCGC
>CAYGQZ010000125.1:0-11432 GCA_964352055.1 uncultured Rhodobacterales bacterium
ATGATCCGCCTCATCCAATCCGGCCTCATGTATGGCAACCTTTTCCACGTGGCCTCCCCCGCGCTGGTCGAACGCTATAACCGGGCGCTCGAACACCTCACCAACAAACGCACCAGCCTCACCGATTTCTATATCGACATCTCCGGCTTTTCGCCCGAGGTGGGGGACGACCTGAATGATCCGCTCTACCTCAACCACAACGGGGTGAACCGGCAGTTCATCCTGCTGTCCACCGAACAGCGCAAATGTCCGCTGCTCGATGCCAAATTCTCCACCTCGCGGCCCATCCTGCAACGGTTCATCGCTGAGAATGAGGCGGCGCTGTTTGCGCTCACCGCCCGCGACGCGGTGGCGGGCGAATTGGTGAACTCGGTCTATGACGTCTCAAGCCCTGCGCGGCTCTTTGATCTGCGCGCCATCACGGTCGAGGCGGACACCACGCAAGGCACCGTGCGCAACGCGCAGGCTCTGGCCGACAAGGTCGACACCTTTCTGGGGGCAGAGGACGCGTGGTTTGACGATGTGCTCATCGCCGAGATGATCGAACTGGCGGGGCAAACGGGCGATGTGACGCGCAATCCGGTCACGCTCAAACCGCTCAAGGTGACCACGGGCAATTTCTGGACGGCGCATTTCGGCGGGCTTTATATCTTTCAAGCGCTTGAGCATCCGGCGGTGATCGGCAGCACGGCCGCCCCGCAGGATGTGCCACTGGATCAGAGCTATGATCTGGGCCAGCGCAACCGGATTGCGAAGTTTCTGAACGACAACGCTCTGGTCGAACCCATCGTCAAGGCGCGGGGCATCGATGTGGCGGCGATCCTGCGGCAAAAGATGGATTTTGTGCTGGTCTCGGTCGCGACAGAGGCGGGCATTGATCTGGCAGGGCGCACCCGGCGCGATATGCGGATGCTGGCGCGCAATCATGCCGAGCTTTTGCCCGAGACCTTCCATGCGCTGGGCAAATTGCTGGCCTGGGTCGAACACGGGGGCACGTGGCCGCGCATTGCCTCGGATCATCCGGCCTATTTCTATACGCTGCGCGCGGCGGACACAGCCGACGCGGAGCTGGTCAACATGCTGCTGGCCGAGCTTTGCCCGCTGGATGTGCGCCAGCTTTTCATCTGCCACAAACAGGCGTTTTATGCGGCCTATGCGGATTGGCCCGAGGCGAAAAAGGAATATGTCGTAACCTATCTGCAGGCAGAGTATCAGGCCGACAAGATGGGTGCGCGCGCCGCACTCTTTGGCCATGATGCCCCGATGGAACCACCCCGGCCGACACCGCAGCGTGACCTGATCGCGCGCGTCGGTCCCTGGGGCGCCCTGAGACGATAGGAAAACCGCGATGCATATGCTTTTGGTCCTTTTTGTTGCGCTGACCGTGATTTATGTCAGCCTCTCGTTCTATTCCCGCGCGCGGCGGCGGGACAGGCTTGAGGCGGAATGGGACAAAGGCGGCATTTCGACGCCACGGGAGGCATTTGTGAAGGACGGTTTGAAGGTCTATGATCGGTCCTTGCGTCGTAAACTCATCCTTGGTGTCTATATAGGGCCTGTGTGCCTTGTGGCGCTGATCATCTACCTTGTTAACTTCGCCTGAAAGGGTTCGTCATGCGTTATATCGGTTGGACTTTGTTGATTGCCTTCTGGGTCGCTGTGGGCGGATTTCTGCACTACACGCTGCCCGACCGGGACATCGTGCGTGTCGTGAACACCTATGAAGAGCGTCAGGATCTCAACGACTGGACCCGCATGTTCTGGTCGCGCCCGGACGGTCAGTCCGATCAGCTTGCCGCCCGCGATGTGCAGTTCATCCAGACCGTCCGTTCCGATGGCGATCTGATGGTCTACCGCAACGAGGACACCGGCTGGAGCTGGCCGCCCTATTTCAAGTTCGACACCGCCAACCTCTATACCGAGGCCAATGACGCCGTGTCGGACCGGGCCGCACCTGAATGGTTCGTGATCCGCCATTATGGCTGGCGCAGCGAATTGCTGTCGTCCTTTCCCAACGCCATTTCGATCAAGCCCATCGCGGGCCCCGATGCGCCGATGGGCCTGCCTTGGGTGAACATCATTATCCTGACCCTGCTGGCGGCTGTCTTTTACGCGATCTGGGTTCGTTGGCGGCGCTTTCGGCAGGCCCGGATCGATCCCGCGCTGGAAGAGATCCAGGACAATTGGGAAGCCGCCGGGGATGCGGTGCAGGAACGCCGCGGCCGTTTTCGCCGCTGGCTGAACACCTGGCGCAGCTAAGGCGGATGATGCATCCGCCTTACGGGCCCGCCATCCCGCGCCGGACCTGATTGCACCGTGGCGCGCGGGGCAGGGGTCGCCCTAGCTCCCCAGCTTCTTGTGCACCTCGTCCAGGTCAATCTCGCCGATGGGCATCTTGTTGCCCGGGTTCTCGAAGTCGTATTTGAACAAAGCGAAGTCCCGTTTGTAGATCTCATAGATCAGGTGCATGGACAGATCGTCAAAGTAATCCTCGACCGGATGCGCCCGCTTGGGCCCATGCCCCTCGCTTTCGTTGAATCGTGGGATCGCTGCGATATCGACGGCATGCGGGGTCTCCATCGCGCTCATCACCTCGGCCATCCCGGCGTTGAAGGCTTCGGTCCAGATGATCTTGTCATAGCGGCCCCCGTTCACGATGAAGGTCGACACATGGCCGGACATGGCTGACCAGTGAATGTCCGGGTCCATCGGGCGACGCCACCGAATGGTATCGCGCACAAACAGCAAAAACCGGCGAAAGGACTTGATCTGGTCAAACGGCTGCTTGCCATCGTCTCCGCCCACCTCGATCCCGTATTTCTGGATCAGCAAGGGCACCAGATTGCCGCGATAGCGTTTCCCATTGCGCTGGATCCCGCAGATCTTGTCGAAAAACGAACTCAGGACGCGGGTGTAGGGGTTGCGCACACAGGTAAAGGCAAAGCTGTCATGGGAACGCACATTGGCCGTGATCAGCGGCTGGCTGTCCTCCAGCGCCCATTTGTGCAGCCCGCTCTCGGCATCGTGGATATCCCCGTCGAAAAAGGTGCCATGGTCCGAATAATACATGATCTGACCGATGGTCGAGCAGGCGCATTTGGGCACCACCCGGTACACCACACTCTGGCTTTCGGTCATCCAAGTCCCTGGAAACCCCATGTTGTCTGCCTTTTTTATGTCAGCGCACAGGCGCGCCGATCGATTGAACGTCAAAAAAGCAAAGAAATCCTGTTTATTCAATCTCTGCTTAGCTTTATCTACGTAAACAATGACGCGAATAGAGGCAGTCCGGTTTCCCAAATGGCAAGAATAGCCTACATTCTTCTATGCCACAAAGACCCCGATGCGATCATTCAGCAGGCGGAGCGGTTGACCGCTGTGGGCGACTATATGTCGATCCATTTCGATGCGCGGGCCAAACCGGCGCATTTCCAGCAGATCAGGAATGCGCTCCGGGACAACCCGAATGTGACCTTCGCGCACCGGCGCATCCGCTGCGGCTGGGGGGAGTGGAGCCTGGTGCGGGCCACGCTCCATGCCGTTGAATCCGCGGTCAAGGCGTTTCCAAGGGCCACGCATTTTTACATGCTCTCGGGTGACTGCATGGCCATCAAATCCGCCGAATACGTGCACGATTTCCTCGATGCCAACGATGCGGATTTCATCGAAAGCCTCGACTATTTCAACAGCGACTGGATCCGCACGGGCATGAAGGAAGAGCGGTTGATCTACCGCCATTTCTTCAACGAACGGACCCAGAAACGGCGATTTTACACCAGTTTCAACCTGCAACGGCGCCTGGGCCTGACCCGCGACATTCCGGCAGACATCCAGGTGCAGATCGGCAGCCAGTGGTGGTGCCTGCGCCGCCAGACCATCGAGGCGGTGCTTGAGTTCACCCGGCACCGGCGCGACGTGATGCGGTTTTTCCGAACCACATGGATCCCGGATGAGACATTCTTTCAGACCGTTGTCCGCCATGTGGTGCCAGAGGCCGAAATCCGGAACAGAACCCTGACGTTCCTGATGTTCACCGATTACGGCATGCCGGTCACATTCTACAATGATCACTATGATCTGCTGCTCAGCCAGGACTACATGTTCGCCCGCAAGATCAGCCCCGAGGCCAGCGACCTCAAGCAACGGCTGGGTGTGCTCTATGCCGCTGAAGACGTGGAGTTCCAGATCTCGGACGAGGGGCGCCGCCTTTTCGAGTTTCTGACCGGGCGCGGCCGGATCGGACGGCGGTTTTCGACCCGATTCTGGGAAACCGAAAGCACGCTGGGGCGCAACCGGGCCCTGATGATCATCATCTGCAAGAAATGGCACGTGGCCAAACGTCTGCTGGACCGGATTCGCAAGGTGACCAATGTGCCTGCCATGGAATACCTTTTCCACGAAGAACACACGCCGCTGCCAAATCTGGGCGGGATCGAATCCTCGCTGGAAAAACGCACGCGCCACCGGCGGGCCCTGACCCGGATGATTTTTGACTATTACGAGACGGACCAGCTGATCGTCTGCATGGATCCCAGTGCGCTGGACCTGCTCAGGGATTTTTCCGACGATCGCTCGGTCACCCGGATGCTGGAAGTGCAATGTGACTTCACCGATGAGTATCTGATCGGTCACGCCATGCGGGTGGGCCTTGCCGGCGAACAGACCTCTGCCGAAACGCTGCAACGGCTGTTGCCGACCATTCGCAATGACATCATCTTTGAATCCGACCGCATTCAGGACGCGGACTTCGCGCATCTCGATGTCATGCGCGAAACGGACACGCTGGATGAGAAAATCAAGGCGCTGGCCCATTTCCTGAACCTGCCCCAGACGCAGGTGCGCGAGATTGCCGAGGCAGATTACCTATTTGCCGATTGAACCGGGTGGCCTCGCACGGGTAAGCACGCGGGATGAACACCAGCCCCGCCCTTGAAATCTTTGCCATCACCCTGCCGGGGATGGAGGCAACGCTGGCCGACGAGGCCCGCGCGCAGGGCTTTGACGTCACAGGCACCGAACCGGGCGGCGTGACGCTGCGCGGTGGCTGGCCCGAGGTCTGGCGCGCCAATCTGGACTTGCGCGGTGCGACGCGGGTTCTGGTGCGGCTGGGATCGTTCATGGCCTTCCACCTGGCACAGCTCGACAAACGCGCGCGCAAGTTTCCTTGGGACGCGGTCCTGCGCCCCGACGTGCCCGTGCGGGTGGATGTGGCGACCTCGCGCAAGTCCAAGATCTATCACGCGGGTGCCGCGACCGAACGCTTTGCCAAGGCCCTGACCGAAAGTGCGGGTATGACGGTGGCGGCTGACGCGCCGGTCATTCTCAAGATCCGGATCGACGACAACCGGGTGACGATCAGCGTCGACACCTCGGGCGAGCCGTTGCACAAACGCGGCCATAAGGAGGCGGTGGGCAAAGCCCCCATGCGCGAAACGCTGGCCGCGCTCTTTTTGCGCCAATGCGGCTTTGATGGCAGCCAGACGGTCTATGATCCGATGTGCGGCTCCGGCACGTTCGTGATCGAAGCGGCCGAGATTGCGGCGGGCATGCAGCCCGGCCGGGCGCGCAGCTTTGCCTTCGAGCAGATGCCGTCCTTCGATGCGGCCGCGGTGGCAGGCTTGCGCCGGATGGACCGGAGCAAGGTGCCATCAGTGCGGTTTCACGGCTCGGACCGGGATGCAGGCGCAATCTCGATGGCCACCGCCAATGCCGCGCGGGCAGGGATCGCGGACCTCACCGTGTTCCAGACCGCACAGGCCAACACGATCCAGCCCCCGGCGGACCCGCCCGGTCTGGTGATCGTGAACCCGCCCTACGGCGCGCGGATCGGCGACAAAAAGGCGCTCTATCCGGTCTATGGCCAATTGGGCAAGGTGCTGAAAGAGCGGTTTTCCGGCTGGCAGGTCGGCGTCATCACCAGCGAGGCAGCTCTGGCCGGAACAATGGGCCTGCCGTTCCTGCCCGATGGACCCTCCATCGCCCATGGCGGCCTGCGGGTCAGGCTCTACCGCACCGAGGCCTTGGCATAGACTTTGGGCATGAACGTCCGGCCTATGCAGGGGCCGCGTTCACCAAGGGACGTTTGCGGCAAAACCGGAAGCGATCAGATGCGGACACAGTGAGCTTTCGCTGTACTAGCGCCAATGACAGCTTTGAAGAATTTGATCGCTATGTGTCTCGAATGAGCGCGCTGTATCGCGGCGCAAAGAATGCGGTGAACGCCTTGACCTCGGGTCGCTTGTAAGCGGAAGGGTTTACCAAGAGCCATACCGTCGACCCCAACTCTTCGGGTAGTTCAAAACATTGGACGAGCGTTTCGTCAGTCCTCATGAACCGCGTCGGTAGCATGCCTATGCCCGCACCCATTTGTACTGATGTCTCCATGGCCTTGAAATCTCGGCACGTCAGGGCAATCTGGTCGGGGTCGATACTGCCGAGCAGCCATTTATTGAAGGCACTGTCAGCAAGTTTCCCTCCCCAAACCAAGTACTTATGTCCAGTCATATCCGCTTCTGAATGTGGAAGTTCAGATCTGGCCGCATAGGATTTTGACGCAAACAACGAGACACCAACCGAGGCCAGCTTCCGACAAATCAACGTCGGACTGTCGATGTCCTTATTGGTCCATCTAATCGCTACGTCGGCATCTCCGCCGGATATGTCAACGGTGTCATCACTGGGGACCAGATCAAAGCTCACATTACCATATGTATCGACGAATTCTTCGAGGATTATTGAAAGCCTCGGGTTAAATGCGTCTGTCACCGCCGTGATCCGAATGGTGCGGGAATTGGCAGACGCCAGCCGATTGGCCAATGAATCCAGATCTTTGGCCGCCTCTTCGATTGCTTCTGCACTGGCGATCAACGCAAGGGCGTCTTGCGTCGGCGTAAACCCTTGGGTGTTGCGTACAAATAGAACCAGACGAAGCACGTGTTCCAGCGCTTCGATCCGTCTTGCAACAGTGGGTTGCGCCATCCCAAGAGTTTTGGACGCCGCCAAAGTGGACCCCGCACGCACGACCGCGAGAAAAACGCGCACGTCTGACAAATTCTGAAAAACGCTCTTCATTTTTGTAGAACAGCACAACGTCAGGGCGGATACCAGCACATTCCGCCGGTCCGTAAGCTCAACTCAACTCCAATGAGAGGATCGTCTGATGACATTTACGCTCCCAATATTCAAATTCCCGGCCCTGAAATGGTTGTTTCGTGGAACGACTGTCAAGCCCGCGACTGAAGTTACGCCAGAACATGAAAACGCGTATGCCGAACGTGTATTTCTGCGGGAGTTGTTGGCCCGCAATCCTGAAGCGATCCAAAGCGACCACGGACTCATGGCGATGATGGCCCAATATCCACGATGCTTTTGAGTAACCGGACTCTTCGGAGTGAGGCATAGTGGCGAAGGTTTATATCGCTTTGAAACTCGGTCAAAATCGGCTGAAAAAGCCTTGTCGCCGTCGAACGAAAGGGGACCCGAACGAGCACCTGGGGCGGCACGAAAGCGTGACAGGTCCAAACCCCGCCTCGCCCAAAGCATCGAACAGACGGCCCCGACCACATGGCAGGTAAGCTCAGGGACCTAGAGCGACATGGAAATCAGGTGATTGTCCCAACGAACGTCCGCGACAGCCGCGCTTGCGGCGCCATCGTTTTGCAGTGCCATGAGGGCGCCTGTACCCGAGGTGACCATGACGCCATCTTGCGTTGCAGCAACACCGCAGACGTCGCTGATCGTCCGGCTCGACGTCATGTGTGCGGTCAGGCTGTCATAGAATTGGAGTGTTCCGCCCCGCGGCGAGGTCACCGCGACGGTTTCGCCATGGCCCGTGTACGCGATGCTGCCAACATAGCCTTGCATGTCCCGCGCCTGATCCGGCAGGGTTTGCATCAGCGTCATGTCCTGTCCCAAACGGTGAAGCCCCACAAGGCTTGGGGCCGGCCCATCGCCCTCCCATTGCATCCCGAAGGCGACACGTCCGTCATCTGTCACGGCGAGATGTCGGATCGAGTTCTTGTGCATCTGTGCGGGAAGTTCGACACGTTCAACGATTGCCCCTTCCGAGATGTAGGCCAAGTTTGGGCGCATTGTTGCGATGTTCAGCTTGGTGCGACCCGAGTCCGGATGGGTGTCGATGCCGCCATTCGCAACCACCAGGGTGTCGTACCCGGGCAGCCGTTTGACATCATGTGGGCCAATGCCGCCGCTGTCCCATTCGCCGACACGCACATAGCCTGCCGTCGCATCCCAAAGGCCGATCACGCCACGACCGGCCTCATAGTCGTTTTCGGTTGTATACAGCAGGTTTCCATCCTGCGAGAACGCGCCATGGCCATAGAAGTGGCGGCCAGAGGGGGCGTCCAGCATCGCCTTTTTCATCCCGGTCGTGCAGTCGATCACCATGGCAAATGTCCCGGGCCGCCGTGCAAACGCAACGGCTTCGGGGCGTGTCGGATGGGCGGCGGCGGCATGGCCACGGGCAGGCAACGGCATTTGAAACGTGATGTTCAGGGCCTTGTCGATGCCACACAGGACAAATGATCCATCCGGTCGTGCGGCGGCGGACAGATAGGCGGGCGAACCGGCGTCGGCCCATGTCGGCTTGGGTGCAAGCCCCGTCGCCAGGAGGCCCGCGATGAACTGACGGCGGCCTGTTCTCATGTCAGTCGCCGTCCAGCGAATTGAACCCCGCCGCAACGCCGAGTGTCGGCCCAAGGTCCGTCTGCACAGTGGAACGGAGTGTGCCAACGGCTTGTTGGGTGACTTCAAGTCTCAGGCGCGATTGTGGGCGCGCGACACCTTGGAACGCGGGGTCATCCAGAGCGCGGAGTTTTTCCATCGCGGTGTCGAACTCTGTGTTCAACCTCTGTGAAAGTTCAGCGTCATCTGCGGCCAGATGTGACGCGAGGTCCTGCAGTGCCACCAGACTGAGCATGACATGTTGCGCGGACCGCTCAGACCGCCAGGCCTCGGCCCGTGTGGGGCGCGGGCGATCAAATGTGCCCAGTGGCAGCCCAAGACGGCTGTCATGGGTGAATTGCAACCCTGCGGACAGCGCCCGTAGCATCTCTTGCAGGACTTCTTCGTCACTGCGGTAGGGCGCGTCCGGACCGGGGGAGGTGATCACCTCGACATATCGGGCTTTCCAGTCGTTCAGTATTGCGGCGGAGGTGACCGCGATATCGGCGCTGATGGTTTGCACCAACGTGCAGTGATAGTCCGCGTTGTCCGCTTGCATCAAGGCGTCATCATACAGCAGGAACTCCAACGCATAAAAGCCCCGCGCTGCAATGGAAACATCAGCATAGGCCTCGGGATCGGCGGCAACAGGGTCTTCATCGGCGATCAGACCTGCCAGGGCCCGCGGTGTAGCACCACGACTGTCGGGCCAGAACGCAAGGGCGAACGCGCGATCATCCACTTCGGTGGGACCGAACCGCAGGTGGCTGGCCGAGATCCATGCGTCAAAGGCGGTGTTGTAGGCCGCGCGCAAGTGATCTGACGTCGGATCACAGTCTTGTTGCGCTGCACCGCTCAGGGCCACCGACGCCTCTGCGAGGGCTTCAAGGCGCGGCAGGATATGTTCGTCCACGATTGCTGTGACGGAGGGCTTTGCCAGTGCCGTGACAGGAGTGAGGCCAATTGCAACGGCCAGAAAGACATGTCTCATAGGCTCTCCAGGAATCTCAGCAAGGCTTCACGATCCTCGGTGCGCATGGTCACCACCGCGTCCCGTTGGGGCTGTGCTTCTCCACCATGCCACAAAACCGCCTCCAGTAACGACCGCGCGCGACCGTCGTGCAAAAAATACGTATGGCCGCTGACCTGTTCGGTCAGCCCGATACCCCAAAGCGGTGGGGTGCGCCATTCCTGACCCGTCGCCCGTGCTTCGGGGCGGTTGTCAGCCAGGGCAGGCCCCATGTCATGCAGCAGCATGTCGGTATAGGGCCAGATCAGTTGAAAGCTTTGCTCTGGCTGATCGTTCAGACGGTGCGTGACAAAGCTGGGGGTGTGGCACGATGTGCAGCCCGTGGTGTAGAACACCTGCTTGCCGCGCAAGACCTGCGGATCGTCAACAGTACGGCGGGCTGGAACGCCCAGGTTGCGGCTGTAAAAGGTCACAAGGTCCATGCCCTCAGCGTCGATCTCGGTGCCGCGGGCCTCATCGTTACCGTGGATGGCATCGATGCAAGCGGGCTGGTGTGCGGTGCATTCGCCGCTGCCCGCCGGAAACAGCGGGTTTGAGATGCCGATATCACCCGCGAACGCACCTGCCGATTGCTGCATGATTGTGGGGTTCCCCGCCTTCAGGCCAAAACGGCCCAGCATGGGTTGGTCGAACTCAACGGACCAGACGATGTTGGGGCGACCGGAAATGCCGTCACCGTCCAGATCATCGGGGTCGGCACGGGCCAGGATATCAGCGGCGGGGATCGCCTCCAGCAGCCCCAGGCCGATCATCTGCGGGGCGACCCTGGGTGACAGCATCGCGTCGGGATGCAGCGGCCCATAGCCAAGGTTGGCCGCGTCATAGGTCGGATGCCGCAGAGAGACGTCGGTGCCATCTGCAAGGGTCACGATCTCGTCTTCGTATGCAATGCCAAGCGTGTATTCAGACGCGTGACCCTGAACCGCAAAGTCCTGCAACTGCGTTCCGTAGGTCGGATCGGGCCGTGTGGCGATGTAGTCCGCAATCTCTGCCATGGCGGCATCATCGGGCACACCGTCAGGGTCCATGACAGAGACCCGCAAGAACATGGAAATCGCATTGTCTTCGGCATGCTCGGGCGGATGCCCACGCCCGTCCTTGATGTGGCACCGCTGGCAGGACCGCGCATTGAAGAGCGGCCCCAACCCGTCCGAAGCCAGCGTTGACGAGGGCGATGAGACCCACAGCTTGCGGAACAAGCCATTGCCCAGCTTGAACTCCAGCTCATCCTCGAATGTGATGTTGCCAGAGGGTTGGGAAAAGGCGTTCGCGTCAGGAAGCACCCGCACCGTTGCCGCCCCCGCAGGGCGCTCTTCGAACCGCTGGGCCCGGGTGAAGTCGGTCGCAGGTGCCGTGACCGCAGCAATGCGCGCGGCTTCATCCTCGGTACGGGGCACGACGGATAGATGCGGGTCAGCGAGATTGGCCCATGCGGGTTCTCGGTTCGTGTCTGCCAAGACGAAAGCAGACATTGCCAAGATGGCTGACATACTCAAGACCAGTTGTTTTTGACCCATAGCGAGAGGCTTTCGATAGCAAAGTGTAACGGCGATAAGCCCCTGTGCTCAGGGGCTTATCAGGTATTATTCAAAGTGTAGTGCAGGCCAATAGCTACACTCGCCTATTGGAATACAGCGTTGGGATCGTCGAGGCTGTCGGATCCTTCGATGCCGACACCGTCAACGCCAAGGGCGGTGATGACCCGTTCGATGGAACGGGT
>CAYGQZ010000126.1:0-11406 GCA_964352055.1 uncultured Rhodobacterales bacterium
TATCGTTGGTTGCGGGGGCTCGCAACTTACGATTTCTGCAGTTGGTTGAGAACGTGATCCCGCGGCTTGTGGCGTAGAATTGGCAAGCGCGGCGTGACAACGTGCAGATGTCGCGATTTCCGCTTTCGCGCCCGCAGAGGAGCGCGCTGATACGTCTGTGCACACGATCTTCACACGCAAATTGCCCAACCGCCTCTGGCAGCTTGGGTTTTGGCCCAATCCTCCATTGGAAGTATCTCTTGTCGATACCGGTCTGGTTTCCTCGGGATCGATACGGGACGCATTGGGTTAACATCCTGAACCTTCACTGTTTTCAAGTCATTCCACATAAATGGATAACATGTGACGTCTCGACATAGTTCTCCTGCATTTCCACATTTCGGATCCAACAATTCGACGCAGGAACAGTTGCGGCCAGACTAATGGCTGCGATCCTGTCATGGAATTGTGACAGTATGCCGATTGAGACAGTGCTTCCAGTGCAGTTGAGAGAACGAGACAGTGTTGACGGTCCAAGGCGGAACTAAGGTATCCGCATTGATCCTAGCTCTCAAAATTGAGTTCCGCCACCTCGCGAAGATGGGCCTCGAAGAAATCAGTGAAGGTTGCCACAAGCGGCGGCAAGACTTCGTAGGGTGGATAAAAAAGGGTTAGCCAAAGCGTAGGAACTGACCAGTCCGCCAGAACGGGTTGGACCGCTCCGCTGGCAATTCCGTCCATCACGATGAAATCCGGCAGGATCGTGATCCCATTTCCCGAACGTGCCAACGCATACAAAAAGTCCCCGTTGTTGGAGACGATGGAGGATCCGGCCGAGACAGTTCGTTTCAGCCCGCCTTTCTCAAATCTCCAAACCTCTGGTTGCCCTGAAGAAGAGTAAGACATGCACATCGCCGGATCGAGATTGTCAGGTGTGGTGGGGCGCGGCGTGCGCTCGAACAGGCTGGGTGCGGCAATCACCTGGCGGGGCACCTCGCATATCTTGCGCCAGATGGTCGACTTGTCGTTGGGGGGACCTGAAATCCGAATTGCGAGATCACAGTTTTCCTCGACGATGTCTACAAGACGATCGGTCAGAGTCACATCAAGTAAGATGTTCGGATAGGCAAGTCGAAATTTGTCAATCAAGGATGGCATCAACCTCAGCCCGAGGGACATCGGCGCATTGATCGACAGGCGTCCGCGATCCGGCCAGACAGCGCGGGTGATTTCCTCGCTCACCTGATCAAAGTCTTCCACAATGGGGCCAAAGCGCGCGGCGACCATGGCCCCTGCGCTGGTCAGGGCCACCTGACGCGTGGTGCGCACAAGCAATTGTTGACCAAGATCTTCTTCCAACCTGGCGACGATGCGTGTGACAGAAGCGGGCGTCATTTTGAGGCTGCGCGCCGCCGCTGCAAAGCTTCTCAGCTCAACCACTTTCAAAAAGACCCGGATCGGTTTGATTTCCTGCATGTTTCATTATTGCATCTATAACAACAGTTAATGCAACAATGTTTCTATTCTTGATAACACCGCAATGCCCTATCTTGATTTCGAAACCGAAATTCAGCCTCGAAAGGCAAAGCGATGATTAAAGAAATCAAAGGCTTGCACCACGTCACATCAATGGCAGGTGATGCCAACGCAAATAATCAGTTCTTCACCAAGACCCTCGGAATGCGCCGGGTCAAGAAGACCGTGAACTTTGACGCCCCGGAAGTCTATCACCTCTACTACGGTGATGAGGTCGGAATGCCCGGCTCTGTCATGACTTACTTCCCCTTTGGCGATATGCCCCGCGGGCGTCGCGGGACAGGCGAGGTCGGGATCACCGAGTTTGCCGTACCCAAAGGTTCTTTGGGGTTCTGGAAGAACCGCCTTTCGGCACAAGGCGTGACCGGTCTAATTGAGGGCAGTTTTCTGGGAGAGAACCGTCTCGGCTTTGATGGGCCGGATGGTGATGGATTTGCGCTTGTGGAAAGTGACGCACGCGACCGCACCCCTTGGATTGGCGCGGATGTTCCTCAGGACGCGGGCGTGCTTGGCTTTCATGGCGCACGCTTAAGCTTGCGCGATGCAGCCGCAACCGGCGAATTGCTGGGCTTTATGGGCTATCAGAAGGATGAGACCGAGGGCAATGTCACCCGTTACCGGATCGAGGGTGGCAATGCAGCTGACACGATTGACCTTGAGGAACTGCCGGGCGCACAAACCGCCGGGCAGGGTGCAGGGTCAGTGCACCACATCGCTTTCGCGGTTGAGGATCGCGCGGCGCAACTCGAAGTACGCAAGGCCCTGATGGACACGGGTTATCAGGTCACACCGGTGATAGACCGCGACTATTTCTGGGCGATCTACTTCCGCACGCCAGGTGGCGTGCTGTTCGAGGTGGCCACCAATGAGCCTGGCTTTGATCGCGATGAGGACACGGCACATCTGGGTGAAGCACTCAAACTACCCAGCCGTTACGAGCCGCACCGCGCCCAAATCGAAGGCTTATTGCCTTCGATTGCAGCCTGAGGAGGGTCAGAGATGCTGGCTGAAACTTACCACGAGCTGACCAAGGTCCCGGAGGCCGGAGCCCCGCTGATCTTTGCCTTTCACGGCACGGGCGGCGACGAGACGCAGTTCTTTGATCTCGCACAGCAACTGTTGCCGGGGGCGGGCGTCATCTCGCCCCGTGGGGATGTCTCGGAAATGGGTGCAGCGCGTTTCTTTCGTCGTACGGGCGAAGGCGTCTATGACATGGACGATCTCGCCCAGAGAACAGAAGCGATGGCCGTTTTCGTGTCGGATCACAAGGCACGCCACCCTGACACGCCAAACTATGGCTTTGGCTATTCGAACGGGGCGAACATCCTTGCGTCTGTTGCGATGGCGCACCCGGACCTTTTTGACAGGATTGGCTTGCTGCATCCTCTGATCCCTTGGGAGCCTCAGGCAACCCCTGCCCTTGCTGGCAAGCGCGTTTTGATCACCGCCGGGCGGCGCGATCCAATTTGCCCTTGGCCGCTCAGCCAGCGCCTAATTGACTGGTTCGCAGCGCAGGGGACAACGGTCGACACTCACATCCACGACGGCGGTCATGAATTGCGGCAGGACGAAGTCCTTGCCCTGTCAGATCTGCTCCAGAGCCCTACCAGAAAGGAAAAAGCATGAGTGTCTCGCCCTATCTCTTGTCACTTGGCGTCGGGGTCGGCGTGGGAGTGATCTACGGACTTGTATCGATCCGCTCCCCTGCACCACCAATCATCGCGCTTTTGGGGCTGCTTGGCATGCTGGCCGGCGAGGCCACCGTTCAATGGGTTAAGGGGCACCCAAATGTCTTGTCCAAAGCGCTTCACCTTAAATCCTTCGCCGTGGCGGACACACGCCACGATGAAACCCCTCCCTCTACTTGATCGACAGAAAAGGAACACCCACATGTCCAAACTCGACATCCTGACCCCCCAAAACAGCCAGTTGATCTTTATCGACCACCAGCCACAGATGGCATTTGGCGTACAATCCATCGACCGCCAGATGCTCAAGAACAACACCCTTGGTCTGGCCAAGGCGGGCAAGATCTTTAGCATCCCGACAACCATCACAACGGTCGAAACGGAAGCCTTTTCCGGTCACACATACCCGGAACTTCTGAACATCTTTCCAGACGCTCCGTTGCTTGAGCGGAGCTCGATGAACTCTTGGGATGATCAGAAGGTGCGTGACGCGCTGGCGAAAGGTGCCGCCGAGGGACGCAAGAAGATCGTCGTGTCCGGCCTTTGGACCGAGGTTTGCAACCTGACCTTCGCGCTGTCTTGCATGGCGGATACCGATTACGAGATATACATGGTGGCCGACGCCTCTGGCGGCACCAGCGAGGACGCGCATAAATACGCGATGGACCGCATGGTGCAGGCTGGTGTGATCCCTGTGACCTGGCAGCAGGTCTTGCTGGAATGGCAGCGCGATTGGGCCCGCAAGGAAACTTATGACGCCGTTATCGCATTGGTGCAGGAGCATTCGGGCGCTTACGGCATGGGCGTCGATTATGCCTATACCATGGTCCACAAGGCTCCCAACCGCACAACACACGCCGGCGGCACCCTCGCCCCAGTTCCCGCAACCTGAACTTCATCATGTCTGCCGACACGTGTCGGCAGACATCCGAAAGGAGAACTTGCCATGCCTCAGCCACGCCGCGACGTGCTTGCCGGGCTTGGAGCGATGACCGCTCTGGGATTGACCCGGCCAACTTTTGCCCAATCATCACAAGGGAACCAGACCATGAACGAACCTGATCTCATTCTCTTTCACGCCAAGATTACGACGCTGGACCCCGACAAGCCCGAGGCGACAGCGATTGCGATAAAGGATGGGCGGGTCATCGACACAGGCTCCGACGCAAAGATCTTGGGGCGGTATGCGGATGCCGCCCAAACAATCGACCTGAACGGTCACCGCGTCATTCCGGGTCTCAATGACAGCCACACCCACCTGATTCGAGGCGGATTGAACTACAATATGGAACTGCGCTGGGAAAACGTGCCCTCGGTCGCGGACGCGCTAGCGATGCTGCGCCGACAGGCCGCCAACACGCCCGCACCGCAATGGGTGCGTGTCGTGGGCGGTTGGTCCGAGTTTCAATTTGCCGAGCAGCGCATGCCCACTCTGGACGAGATCAACGCAGCGGCCCCCGACACGCCTGTCTTCATCCTGCACCTTTATGCTTCCGCCCTGTTGAACCGGGCGGCGCTGTCGGCACTCGGCATCACCAAGGACACGCCCAATCCGCCCGGCGGCGTGATCGAGAAGGATGGCAGCGGCAACCCCACTGGCATGCTGATTGCCAAACCCTCTGCGCTGATCCTCTATTCGACGCTGGCACAAGGTCCCAGGCTGCCGGTTGAAGACCAGATCAACTCGACCCGCCACTACATGCGCGAGATGAACCGCCTTGGCATCACTTCGGTCATTGACGCAGGCGGTGGTGGACAGAATTACCCTGATGATTACAACGTGATCCAGCGACTGCATGACGATGGCGATATGACGGTGCGCGTGGCATACAACCTATTTGCACAGACTGCGGGCGAGGAGCTGAGCGACTACGAACGCTGGGTGCAGATCACCGAACCTGGTGCGGGATCGGATATGTTGCGCATGAACGGTGCGGGAGAGAACCTCGCGTGGTCCGCGGCGGATTTCGAGAACTTTCTCGAACCACGTCCGGACCCAGCCCCCGTGATGGAAGACGAGTTGGAAAGGATAGTTGAATTGCTGGCCACCAACGAATGGCCCTTCCGCATCCATGCGACCTATGACCAGACCATCGACCGGTTTCTGACTGTATTTGAGAGGGTAAACGGCAAAACGCCATTCAAGACCCGTTTCATCATCGACCACGCGGAAACTATCAGCCCGCGCAACATCGAACGGATCAAGGCGCTCGGCGGTGGCATCGCCACCCAGCACCGCATGGCGTTTCAAGGCGAGTACTTCGTCGATCGCTACGGCGCGCAAGCCGCCGAAGCCACACCGCCCATGCGCGAGATGTTGCGCTCGGGCGTGCCAGTGGGCGGCGGCACGGATGCAACGCGCGTAGCGAGCTATGATCCGTGGGTAGCGATGCACTGGCTGACGACAGGCAAGACGGTGGGCGGCATGACGCTTTATGGCGACGAAAACCTTCTAACTCGCGAAGAGGCACTTGCGATCTGGACAACCGGCTCGGCCTGGTTCTCGGGTGAGCAAGACGTCAAGGGCACGCTGGCACCTGGCATGTATGCTGATCTGGCTGTTTTGTCTGACGATCTGATGAGCGTGCCCGACGCTCGGATCAGATCGATCATGTCGGTGATGACCGTAACTGGCGGCAAGATCGTCTATGCAGATGCCGATTTCGCGGATCACAACCCACCGATCCCTCCTGCCAGCCCTGACTGGTCCGTCAATGCCCTTCTGGCCAGCCCCGGCCAACGCAAGGGACCGCTTGAGCCTGCGAAGATGGAGATGCGGGCCTGCCATGATGGTTGCGCATCAGGATGCGGCATGCATGGGCACAACCATGGTATCGCATGGGCCAATCCAATCCCGGTGCGCGACAAGGGCGCATTCTGGGGCGCACTTGGATGTTCCTGTTTCGCCGTTTGACATGAGGAAGAATTTCAATGGTCGACTTGAAGATCACCTATTCCGAAACCGACACCAAGGGCCGCTATGTGGCCACGCAAGACAGGGTTGAGGACGAAGGGGAGTTGACCACCTCAAAGGTCTCACCCACGCTGATCATTGCCGATCACACGGCCGTGCCGGACAGTATGCGCGGTCTTGGTGTGGCGCGCGCGCTGGTCGAACGGCTGATCGCAGATGCGCGCGAAAAGGGGCAGCGCATAGTGCCTCTGTGTCCATTCGTGCGCGCCCATGCTCAAAAACACCGCGAGGAATTAGCTGATGTCATTCAGTGGTAATAAGGCCAGCCCGGGGGCATTTTCCCCCTTTAGTCACTTGGCCTTTGCGCTGTTGTGGACGGCAACACTGATCTCGAATGTTGGCACATGGATGCATGAGGTCGGCGCAGGCTGGCTGATGACGACACTCAGCCCGAGCCCGGCTGTGGTGACACTCGTTCAGGCGTCAACCACACTGCCGATGTTTCTCTTTGCCCTGCTGGCAGGCGCGCTTGCGGATCGTTTCGACAAAAGGCGCATGCTGATTGTGATCAACATCATGCTGACCGCCGTAATCTCGACCCTTGCCGTTCTGGTCTGGCAGGAGCGCATGACGCCAACCCTTCTGATCTTGTTCACGTTAGCAATCGGTACTGGAGCGGCTTTCATGGCCCCGGCATGGCAGGCCATCGTGCCCATCCTGGTGCCGCGCGAAAAGCTGAAGCCTGCGATTGCGCTCAATTCCATGGGGATCAATATCAGTCGTGCGATTGGTCCGGCCTTGGCCGGAGTGCTGATCGCCAGCGTCGGTCTCGCAGCCCCCTTCGCCCTGAACGCAGCAAGCCATGTGGTGATTCTTGTGGCCCTTTTGCTTTGGCGTCCCGCCGAAACGCCTGCGCGAATAAACCACGCCAGCTTGCTTTCCGAGATGGGCACGGGCCTGCGCCATGTACGCCACAATCCCGCGATGCTGGCCACGGCCATTCGCGCCATGGCGTTCTTTCTGTTTGCATCGGCCTATTGGTCATTGCTGCCGCTGATTGCGCGCAATGCTGAGGGAGGAGGTTCTGAGCTTTACGGGGCGCTTATGGCGTTGATTGGCGCAGGTGCGGTGACAGGCGCTTTGCTTCTTCCGACCTTGTCCAAGCGGTTCAACGCAGACACAACCGTGCGGCTGGGCACGTTTGGCACTATCGCCGCACTGCTGGCCATGGCGGCGTCATCGGCCCCTGCCGCCTTGATGGTCGCAGCCTTTCTGGGTGGGTTGTCATGGATAGCGGTCCTGACTTCGTTCAATGTGTCCGCACAGACCGCTCTGCCGGACTGGGTACGCGCGCGTGGACTTTCGGTGTTTCTGATGGTCTTCTTCGGGTCGATGGCTTTCGGGTCGGTCGTCTGGGGACAGATCGCGACACTGGCCTCGATCCAGATTGCACTGCTCGTCGCTGCTTTGGGTCTTGGTTTGGGCCTGATGGCAACCCGGCGTTTTGAAGTCGGCCAGGGCGACGTGCTGGACCTGTCCCCGGCCTCCGCATGGCCGCAGGCCCCAGTCTTGAGTGACACTCAAAGCGATGACCGCGCCGTGATGGTTATCGTCACATATAAGATCGACCCCACCGACCAGGATGCGTTTTTGACCCTCTTGAATTCTTTTTCCAACGAACGTATGCGCGACGGCGCCACCCGTTGGGACGTCAGCCAAAGTGTCGAAACCCCCGATCTATGGATCGAGAGTTTTCACCTGCCCAGTTGGTCAGAGCACTTGGCGCAGCATGAAAGAGTAACCCGGTCAGATCGGGAACTTCAGGACGAGTTGAAAGCTCTCGATCGTCACGAAGGCGGCCCGTTGGTTCGGCACTACATTAAACCTGAATAGATGATATCTTGCTCAATATTACCCGTGTTGCGCACCCAATTTTTGGAGACCCACCATGAGCTGGAACCCCACCCAAAATCCAGACTGCCCGTTGTCGGATACCAGCAATATCGAAACGCTGATCATCCCCCGAGCCAGAGACCTGGGGGGCTTCGAGGTCCGCCGCGCCCTGCCCTCGCCCAAGCGACAGATGGTCGGCCCATTTATCTTTTTCGACCAAATGGGCCCTGCCGAGTTCATCACCGACGGGGGCATCGACGTGCGCCCGCATCCGCATATCGGGCTCGGTACGGTAACCTACCTCTACCAGGGCGAATTTGAGCATCGCGACAGCCTCGGCACCCACCAGATGATCTATCCCGGCGAGGTCAACTGGATGCTCGCAGGCCGCGGCGTCACCCATTCAGAGCGCACCAGCGGCGAGACCCGCGCGACACGGCACAAGCTCTTTGGCATTCAGACATGGATTGCCCTGCCCGAAGACCGTGAGGACATGGCCCCTGATTTCGAGCACCACAAGAAAGCTGCCCTTCCGGTGATCGAGGACGCAGGCACGACAGCGCGCCTGATCCTCGGCAGCGCCTATGGCGAGACCAGTCCTGTAACGATGCAGTCTGATACCTTTTATGTCGATGTTGTGCTGGAGGCTGGCGCATCCTTCCCGCTGCCCGACAATCACGAGGATCGCGGAATTTATGTGACGGAAGGCAGCATCGAGGTCGTGGGCGAAAACTATGAGGCCGGGCGAATGATGGTCTTCCGCCCCGGCGACAGGATGTCGGTCAAGGCTGGTCCGCAAGGCGCGCGACTGATGGCGCTTGGCGGGGCCACGTTGAATGAGAAACGCTACATCTGGTGGAACTTCGTGTCCTCTTCCAAGGATCGGATCGAACAGGCCAAGGAGGATTGGAAGGCCGCCGACTGGCAAAACGGCCCCTTCACCTTGCCGCCCGGCGATGAGGATGAATTCATCCCGATAAGTCCAGAGCTTGAGCGCACTCGCCCAAAGGATTGGTGAACCGGTCAGGCCGTCTGGTCGCGGCCACTCATTGCATTCTGCCGAAGCGTTACAGCCTGCACCTGTCGCTGCTTCCAGACATCCGCTGTGGCCATCGGATCCGAGGCGAACATCGCCTCTATGGCTGCGCGATCCGGGGCTTCTAGCAAAAAGAACGACCCAATCATCCGCGCACCGTCGTCACTGGTAAGCGGGCCAGACAAAAGCACGCGAACACCATGCCGCGCGGGCGCTTGATCTAGATAGGCGCGATGCGCCGCCAAAACGGCCTGCCGACGCGGCAGGGCGTCCGGCTTGTCCAGTGCGTGAACCACGAAATGCATGTCATTTCTTTCTATTCAAACATGAGGCTCAACGCCGGAATGAAGGTCAGGATCAGCGTGACCAGCGTCATCATTACGACGAAGGGGAAAGTGCCTGCAAAGATGTCGCCCAGCGTGGTGTTACGATCCGATATCGTCGCCTTGACCACATAGACCGTGAGCCCGAAGGGCGGTGTTAACAGCCCTATTTCCACTGCGATCACCGTCACGATCCCGAACCAGATCAGATTGCCACCCAACTCGGTCACGATGGGCAACGCCAGCGGCAACAGGATCAGCATGATCGATGTGGAATCAAGGATCATGCCCATGATCACAACCAGTACCAGATAGACCATCATGAAGCCCATCAACCCAAGCCCAAGGCTCGCAAACATCGATGTCATCTCTTGTGGGATTGTCGATAGGGTCAGCATGCGCGAATACATCGACGCCGCAACGATCAGTAGCAGGATCGACACGGAAACAAGACCGGTATCCACCAGAACACGCCAAAATCTTCTCCAGCTGAGGCTGCCTTTGACCACGGCCACGACGATGGCAGCTGCAGCACCCGCGGCACCGGCCTCAGTTGGGGTAAAGACACCCGAATAGATGCCGCCCAGAACAATCACGACTAGAACGCCGATCGGAACCAGTTTGCGTGCGGCAGAGCCCCACGTCTCCCCCTCGATCACCGTGGCGCGATCGCTCTGCATCACCATTTGCGGCCGAAACCTCGCCATCAGATAGATGCCAAGACCAAAGACGAAGGCCAGCAACGCTCCTGGCACAATTGCTGCAAGAAACAGCGCGCCGACCGATTGTTCTGCCAGCACCCCATAGATGATAAGCAGCAGGCTGGGCGGGATCAGCATGCCCAGAACCGACGAGCCCGCAACCACGCCAAGCGCAAAACGGTTGGTATAGCCATTCGCCACCATTTGCGGCACGGCAACACGCGAAAACACCGCCGCAGACGCAATGGAAATCCCGGTAATGGAAGCAAAGACCGCGTTGGCCGCCACCGTGGCCATGCCCAGCCCGCCCTTGATCCGTTGTAGCATCCAGGCCGCAACCCGGTAGGCATCCCGACCGATGTCGGCTGCATCTACCACCAGCCCCATCAGAACGAACAGTGGAACCACGCCAAACAGGTAACGGTTGATTGCCCCGTCCGCGGCAAGTGCCAGCGACCTTACCGCCACCGTCGGATTGTCCCGGATCAGCCATATCCCGACAAAGCTCAGTACCATCAGCACAACCGCGATATGGGCCCCTGACAGGATGAACAATAACATGAAACCGATGGCCGCGATCCCGATCGTGATGCGGTCGAGATCGGCCAAAAAGACCGCATAGGCGAGGATCAAAACCACCGCAAAGCCCATCAGAACCGGCCAGCCGCGCGGCTGCGTCAGAACGGTATGACGGATTCGCAGCGAAGACACCCGCCCGACGTTCAGCATTTCCTTGAGATCACGCAGCATCTGCGTGAGAAACGCAAGGCACGTCAGAAGAGAGCCAAAAAACAGGCAGGCCTTGATTGGCCAGACAGGCGCGGTGAACACGCCCTGAGCACCAAAGAATTCACCCTCGACCCAGGCGTCGACCAGTTTGGGCCATGTGCCTTGGGCGATCAGTGCAAACACCACGAGGCCGGCCGCGTGAAATACCAGCCGCAGCACGGACGCGGCAAAGGGCCGTTCCTCCTCCAGCCAGCCGAGCAACAGATCGGTGCGTGTCATGCGTCCGCTCATCAAGGTGTGCGCTGCCTGCAAAAAGACGATTGCGACGATGGAATTCGCCACCACCTCGGACACGCCCTGCACCGGCGCGTTGAACAGGGTGCGCCCGGCAATGTCCGCGCAGATCAGCAGCATCAGGCAAAATATCCAGATCGACGCTGCTCCGCTGACGGCCCCTGTCAGGGTCGAAACCACCGCGATGGCACGGTCTGTGCCGTGACGGAACCTCGTTGCTGATATCGCCACGGCCACGCCCTCGCCTACCGGTTCGCCCAGTCGATGCGCGGCTCTAATCCACGCTCATTGACCTTGGCCATATAGGCCGCCA
>CAYGQZ010000127.1:0-11377 GCA_964352055.1 uncultured Rhodobacterales bacterium
GTTCTGGTCGCTGACTACAAGGTGTGGATGTATCCGTTTCGCTGAGTTTGGCAGGGGATTGCCCGCTTGAAAAGCCCTTGCCCCAAGGTATGCATTAACGGGGCGTACGGTGGTCGGATCCGGGCAAACCGCGCAGTTTCACAGGCAAACTGCGCAGTTTCAAACGCTCCGGATCCCCGGTTTTCAGGGCTGATTTGCCGAAGCGCGCAGTTTTGGCGTCAAACTGCGCATTTTACTGCGCATTTCTCCGTTCACACCTTGTTCACTTTCTCCGGCTGTTAACCTTTGTCCGCGGTCGGTAACTTTCGGTTAAGACGTACGGACGCGGCACCCTTGAAAGGAACAGCATTTGAAAACGGTTTTAATCACGGGGGCGTCCAGTGGCGTGGGGGCTGCGACAGCGCGCAAGCTGGCAGGGGATGGGATGAATGTTATCCTCGTGGCCCGTTCGGCCGATGCCTTGCACAGCCTCGCAGACGAAATCGGTGACCGCGCCACCCCCTGCCCTTGCGACGCCGCGGACCCGGCAGCGGTGGCGGCGCTCGCCCGGGACGTCATCGCCCGCTTTGGCCTGCCGGATGCGATCATCAACAGCGCAGGTGCGGGCCAGTGGAAGACCGTGCAGGACACCGCGCCCCAAGAGGCCATGGTGATGATGCAGGCCCCCTATTTCGCCGCCTTCACCATCACCCATGCGTTTCTGGGCCGGATGCTGGAACGCGGCAGCGGCGTGATCGTCCATGTCAATTCGCCCGCCTGTTTTGCGCCCTGGCCATCGAGTGCGGGCTATGCGGCGTCCCGCGCGGCCCTGCGCGCCCTGCATGAGGCAATGGCACAGGATCTGGTGGGCACGGGCGTGCACAGCTGTCACGTGGTTTTTGGCGAGATCGCCTCGCCCTATTTCGACAACAATCCCGGCGTGGCGGAGAAAATCCCGATGCTGGCCAGGACCATGCCGAAACTGTCGCTTGAAACCTGTGCGGATGTGCTGGCGAGGGTGCTGGCGCGCCCGCGCTATCAGGTGGTGGCCCCGTTCATGCTGAAGCCGAACCTGCTGGTCGCGCGGCTGTTTCCGCGCCTTGCCCGCTGGGTGCTGCGGTTTTGAGGGCACGGGATCGGGCGCGATGGATCAGTTCAGCGCACGTTCCATGACGTAGACACAGTCGCGCCACGCTTCGGGGAAATCTGCCGGTTGCGGCAACTCCATGAACCCCGCGCTTTCATGCATCGCCCGGGTATGGGTGAGGAAAGTGGCGGAGGCGAACATCACCCTTTTGTAGCCATCCGCGCGCAACTGATCGAACATGAATGCCAACATGGCGCGGCCCATTCCGTGACCCCCAACCGCCCGGCGGTGGGCGTCAGTAGGCGCCGCGCGGGGATCTGTCGTCGCTCAGCGAGGCGTGCCTGCGCCTGACCAGCACTTCGATGGCATCCGCGAGGTGTTCGCGGTCAATGTGATGGGCCTTCCCGGCCACGCGGATCCTGTGCGCCTCGATCATCACGTCCGCATGGCGGCACCCTTCGGGCGGCTCGAACCGATAGCTTGCAAGTTCAAGGCGCAGGCCCAACGGATCGCGAAAATAGATCGAGTCCATGAAGCCGCGATCGACCGGACCGCTGTGCGTGACGCCGCGCGCATCCAGTCGCGCCGGTATCTGCCAGAAGGTGGCCTGACTGACGTTCAGGGCCAGATGGTGCAGGGACCCTACGGCTTCGGGGACATGATCGGGCGCGGGCGCGCGGTCTTCGTTGGTGAAGATGGTGATGAGGCGGCCATCCCCGGGGTCGAAATAGAGGTGGCCCTCGTTCGGGTTATCAAGGTTCGGCTGGTCGAAAATGAAGGGCATCCCGAGGACACCTTCCCAGAAATCAAGCGAGGTCTGACGGTCCGCGCCGTTGAGGGTGATGTGGTGGACGCCCTGTGTTTGAATGATCTTGAACGGGGCTGATTGTGACATGTGCATCCTCTGAGATTGTCCGCAGCCTGTGACTGTGCGCGGGCTGTGCGTTTCTGAAGGGGCAGTTTACGCGGGCTCCGGGAAACCGAAAGAAAAAAGGCCGCCCCGGTCGGAGCGGCCTTTTCGGATTTTCCCGTAAGGCGGATCCTGATCCGCCCCCCCGTTTACTGCATGTCAGCCGCGCGGGCGGCGTTGACGTCCGCTTCGGCTGCGGCAACGGCTGTCTCGAGCGCGGCAAAGATTTCTTCGCCACGACCGACATTGCCTTTGAACCAGTCATAGACCGGGGCCGCCGCTGCGGCGAAGGCCGCTTTTTCCTCGGGGGACGGCACATAGAGATCGCCGCCACCGGCCACGAATTCTTCATAGGCCGCAATCGACTTGCGCTTGGGCGAGGCGAATGTGGCTTGCTGCAATTCGTGGAAGCCATCGACCACCACGCGGCGCAAGTTTTCAGGCAGCGCCATGAACGATTCGTTGCTCATCCACCACATCGCACCCATGTAGGAGTGACCGTCCAGCGTCATGTACTGCAGACCCGCATCGGGGAATTTCATGCCCATGATGTCGGTGATGCCGTTTTGCGAGCCTTCCACGACGCCGGTTTGCAGCGAGGTGAACAGTTCGGGCCATGGGATCGGCGTCGGGGAGGCGCCCATTGCCTTGACCAGCTCCTGCGGCAGATCGGCCACAACGGTACGGATCTTGAGCCCTTCGAGGTCCGAAGGTGCCGCGACGCGACGTTCGGTGTTGGCAAAGTTGCGCCAGCCGCCGGTGTTGCCCACGGTCATCAGGCGAATCGTGCCGCCGGAATCCTCGAGTGCCATGTTGCGCATGGTGCGCACGAAATCGCCCGACAGGACATGCTCGGCGATGCGGTCATCCGACATCAGGTAGGGCAGGTCGAGAACCTGCACATAGGGAAAGATCCCCGACGCGCCGCCGGAGGTCGAGATGTAGATGTCGATGCTGCCATCGGCCACGCCTTGCAGGCATTCCGCGCCGTTGCTGCACAGCTGCGTTCCGATGAAAAGCTCGACCGCGATGGCACCGTTGGACGCGGCCTCGACAAAGCTCTTGAACACGACGAGCCCGTCGTAGTCTTCGTCGTTCTCGTTGGAGTTGGCGGTGGCGCGGATCGTGAATTCCTGTGCCTGCGCCATCACGGTGGACCCGGCGATCAGGGCCGCCGCCGTGAGGGTTTTGAGGGTCGTTTTGAGCATTGTGGTGTTTCCTCCCGTTTGAAACTCAAGTCTTTTGTGGATGGTAGGGGCAAAGCCCCCCCGAAGAAAGCGGTCAATCGCAGTTTCGGAGGGGTGTTTTTTGCCGCTGCCGGTTTTTGTGTTCACTCCGCGAACCCGGTCAGGCGGGGAATGGTCATCGAAATTGCGGGGAAGTAGGTGATCAGGAAGATCACGGCGACCTCGACCGCAAGGAACGGCAGGATTGCCTTTGCGATGGTTTCGACCTTTTCGTGACTGACCGCAGCCGCCACGAACAGCACAAGTCCCATGGGTGGCGTTGCCAGCCCCACTGTCAGGTTCACACTCATGATGATCGCGAAGTGGATGCTGTCGACACCGAGATCGGTGAAGATCGGCGCAAGGATCGGCCCCAGGATGATGATCGCAGGCCCCGCATCGAGGAACATGCCCACGATGAACAGCAGGATGTTGATCAGGAACAACAGGATCAGCGGGTTTTCCGACAGGGTCAGGATGTAATCCGCCAGGATCTGCGGCGCATAGGACAGCGACACAACCGTCTTGAAGGCCATGGCCGCCCCCACCAGAAGCAGAACCACGGCAGAGGTCAGACCGGCGCGGCTCAGGATCTCGGGCAGGTCCCTGAGTGACATGGTCCGCAGCACGAAGAAGGCCACAAAGACCGCATAGGCCACCGCGACGGCCGCCGCCTCGGTCGGAGTGAACACACCCGCAAGGATACCGCCCAGGATCAGCACCGGTGTCTGCAAAGGCACGATGGCCCGTTTGCAGATGGTCCGGAATTCGGAGCTGACCTGCGTGCGCAAGGCCAGAAGCAGCGCATGCGTGATCGCGACGGCCCCAAAGAACGTGGCCCAGTTCATCAGCGCACCCATTTCGGGCAGCGGTGCAATGGACCAGATCAGCAGCGCAAGGTTCAGACGGATCAGAACGAAGGACACCCACTGTTCCAGCTTGCCCAGTTCGACACCGTCAAACTCGACTTTCTTGGCAGCAGGCAGGTTATAGCGATCCGCCGTCACCTTGACCATCACCATCAGGCCCACACCCACCAGGATGCCCGGCACGATGCCCGCAAGAAACAGCGCCGCCACGCTTTCGCCCATGACATAGGCATAGATGATCATGATGCCCGATGGCGGAATGATCGGCCCGATCACCGAACTGGCCGCCGTGATCGCAGCCGCATAGCGGCGGGTATAGCCCTCTTTCTCCATCGCGGGGATCAGCATGGAGCCCAGCGCCGACGTATCGGCCACGGCAGAGCCCGACAGACCCGCAAAGAGGATCGACGACAGCACGTTCACCTGTGCCAGACCACCGCGCAGGTGCCCCATCAGCGCCTGGCTGAACTGAACCAGACGGATCGTAATCCCGCCCTTGTTCATCATCTCGCCCGCCAGCATGAAGAAGGGAATGGCCATCAGCGGAAAGCTGTCCATCCCGTTATAGACGTTGCGGTAGAGCAGCGTGATGTCCTTTTCCTGCCCATTCATCCACAAGAGCAGACCGGGGGCGGCCAGAAGGCCAAAGAACACCGGCAAGCCGATCAGGAGGAAAAGCAGGAAAAGCGGCAGGAACCATATAAGCATCAGTCCGCTCCTTGTATGTCGGCTGGCATGTCAATTTCAGGCAATTCGTCACCGCCCCCCATCAGGGTCACGATGCTGCGCAGGATCAGTTCGATATTGACGCTGATCAGCAGGACAACGCCCACCAGCAGCGACAGCATCATCCAGCTGCGCGGGATCCGGAACCAACCATCCAAGGTCGGCAGATAGAGCGACGCGGTGGCGAACTTGCCCCCGAACCCGGTGACTTCCTTATAGCCGATCTGAACCGCGATGATCAGGATCATGAAGGAGATCAGCAGCAGGATCAGGCTCAGGATGCCCGCCGCCCTGCTGGACAGGAAGCCCGAGATCATGTCGAGCGCAACGAAACTGCCGCGCCGGAACGCGGTTGGCGCCATCAGGCCCGTCATCCACAACATGCAAAAGCGCGCGGCCTCATCCGGCCAGGGCAATGCGTTGTTGAAAATATATCTTGCAACCACCTGTATCAGGATAGCTGCGACCATGAGCGCGATGGCCGCCATGCCGACCCCGCGTCCGATGTTCAGCAGCAGTGAATTTACCGTGCCGAGCGGTTTTAACACCGTCAGTAGTGCGCCCATGTGGGCCCTCCCTTTTGTCGTCGCCCGGCGGTTATCTCCCGCCGTGGCGCTAAATGCGCATTACCCTCGCGCCAAGGTCGTGGTTGCCGCGTCCTCAGGACGAGAGCGCGCCAAATGTACCTGCAAAGAACGTCAGCGGCGCGCCATCGCGCATCTCTGTCCGTTGCACCTGCCCTATGATGATCACGTGATCGCCTGCGTCATGCGCCGCCACCCGGCGGCATTCGAACCGCGCAAGGCAATGATCGATCAGCGGCACACCGTCTGCGTTGAGGTGATGGGCTTCATCCGTCAGGGCGTGCACGTTGCGGGCCACATGCGCGCACAGATCCCGCTGTTCCGCCGCCAGCACATGGATGGCGTAGTGGTCTGCCGCCTCGAAAAAGGGGAAGCGACGCGCCGAGCGGTCCACCGACCACAGCACCAGTGCCGGGTTGAGCGAGACCGACGAAAAGCTGTTTGCCACGATGCTGACCGGTCCATCGGCGCTGTGTGCCGTGATGACCGTGACGCCGGTGGCGAAACGACCGAAGGCATCCCGCAACTGGCGGCTTGTGTCTGCGTCGGGTGTGAAGATTGTTGGTTGTTTTGGATCTTGCATGGTCATTATGCCACCTCTTGGCCTAGAGCTGCTTCATAGAGACGGAACCATGTAGGCCGATCCAGAGAAACGCGTAGAGCGTCCCCGATCCTTTTGATCCGGTCCAGATTGTTTGTGCCCATCACCGGCAGGATGCCTGCCGGATGTGCCATCAGAAAGGCGACCGCGACGGCAGCCCGATCGACGCCGTGTGCGTCGGCGATGTCGTCCATCACGACATGCAGCTTTTCATTGCCCGACATCAGCCCGCCGCCGCCAAGCGGGGACCAGGCCATCGGGTGCTGCCCGTGCTGCTGGTGAAAGGCCAGATCACCATTGGTGAAGGGGGAGATCTCGCCCAGGCTGATTTCGATCTGGTTGGTGAGCAGCGGCGTTTTCATCGCCGATTGCAACAGGTTCCAGTCCCAGGGCCGGAAGTTGGAAACGCCCACGCCCCGCACCTTGCCGGAGGCCACCAGATCGTCCAGCGCGCCGCCGGTTTCATGGTGATCCATGAACGGATCAGGCCGGTGGATCAGCAACAGGTCGATATGGTCGATGGCCATGTCCCGCAGCGAGTTTTCAACGGAGCGTTCGATATGGGCGCGGCTGGTGTCGTAATATTTGACCGGCGCATCGGCATAGCGGCCCGCGGGCGCCACGATATCGCATTTGGTCACGATCTCCATCTTGCCACGCAGGCCGGTGTCGGCCTTCAAAGCCTCGCCCAGGATGGCTTCTGCGACGTAGCCGCCATAGATGTCAGCCTGGTCGAAGGTGGTGATGCCCTGATCAAGACACGCGTGTATCTTGGCCTGGACATGCGCCACGGAGGTATCTGTGTCATCGCCGATGCGCCACATGCCATAGACGATGCGCGAAAAGTCGATGTCGGCGGAGAGTTTGACGCGGTCCATCAGCGACGTACTCCTGCGGCAAGCGGGGTTGCGGGCGCTTGTGCCGGCACCCGGCCGTAGGCTTCGGGCAGCGAGCATGTTTTCAGGTGTGGTATGACGCGGCTGCCAAAGCTTTTGGCCTCGTCGATGTGCGGATAGCCCGAGAAGATGAAGGCGCGAATGCCCATCTTCTGATATTCTTCCAGCTTGGACAGAACCTGATCGGTGGAGCCGACCAGCGCCGCGCCACAGCCCGACCGCGCCCGGCCCACGCCAGTCCAGAGGTTGGGTTCGACATAGCCGAACTTGTCCGCCAGTTCGCGCGCCTTGGCCTGATGCGCCACGCCGAGCGAGATCGAATCGTGCGCCCGGTCGCGGATCAGCTTGCCGTATTCGTCGTCGAGTTTGGACACGATGTAGTCCGCATATTCGCGGGCCTCGGCCTCGGTGTCGCGCACGATCATGTGCACCCGCAGGCCGTAATCGAGGGTCCGGTTGTATTTCTCGGCCACGGCGTTGACCGCAACCATCCGTTCCTTGAGGTTCTCAACGGGCTCGGGCCACATGAGATACACGTCGCAGTGCTGCCCGCACAGGTCGAGTGCGGCGGGCGAGTAGCCTCCGAAATAGAGCAGCGGGCCGCCGGTCTGGTAGGGTCGTGCGGGATCGGTTGTGACCCCTTCGAAGGTGTAGACCTCGCCCTTGTAGGTGATCTCGTCCTGGGTCCAGGCCTGTTTCAGGATCTCGACCACTTCCCGCGACCGCTGGTAGCGCAGCGCGCTGTCGGCAACCTCGCCCGGGAAATCCGACGAGATGATGTTGACGGTCAGCCGCCCCCGCAACATGTGATCCAGCGTCGCGATGGTCCGCGCCAGCATGATCGGCTGCATCTCGCCGCAGCGGACGGCGGCCAGCAGGTTGATCTTGCTGGTGATCGGCGCGCAGCCTGCAACAAACGACAGCGTATCCTGACCGACCTGAAAGGAGGACGGGCACAGGATGTTGCGGAACCCCTGCGCTTCGGCTTCCTTCACGATGTTCGAACAATGTTCCCAGCTGGACCGCAGATCGCCATCCGGCACGCCCAGGAACTGGTAATCGTCGGAACACAGGGCGGAAAACCAGGACACCTCGGCAGCATCAAGATCGGGGGAGGTGATTGGGACGACTGTCATGCTTCAGGCCTTTTGAAATTGCTCAACTTGCCTCTTGCGTATCACTGTCATTGATGTAGATCAATAGTGTATCAATTTTATTCCTGACGCGTCGATTCATCACATGACCCCACCCCGCCAATCCCCGCAGTCCCTGCCGATCTACGTGCAGATCGCCGAGCTTTTGACCCGCGACATCGTATCGGGCCGGTTGATTGACGGCGAACGCCTGCCCCCGGAGCGGGACATGGCGACAGAGCTGGGCGTGTCCGTGGGCACCTTGCGCAAAGCGTTGCGGGACATGGGCCAGAAGGGGCTGGTTGAAAGCGTTCAGGGGTCCGGCAACTATATACGGGCGACCGGGGATACCGGCACTGTCTATGCGATGTTCCGGCTGGAACTGCTGGAGGGCGGCGGCTTGCCCCGCGCCAAGGTGCTGAGCGTCGACCTGATGGCCAAACCCCATACGCTGCCGTCTTTCGGCACCTCGGACAAGGGCACACGGATCCGCCGGATGCGCTGGCTGAATGACACAATCATCGCGGTGGAAGAGATCTGGCTGGATGCGGATGTGGGCCTCGTCTCGGACAGCACCATCTCCGAATCGCTTTATGCCACCTATCGCAAGAATTTCGGCCTCTGGATCCAGCGGGCCGAGGACCGGGTGAGCCTGGGGCAGATCCCCGACTGGGCCCCCGCCGACTTCCCCGTCGCCGCTGGTACGACCGTCGGCTATATCGAACGGCTCAGCTGGGCCGACTTCCCCGCCCCTATCGAATTTTCGCGCACCTGGTTTGACCCCACGCGCGCGGTTTATGTGCAACGACTGAAGTAAAGTAAGGAACGCCACACATGGCACAACACGTTCGCTATGGCCTCATTGGATGCGGCATGATGGGACAAGAGCATTTGCGCAATATCGCGCTGCTGCCCGATGCCAGCGCCGCCGCATTTTTCGAGCCTGACCCGGAAATGGCAGCCCGCGCGCTGGCCATTGCCCCGTCTGCCAAATCCGTCCCCAGCATCGAGGCCCTGCTGGCCGAGCCGGATCTGGACTGTCTGATGATCGTCAGCCCCAATTTCCGCCATGTCGAGCAGATGATGGCCATCCATCAGACCCGCCCCCTGCCCCTGCTGGTGGAAAAGCCGCTTTATACCGATCCTGACGACGCCGCCAAACTGGCCGCATTCCGCGACAGCTATCCCGCCCCGGTCTGGGTCGCCATGGAATACCGCTATATGCCCGTCATCACCGATTTCCTGAGCCGCGCCGAAACCGTGACCGGCGGCATCAAGATGTTCACCATCCGCGAGCACCGCTTTCCCTTTCTGGAAAAGGTGGGCGACTGGAACCGGTTCAACCGCTTTACCGGCGGCACTTTTGTCGAGAAATGCTGTCACTTCTTTGATCTGATGCGCAAGACGCTGGGTGCGGAGCCTGTCCGTGTCATGGCCAGCGCGGGCCAGAGCGTGAACCATCTGGACGAGTCCTATGGTGGGGAAACCCCGGACATCTATGACAACGGCTATGTCATTGTCGATTTCGACAATGGTGCCCGCGCGATGCTGGAACTGTGCATGTTCGCCGAAGGCAGCGCCTATCAGGAAGAACTGTCTGCGGTGGGGCCGAGCGGCAAGATCGAAGCCTTTGTCCCCGGTCCCGGCCGGTTCTGGCCCGATCACCTTGGTGCCGCACCCGTGGCCAAGCTGATCAGCAGCCCGCGCCATCCCAAAGGCCCCGAGGTCCACGAGGTGCCCGTCGATCCGACCCTGCTGGATGCGGGCGACCACAACGGATCGACCTTTTACCAGCACCAGCGCTTTGTCGAACTGGTTCGCGGCGAACGAGACGCGCCCGAGGTGTCGCTGAGCGATGGCTGGGCTGCGGTCGCCATGGGTCTGGCCGCACAGGAGAGCGCCCGGACCGGGCAGGCCGTCGATCCGCGGGACTGGATGTAAGCGCCAGCCCCGAAGGTGCGGTACCGGCCCCGTTGAAGGACCGCCTTTTGGGCGAACAATGGCTAGTGAAATGCGCCTTGGTGGTTTAAGGACTTCGCGACACGATGTGTCACAGGACATATTACGCGGGACCACCTCGGGAGAAACAAATGAAATCAACGTCTTGGAAAACGCCATCTTTGCGGATGGCGTTCACTCTGGCCATGAGCATGGTCCTTTTGGGCTGGCTGTTCATGGTACCGTCCTTTGCACAGGATGCTGATCCGGCTGAGGCTGAGGCCTCCGCCGAAGCCGAGATCGCATTTCCGGCGGGCCTTGATCAGCAAAGTCTGGATTTCGACGATTTCCAGCTTCGGCTGATCCCGCTGACGGCCACCGAACTTTCGGCGCTTGCGACGCGGTGGCAGGACATCGTGCGCGGCCAGACCGACGCGGTTGTCGAAAAGACCATTTCTGCGCGAAATCAGGCCGGTGGACCGACACAGCAGGACAACGAGGCGATTGTTGCGCTGACCGAAGCGCGCAACGCCGGATTTCAGCGCTATTCGGCGGTGGTGTCGAACCTTGAGAAGAAAGGCGGCGACGAAGCCGAGGTTGCGGCCTTTCGCGCGTACCGGAGCGCCATCATCGTGGACGAAAAGCAACAGGCAGATCTGAGCACCCTTGTTGCGCAGGCGCTGGCGTGGCTGGCCTCACCCACGGGTGGCCTGAAGATCGCCCTCGACATCTCTGTCCTTGTCGGAACGTTGTTGGGCCTGTTCATCGTCGCGCGCATGGTACGCGGTTATGCCCGCCGTGTGATCAGGCGTGTTCCGAACCTGTCCAAGCTGTTGCAGGGCTTTATTGCCATGGTCATCTATTGGATCACGGTTGCCGTGGGTCTGATGATCGTCCTGTCGGCCCTTGGCTACGATATCACGCCGGTCTTTGCGCTGGTTGGTGGTGCCTCCTTCATCATCGCTTTTGCCATGCAGGATACGCTGGGCAACCTGGCGGCCGGCCTCATGATCATGCTGAACCGTCCCTTTGATGAGGGCGATTACATCACGGCGGGCGGAACTGCGGGCACGGTCAAGTCCGTCTCGATCGTGTCGACGACCATCACGACGCCGGACAATCAGGTCATCGTCATCCCCAATTCCATGGTGTGGGGCGATGTCATCACCAATGCGACAGCCTCTGCGCTGCGCCGGGTCGATCTGATGTTCGGCATTGATTATGGCGATGACGCTGACACGGCGATGCAGATCATTCTGGACCTGTCCAGGGCCGATCCGCGCGTTCTGGGCGATCCCGAGCCCTGGGTCCGGGTGACCAACCTGGGCGACAGTTCGGTCGACCTGACGGCGCGCCTGTGGTGCAATGCGGCCGACTATTGGGACATCAAGTTCGACATGACCAAGGCGGTCAAGGAAGCCTTTGACC
>CAYGQZ010000128.1:0-6120 GCA_964352055.1 uncultured Rhodobacterales bacterium
TAACCGATGGCGGCGGCTCTCACGTCATCGTCAATGTAAGGCAGATACTGCTCGAAGTTCCTCGAGAACATATCGACCAGCTTTGTCGCTTGCCGGTCGTACGCCTCTGTATCGCCCCAGGTCCGCCGCGGATCCAGCAGGATATCTGCGACCCCCGGAACCGACACGGGCACATCAAAGCCAAAGTTGGCATCCTTGCGGAATTCACCCGCCGCCAGGGTGCCATCCATGGCCGCAGTCAACAGCGCGCGTGTCGCACGGATCGGCATGCGGCTGCCCATCCCGTAGGCTCCACCTGTCCAACCTGTGTTGACAAGCCAGCACGATGCACCGTGTTTCGCGATCTTTTCCTGCAAGAGCTTGCCATAGGTTTCCGGCCGACGCGGCATGAACGGCGCGCCAAAGCAGGTGGAGAATGTGGGTTCAGGCTCGGTCACACCGCGCTCCGTTCCGGCAACCTTGGACGTGAAGCCTGACAAAAAGTGGTACATCGCCTGCGCAGGTGTCAGACGTGCGATCGGGGGCAGAACACCAAAGGCGTCGCAGGTCAGCATGATGATGTTCTTGGGGTGTCCACCCAGTGCCGAGGCACTGGCATTGGATATGTAGTGCAAGGGATAGGCGCAGCGCATGTTCGCCGTCAGGCTGTCGTCCTCAAAGTCCAGATCCTTGGTATCGGGGTCATAGACCATGTTTTCGATGACGGTTCCGAACTTTTCGGTTGTCGCATAAATCTCCGGCTCTGCCTCGGCGCTGAGATTGATCGTCTTGGCGTAACAGCCGCCCTCAAAGTTGAAGGTGCCCCGATCTGACCAGCCGTGTTCGTCGTCACCGATCAGGATCCGGCCCGGATCGGCCGACAGGGTGGTCTTGCCCGTGCCCGACAATCCAAAGAACACCGCCGTGTCGACGGGATTGCCATGGGCGTGGTTGGCCGAGCAGTGCATGGGCATCACGCCGCGCTCGGGCAACAGGTAATTGAGCAGGGTAAAGACCGACTTCTTGTTTTCGCCGGCGTATTCCGTGCCCCCAATCAGAATGAGCTTCTTGTCGAAGTTCATCGCGATCACCGTTTCGGAGCGGCAATTGTGCTTGGCCGGATCGGCCTTGAACGAGGGACAATTGATCACGGTAAAGTCCGCGATAAAGTCCGCCAGATCCTCTGCATCCGGGCGCCGCAGCATATGACGGATGAACAGGCCGTGCCATGCCATCTCTGTAATCATGCGCACATTGATCGAGTAACTCGGGTCAGCCCCACCCGTCAGATCCTGAACAAAGTAGTCCCGGCCTTTCATATGCTCAAGCATATCGGTGTACAGCGCGTCGAACCCTTCGGGGGTCATCGCGGCGTTGTTTTCCCACCAGATGCTGTCTGACACGCTGTCGGTCTTGACCACATGTTTGTCCTTGGGCGAGCGGCCGGTAAACTTTCCTGTGGTCACAAGGAACGTACCACCCTTGCCCAAAGTGCCTTCCTTGCGATCCAGCGCCTCTTCGATCAGCGCGGGTTCGATCAGGTTGTAATAGACAGTCCCGAGGCCATTGATGCCTTGGTCTTCAAGCTTAAACTGCGGGTTTACACGTCCAAACGTCATATGAGTCTCCTGATGCCGCCGCGCGGCGTTCGTGTCAGAGGATGCCGTAAGGCACAAAGCCAGCGGTGAACCGCCGTTACATCAGGCGTCTTAACACGCGGTTTCAAGATGTGAACAGACAGCTTCGTCTCAGTTAGCGCCATCATGGGGAACGGTTGCGCAAACAGTGTCGGGCGCGGCCAAGCCTCGCGCACGGTTTTGCGGCAATTCAGCCATTAATAACCAAATTCTGGTGAGTGTAAGGCGGTATCGACGTGCCGATTCGCACTTATAGATTGATTCGAAAGACCAAAACCGGAACAATAGCGAAAAAACAAATGCAAATGAGCAGAATAAGGAAGCAGGCGATGTCCAAGATTGCATTGGTGGACGACGACAGGAATATCCTGACGTCCGTGTCCATGACTCTTGAAGCCGAAGGTTTCGAGGTTGAGACCTATAACGATGGTCAGGCAGCGCTTGACGCATTCGATAAACGACTGCCGGACATGGCCGTTCTGGATGTCAAGATGCCGCGCATGGATGGCATGGATCTGCTGCAGCGTCTGCGCCAGAAATCAGCGATGCCGGTGATTTTCCTGACGTCGAAAGACGACGAAATCGACGAAGTCCTCGGCTTGCGGATGGGTGCGGATGACTATGTCAAGAAACCGTTTTCGCAGCGTTTGCTGGTAGAGCGTATTCGCGCGCTGTTGCGGCGCCAGGAAGCGGTTGCCTCTGACGAGGTTGGTGCGACCGAAGACACAAAGGTCATGCAACGTGGTGAATTGCTGATGGATCCTTTGCGCCACGCGGTCAGCTGGAAAGGCAACAACGTGTCTCTGACAGTCACCGAGTTTCTGTTGCTGCAGGCGCTGGCGCAGCGTCCGGGTTTCGTGAAATCGCGGGATCAGCTGATGGATGTGGCTTATGACGATCAGGTGTATGTGGATGACCGGACAATCGACAGCCATATCAAACGGTTGCGCAAGAAGATGCGCACGGCAGATCAGGAGTTCTCCGCGATTGAGACGCTGTACGGCATCGGATATCGCTACAACGAAGAATAATTGCGCCTGACGGGGCATTGGTCGGGAGGTCACGCGTGCGAGACATGAGCAATCCACCACCGGGTGACGCCGACGTTGTGCTTGGGGACGACTGGGTTGCACCTGACCGTGTGACGCCGACCGAACTGCGTGACAGCCGTGCCAGGCGCGGCCGGTTCTCGCTGCGTGCCTCACCGCTGACGCGCAAGATCATCACATTCAATCTGATTGCGCTGAACGTGCTTGTCGCGGGGATCCTCTATCTCAACTCAACGCGAGACAGTCTGGCGGTCCAGCGGATTTCCACATTGGTGTCGCAGGCCGAACTGATTGCCGATGCGTTCGAGGCGCAATTGCCTGTTGGGGCCCCGGTTAGCCTCGCGACCGGGGATGGGGTTGACGTTGCCTTGACCCTGGCCGGGTTGGATGTCCGGTTGGGCCATGATGTCTATGTCTTTGATACCGCAGAGGTTCTGATCGCCCAGACGCAAGGCTCTCTGGAACCATTGAACCGGACAACGGATGGCGACAGTGACAGGGCAATCCTGACCGACAGCCTCAGCTGGATATGGCGTATCGTGTCCGGGCCTTTTACCACCCAGGCATCCCCCGCGGTTCCGGTCGAGGATCAATTGCGCAAACTGGTTGCGCGGTCCCTGGGCGGCGAAACCCAGGTCAGCGAGGGATTGCACACGAATGGCGGCACGCTGCACAGCGTCGTGACACCAATTGAACAAAATGGCGTTGCCGTGGGCGTGGTCGCGCTGACCAGCGCGTCCGGTGAAATCGACAATCTGATCCGTGATGAACGGGAACGGGTCTTGCAGATGTTTGTGATTGCCACGCTTGTGTCGATCGGGCTCAGTCTTGTTCTGGCGTCAACCATCGCAAATCCACTTGCCGAACTGGCTGCTGCCGCGGAGTTGGGGCGCGACAAGAACGCGCGAAACGTCAACCCCGGGCGCATTCGCATCCCGGACCTGACCGCACGACCGGATGAGATCGGACGACTCTCCGGCGCTTTGAGGAGTATGATTTCAGCGCTCTACAACCGGATCGAAGGGAACGAGCAGTTTGCGGCAGACGTTGCGCACGAAATCAAGAACCCGCTCGCGTCGCTGCGGTCCGCCGTGGGCACGATGCGCCTGGTCAAACGGGACGATCAACGCGAAAAACTGCTGGATGTGATCGAGCATGATGTGCGCCGCCTTGACCGGTTGGTCAGTGATATTTCGAATGCGTCACGGCTGGACAGCGAATTGGTCAAGGAAGAGGAAGAGCCGTTCGATCTGCTGCACATGCTGGGAAATCTTGGGCAATTTCTTGGTGAGGACGCGCGCGGAAAAGGGATCGAATTCATTGTGGACTTTCCGGCGCACCCGATCGAGGTGCAGGGCCTCGAAGCCCGGCTGGCCCAGGTGTTTGTCAATCTGATCACCAATGCAATTTCGTTTTGCGAAGAGGGGGACGCCATCCGTGTGTGGGCACGCAAGCGCGAAAACCGTGTCCTGATCGTGGTGGAAGACACCGGGCCCGGCATCCCGGATCAAGCCCTTACCAAGATTTTCAAACGGTTCTATTCGCAACGCCCGGACGAGCATTTTGGCAACAACTCCGGTCTTGGCCTTGCCATTTCAAAGCAGATTGTCGAAGCGCATGGCGGTGTGATCTGGGCCGAGAACATTCGCCCCACGGATGCGGACGTGACCTCCGAACCTTTGGGCGCGCGTTTCGTCGTGGGTCTGCCGGTCTGAAGGTGATCTGATATGTCGGACGTCCTGTGCCATGCCAACGCCGTTTCGGTGGATGGGAGCGGTGTGCTGATCACAGGGGCTTCGGGCAGCGGAAAATCCAGTCTGAGCCTGCAATTGATCAGTTTGGGTGCCGAACTGATCTCGGACGACCAAACACAGCTTCGGCTTGAGAACGGTTCTGTCTGGGCCAAGGCCCCGACCCGCATTGCGGGTTTGATCGAAGCGCGGGGGGTCGGCATTCTGCACGCGCACCATACGCAGGCGGCGATCTGCCTTGTCATAGACCTGGATCGGGTGGAAACAGACCGCTTGCCCCAATCACATCGTGTTACCATTCTGGATCAAGTGTTTCCTTGCCTTCACAAAGTGGACAACCCAGCTTGGCCCGCCTTCATTATGCAATATCTTAAAGGGTCTCGAAGGGACCCGAAATGACTGTACCTCAAGCCCCGTCACCCCCGCGCCGTCTGGTGCTGGTCACCGGACCCTCCGGCGCCGGTCGATCAAGTGCGATCCGCGTGTTGGAGGACCTGGGCTTCGAGGCGATCGACAATATGCCGCTGCGCCTGTTGCGCGCATTGCTGGACAATCCCGCGACCGAAGTGCCGCTGGCCTTGGGGATTGACCCGCGCAACCGCGACTTCTCGGTGACGGCGATCACCGACGCGTTGGGCCAGATTGCGGCCATTCCGGGGCTGACGCCGGAACTCTTGTACCTGGATTGCAGCACCACCGTATTGTTGAAACGCTTTTCCGAAACACGCAGGCGGCATCCGCTGGCCCCAGCGGACCGGGTCGCGGCGGGTATTGAAAGGGAAATGGAATTGTTGGCGCCGCTGCGTGCGCGCGCCGACATCCTGATCGATACAACGGATTTGAACGTGCACGAGCTTCGAACCGAAGTTGAGCACTGGTTTGCGCCCGCAGACCACAGTCAGCTGGCAGTCTCCGTGCAAAGCTTCAGCTACAAACGCGGTCTGCCCCGCTCGGTCGACATGGTCTTTGATTGTCGCTTTCTGAAGAACCCGTTTTGGGACCCCGCCCTGCGATCCGGCAGCGGAAGGGACACAACAGTCCAAGCCCATATCCAAAGCGACCCGCGCGCGGCTGCATTCGAGCAAAAGGTGAGGGACCTGGTGCTTTGGCTTCTGCCGGCCTATCTGGAGGAAGGCAAATCTCATTTCTCCGTGGCGTTTGGATGCACCGGCGGGCAACACAGATCCGTGGCCATGGCGGAAAGCCTGGCGGCAGCCCTTGCGCAGGAAGACTGGCAGGTGTCTATTCGCCATCGCGAATTGGACTGTCGCAAACGCGAAGAGGCATCAGCTTGATCGGGATTGTTATTGTGGCGCATGGTGGCCTGGCATGCGAATATCTCAAAGCCATCGAACATGTCGTTGGTTCCCAACGCGGTATGCGCGCCATCACGATTGAAGCAGACCACAACCGCGCCGAAAAGGAAGCCGAGATCTGCCGCGCGGCAAACGATGTCGACATCGGTGAAGGTGTCGTTGTCGTGACGGACCTCTTTGGAGGATCACCATCGAATCTGAGCTTGCTTGCGTGCAGGCCAAAAAACCGGCGCATCCTTTATGGTGCAAATTTGCCGATGCTGATCAAACTGGCTAAAAGTCGGGACCAGAGTGTAACCGATGCCGTGCGCGCCGCTCTGGATGCTGGTAAGAAATACATCGACAGTCAAAACATTAGTGCGGATACATAAGACAAATGGGACAATGC
>CAYGQZ010000128.1:6220-9191 GCA_964352055.1 uncultured Rhodobacterales bacterium
GATCCCTGGAAAGCTGCGTTTATCCGGGTGATGGAGGCGTTCACCGGAAAACTGACGATATTGCGCCTGATCCGGAAATTCGAGCGCCAGCAACCGCCCAAAGGGCAGGCATTCTGGCGTGCCTGTCTTGATGTGATGGGCATCGACCTCACAACCCCACAATCCCAACTGGACCGTATTCCGAAAGACGGGCCGGTCATTATTGTTGCCAACCATCCACATGGCATGGTGGATGGCATGATCTTTGCCGACCTGATCGGACGGGTCCGTCCGGACTACCGTATTCTGACGCGCTCGCTGCTGACAGCCATCGACGAGGTGGCGGGAAGCTATATGATCCCGGTCCCGTTTCCGCATGACAAGGACGCACAGCGCAAGGGCGTTGAAATGCGCTCCAAGGCCATGACGCATCTGAAAGAAGGGGGCGTCGTCGCCCTGTTTCCATCAGGTGTCGTCGCGGTGTCCGAGACATGGTGGGGCGACGCGGTCGAGGGCGAATGGAATGTCTTTACGGCGCAACTGATTCGGCGATCCGGCGCGACTGTAGTGCCGATGTATTTCCCGGGTCAAAACAGTCGTGCCTATCAAATTGCCAACAAACTGTCGCCCATGTTGCGCCAAGGCCTGTTGCTGCACGAGATCGTGCATGCGCTGAACAAGCCACAAGGACCCGTGGTGGGGCATCCGTTGGATCGCGATTTCGTGGACGGTTTCAAGGATGATCCGCGTGGATTCATGGCGTGGTTGCGCAAGCACACGCTTGATTTGAAGAGCTGAAAAATCCACGGGCGCAACGGAAAATGATGCATTTTCCGGCCGTTTTTCGGATCGAAAAACGCGCTACCGCGTAGGCACCGGAACATCTCCGCGGTAATCATAAAACCCGCGTTCCGATTTGCGGCCAAGCCACCCAGCCTCGACATATTTCGTCAGAAGCGGGCAGGGCCGGTACTTGGTGTCGGCCAACCCGTCATGCAAAACGTTCATGATGGCTAGGCATGTGTCCAATCCAATGAAATCTGCCAGCTCCAGCGGCCCCATCGGATGGTTTGCCCCAAGCTTCAGCGATGAATCGATGGATTGAACAGAGCCTACGCCTTCATAGAGCGTATAAACCGCTTCGTTGATCATGGGCATCAGAATGCGATTGACGATGAATGCGGGGAAGTCTTCGGCGCTTGCGGCGGTCTTGCCCAACCGGTCAACGACCGCCTTGCAGGCATCGTAGGTTTCCGCATCCGTTGCAATCCCGCGGATCAATTCGACCAGTTGCATGACCGGCACCGGGTTCATGAAATGGAACCCCATGAACTTCTCGGGCCGATCCGTGCGACTGGCAAGCCGTGTGATCGAGATGGAAGACGTGTTCGACGTCAGGATCGTGTGCGGTTTCAGATGTGGCAGCAGGTCCTCGAAAATGGCCTGCTTGACGGTTTCGCGCTCCGTCGCAGCTTCGATGATCAGGTCGGTTGGGCCCAGGTCCGTCAGCGTTTGCGTGGTCGATATCCGCTGCATCGCCTGCGCCTTGTCGTCGGCGCTGATCTTGCCCCGCCCAACCTGGCGTTCCAGATTGTGATCAATCGTCGCGACGGCCGCCTGCAAGGCGTCACCCGAGATGTCCGTCAGCAGCACGTCATATCCTGCAACGGCCATGACATGGGCAATGCCATTGCCCATCTGTCCCGCACCCACAACGCCAATGGTCTTGATGTCCATTTCGATCCCCTTAATCCGCCCGCGCACCATAGGGGGAGCACGGGGAGAGGGGCAAGAGTACCAATGTTCGGAATTGCCTGCCGTGTGTTAGCAAAACCGAAAGGCTCCGCTGTCACACTCAGAATGGGTGAGTAACAATTTGAGAGTGGGTATCATGAGTTTTGATGCGCTGGGTCCGGGGGGACTCGATTATCTGCCATGTCGATATGGCAGATCCAAAGTCCTGTTTCGCGGGCCGCGGCGAAATCTGGACATGCCTTACGTGGCCTTCTTTGGCGGCACGACGACCTACGGCAAATTTGTCGCATCACCGTTTCCAGATCTGATTGATCCCGAGATTGGGCCAACCTGTGCAAACCTTGGCTGTTTGAACGCCGGGATAGATGTATACGCGACCGACCCGTCCTTGCAGGATCTGTCCGGACGGGCCTGCGTGACGGTCCTTCAGGTCACAAGTCCGCGCAATATATCCAACCGGTTTTACCGGGTGCATCCGCGTCGCAATGACCGGTTTGTCGAAGCCTCCGCATTGCTCAGATCCATTTACCGCGATGTGGACTTTGCCGAATTCAACTTTGTGAACCACATGCTCAAGCGGTTGCAGCTGGTCTCGCCTGACCGGTTTCAAACGGTTGTGGACGAGCTGCAGACCGCATGGCGTGCGCGGATGGATCTGATGCTCAGCCAAATGCCGGGCAAGACCGTGTTGCTGTGGGTCAGCACCGTGAAACCGCCTGAAACGGGCCTCGGGATCGACGCAGACCCTGCTTTCGTGACGCGGGCGATGATCGATGCGTTGCGTCCCCGTGTGACCGCCTATGTCGAAGTCGTTGCATCGCCCGACGCGGTGTCGGCGGGGACTGACGGAATGGTCTTTGCCCCGATGGAAGCGGCCGCCGCCCGGTTGATGTTGGGCCCGCAGGTGCACCGCGAAGTGGCGGATGCGCTGGTGCCGGTGCTTCAGCGCTTGATCTGAACGACAAAAGGCCCGCCAGATGAATGACGGGCCTTCGTTTTCGCGCAGTCCTCAGCCTTACAGCTTGGACACCAGCTCCGGTACGGCATCGAACAGGTCCGCAACAAGGCCGTAATCGGCGACCTGGAAGATGGGCGCTTCTTCGTCCTTGTTGATCGCAACGATGATCTTGGAGTCTTTCATACCGGCCAGGTGCTGAATCGCACCCGAAATACCGACAGCCACATAAAGATCCGGGGCAACAACCTTGCCCGTCTGACCGACCTGCCAATCGTTGGG
>CAYGQZ010000128.1:9291-11369 GCA_964352055.1 uncultured Rhodobacterales bacterium
AGCAAGGCCGCAACGCGGGGCATGATGTTCTTGGCATCGGTCGTGGCAGGGGCCACGATATGCTCGTAATCCCCCGCCAGAGACACGATCAGGTCCGCAACAGGTTCAGCGAGCCGTTTGCCATAAAGCGCGTCTTCGGCGCAAAGCACCTTGGACACGCCTTCGATTGTCGCGGCCTCAGCGGCGGCATCGGCGCAGGTGGCACCTGCGGCCAGAACGGTGACCTCGCCCAGAGCCACCGCAGCGGTGACGGCCTTGGCCGTGGCGTCCATGGCCAGTGCGCCATCGTTGATTTCTGCCAAAAGAAGAACTGCCATCAAACTGCTCCTGCTTCTTTGAGTTTCGCGACAAGCTCGTCTACCGAACCGACCTTGATACCGGCGGCGCGTGCTTCGGGCTCTGTTGTCTTGACGATTTCGAGGCGCGGTGTGGCATCAACGCCGTAATCCGCAGCCGTCTTTTCATCCAACGGCTTGCGCTTGGCCTTCATGATGTTGGGCAGGGACGCATAGCGCGGCTCGTTCAGGCGCAGGTCAACGGTGATGACCGTTGGCATGTTGACCTCGATGGTCTGCAAACCGCCGTCCACTTCGCGCGTGACCTTGGCCTTGTCGCCTGCAATCTCGACTTCAGAGGCAAAGGTCGCCTGGCTCCAGCCCATCAGGGCGGCAAGCATCTGGCCGGTTGCGTTCATGTCATTGTCGATCGCCTGTTTGCCACACAGCACGAGGCCGGGCTGCTCTTCGTCGATCACGCCTTTGAGGATCTTGGCAACGGTGAGCGGCTCGATATCCGTGTGCACATCGTCAGCAGCGATCACCAGGATCGCACGATCCGCACCCATGGCCAATGCCGTGCGCAGCGTTTCCTGAGCCTGCTTGACGCCAACAGAGACCGCGATGATCTCTTCGGCCTGTCCTGCTTCTTTCAGACGGATGGCCTGCTCGACTGCAATTTCGTCAAACGGGTTCATCGACATTTTCACATTGGCAAGATCAACACCCGATCCGTCCGCTTTGACGCGTACTTTTACGTTGTAGTCAATCACGCGTTTGACAGGCACCAGCACCTTCATGAGCGTTCCTCTCTTGATAATTTTCGACTCGTTTATGACGAGCGACTTAGTCGGTCTGAGACGGTTTACCTAACCCTCCGCAACGGAAACAGGGTAAAATCGTCACGTCACATCAAATAGGCGGCGTGTTTGGGTATAAATGCGCGCGCATCGGAAACGTAGTCTGCTTTTGAAAAAGGAAAATGGTCATGGAACGTGTTCTTGGATTTGGAGGATTGTTTTTTCGGTCGCGGGCGCCCGCAGACCTTGCCGCATGGTATCGCGATGTCTTGGGCATCGATCTTGTGCCCACCGCAGCCGACCAGATGCCATGGATCGCCGAAGGCGGCCCAACCGTTTTCGCGCCTTTCGCGGATGACACGGATTACTTCAGTGCGGACAAGTCATTCATGTTGAATTTCAGGGTCGCGGATATGGACGCGATCATCGCACAACTTGAATCGGCGGGCATCGCGGTGAAACGGTTGGACGACATGCCGGGTATCGGCAAATTCGCCCATCTGTCCGATCCCGAAGGCACGCCCATCGAATTATGGGAGCCCGAGGCGGCCTAGGTCGGTTCATCCGATGACATGTCGCGCCAGGTCTAAACCCCGGGGCTCCGGCCTTCCGGGAACCAAACGCACCACTGGCGCCTTTGCCGCTAGTCGCGGTTCGCTCCCGGAACCCACAGAACGTCGTCCTTGCCATCATTGTTGGCAATGCGCCCCGCCACGAAGAACCAGTCACTGAGCCGGTTCAGGTATTTGACGGCGGCGGGGTTCACGGCCTCCATCGTGGCAAGTTCAACGGCCAGACGTTCGGCACGCCGGGCCACCGTGCGACACACATGCAAATGCGCCGACAGCGCGGAACCACCGGGCAGGATGAAGCTGCGCAGCGGGTTCAGCCGGGCGTTCATCGCGTCAATCTCGGTTTCCAGACGCGTCACCTGCGCCTCGGTCATGCGCAAGGGCGGATATTCGCTTTCGGCGTCCTTCTCCATGTCCGGGCGGCACATGTC
>CAYGQZ010000129.1:0-2173 GCA_964352055.1 uncultured Rhodobacterales bacterium
CAGCGTCGCGTGCGCCACGTTCGAAACACCAAGATAGGCATGCAACGTGCCCTCGGGCTGGGCGATATCGTCGGTGTAATCCGCCTGACCCGTCACGTGCTTGATCGCGCTGTCATGAATGCGATCGGTATGGGCGGAGCCGGTGATGGAAACGTTGTCTTTCATCGTATCATCTCCTGTCTCAGGCCGAAGCCAGTTGTATGGGGGCGGACGTGGCGGCATCATGTTCAAGAAAGAACCGGCGCAACAGGTTCTGGGCCGAAAGCATCCGGTACTCCGAAGAGGCACGCCAATCGCTCAGCGGTTTGAAATCATCGGTCAGTGCGGCGGCGGCGGCATCAAAACTCGCCTCTGACCAGACCTTGCCGATCAAGGCTTGCTCGGCTGCAGCGGCCCGTTTCGGTGTTGCCGCCATCCCGCCGAATGCGATGCGACATCCGGTGATGATTCCGTCCGTGACGGCCACATTGATCCCAACTGCGACCGAGGAAATATCCTCATCCCTCCGCTTGGAAATCTTGTAGGCCGCGTTCAGATCATTGGACCCAGGCAACGGAACGCGAATGTTCTCCACAAATTCTCCGGGCGCTCGGTCCTGCTTGCCATAGTCGACAAAGAAGTCCTCAAGCAGCAGGACCCGTCGATCCGAACCACGCCGCAACGTGATTTCCGCACCCAACGAAATCAGAACGGGCGGCGTGTCTCCGATGGGTGAACCATTGGCGATATTGCCGCCCACAGTACCCATATTGCGCACCTGCCATCCGGCGATGCGATCCCAATACGGAGTGAGATGCGGCAAGTGCTCGGACAGGGCGTGCTGGCAGTCGGTATAGCTGGCCCCGGCCCCGATCAGCATGGCACCGTCCCGCGCCTCGACTATTTTCAGTTCGTTGAGGTGGCCGGTAAAAATGGCGGGACCAATGTTGCGCAGGAACTTGGTGACCCAAAGGCCCACATCCGTGGCCCCCGCCACAATCGTCGCGCCGGGATATTCCAGCAGGCAGTCCGCCAGATCATCCACATCCGATGGCAGAATGCTCAGACTATCCTCGGGGCCGGAAACGACGCGCAGACAGTCCTGCAAAGCTTCAAGCCGAGCCGTGATGCCAGACCGCTCCGTGTTCAGGTAATCCGCCGCAGGCGTTCCGTACCGACTGACCGCGACAGCCGCTTTGACGATCGGATCATATCCGGTGCAACGACAAAGGTTCCCCTGCAAGGCGCTTTCCACCTGCACCTCGGTCGGCTCCGGCGTTTCCATCCACAGGGCATAAAGGGCCATCACAAATCCGGGTGTGCAAAACCCGCACTGGCTGCCGTGATGATCGACCATGGCCTGCTGAACAGGATGCAAACGCCCCTCCGGTCCCGACAGATGTTCGACCGTGACCACATGGCACCCATCCACCGAGGCAAGGAACCGAATGCAGGCGTTGATGGGCGCATAGGTCAGACCGGCATTCGAAAGATGCCCGACCAGAACGGTACAGGCCCCGCAATCACCTTCGGCGCAGCCTTCCTTGGTTCCTGTCAGGCGGCGTTCCAGGCGCAGAAAGTCCAGCAGGGTCTGGTCTGCGCCGACCGAGTCGATCGAGACGTCCTTGCCGTTCAGCAGAAATCGAATGTCTGTGCGATGCGCCATTGTGTTCTCCCTTATGCCCCGGATGACAGGGTGATCAGCCTAGGTTCAGCCTAGTCCAAGTCATTGCATTAAAAAATGGTCGGTATCGGCAAATACTTTCAACGAAACGTTGATAATTGACCTGCAAGGTGCAAAGTTCGTCAGACCCGACCAAAAGGTGAGCATGTCCTATATCGAGAGCTTGCGCGTGTTTGTCAGAGTGATGGAGCTTGGCAGTATCACGTCCGGTGGTCGTGATCTCAGGCTGACGCCTGCCGTGGCCAGCAAGCGGGTCAAGGAGCTTGAGAAAAAGCTGGGCGTGCGTCTGTTCAACAGAACAACCCGGTCGATCACGCCGACAGAGGTCGGTCAGGTCTTCTACGATGAGGCAAAGGGCATTTTGCTGGCGTTGGACACGGCCGAAGCCAAGGTTGCAAACTTCTCGGCCAAGCCGCGCGGTGCAATCCGGATCACGGCCCCGCTGGGTGTCGGTCGCCGGATCGTCGCCCCTCTGGTGCCGGAATTCGTCGACGCCTATCCCGAAACACA
>CAYGQZ010000129.1:2273-3792 GCA_964352055.1 uncultured Rhodobacterales bacterium
CCCGAATACTTCTGGACCCTGCAAACAGACATGGGCCCAATGAAACTTGAAGTCAGCGGCAAGTATGACGCAGACGACGGGGACGTTCTGACCGACTGGGCGCTTGCGGGGCGCGGCATCGTCAACAAGCCTCGGTTCGATGTGGCAGAGCATCTGGCAAGCGGTCGCCTTGTCGAAGTCCTGCCCAATACGCCGCCTCAGCCAACGATTTTCGGGTGCCTCTATCCGCACAAGCGGTTGCAGGATCCGAAGGTGCGCCTGTTCGTCGATCATATCGCGACCCGCGGCAAATCCATGTTCGCACGAAAAGCTGCAAAGCCCCGCTAACAGGTCGACCGGATCACCAGATCTGACGCGCAGCACTGGTTTTCCAGCGCGATTTCGGGCGCGACGATCGACTGGGCCAACGCCGCCCCACCAAGTGTTCCGATGGTCTTGGCCGGGATGCGGATCGTGGTCATCGCCGGTTCAACCTCTTTGGAGCCTTTGAAATCCCCGACACCGGTCACCGCGATGTCCTGAGGCACCTTCAAGCCCAGCGATTGCGCGGCATAAATGGCGCCCAGCGCAAGGATGTCATTGCAGCAGATGATAACGTCCGGACGCGCCCCGGTCTGCAGATAATCGATCACAACCTTCTTGGCAGATGAGATGCTGTAAAACGTCTCAAGGCGATCCTCCGCCGCAGGCGTAGCGCCGCCCTGCTCCAGTGTTTCCACAATCCCATCCGCCCGCGACGTGGCCCGGTCATTGCCTTCCAGTGGCGGCAGCAGCGTCGCAATCCTGCGATAGCCCTGATCCAGAACGTGTCGCGCGATCTTGCGCCCCGCCTCATGGTTGTCCGCTCCGATACAGGTCAGCCGAGAGGACGGCGCATAGTTCCACAGCGAAACCGCCGGGATCCTCTGGCTTTCGATCAGGTTGTAGACCTCTTCGGAGTGATCCAGACCAACGACAGCCACGCCATCCACACGGTGCTCCAGAAACTTGCGCAACACGTCATATTCCTGCGCGTCGTCATAGTTGTGGGTGCCCAGCAAGATCGTGAACCCCTTGGAACCAACCTCGTCCGAGAACGCCTGGATCATTTCGGCAAAGATCGTGTTGTCGATCGTCGGCACAACAAGCCCGATGGTGCCACTGCGAATGCCATGGATGGTCTGGGCCGCGCGATTGCGGATGTAGCCCAGTTTCTTCACCGCCCGGTCAATCTTGCGACGAGTCGATAATTTGACCAGTTCGGGCCGGTTGAAGAACCGGGACACCGTCGCCGGCGAGACCTTTGCGGCAATTGCGACCGCCACAATATCCGATTTTTTATCTTTTCTATCAGACATATAAACGGTCATTTCGGATATTTTATGAAAACATTTGCAAAACTATTTTCATCACTTAGCCTGATCCGTCAATTGCTGATTTGAGTGAGGATCCGGCGTTTGGAATTCGTAGGCTACCTTGGCGACGTCTTTTTGCCGTTCAACTTCCTGTTGTTGGTGCTGGGCACTGTTGGTGGCCTGAT
>CAYGQZ010000129.1:3892-6785 GCA_964352055.1 uncultured Rhodobacterales bacterium
CGGCCCAAGGGCTGATCCTGCTGGGTGCGGCCTACACATCCACTGTCGCTGGGGGTGCTGTCAGTGCGATCCTGCTCAAGATCCCCGGCGCGCCCGCCAACATCGCAACCACGCTGGACGGTCACGCCATGGCGCAAAAAGGTCAGGGCGCGAAAGCGCTGCAACTGTCCTTTCTGGCCTCTGCCGTGGGTGGCATCTTTGGCGTATTGCTGCTGATCTTCCTCACCCCGGTTTTGGCCAAATGGGCACTGGCTTTTGGCCCGTCACACCTCTTCTGGCTCGCCATCCTCGGGGTGACAGTGATCGGGTCGCTGGATTCCAGTTCGGTTGTCAAAGGGCTGCTCTCTGGCTGCATCGGTCTTTGGCTTGCCACCATTGGCTTTGACGACATCATGGGCGCACAGCGTTTCATCTTTCACCCCGCCTTGGGCGGCGGCATCAACGTGATCCCGGCGCTGATCGGTCTCTTTGCGATCCCTCAGGTCATCACCATGTTCGCCAAGGGCCGCGCATCGACCTCTGCCGAAGTGATCACCGTACAAAAAAGCCCGATCAAGGACGCCATTGCCGAGGTTTTCAGCCGCAAGCGCGCGCTGGCCATTGGCACCGCCGTGGGCAGCATCATCGGCCTGATCCCGGGTGTGGGCGGTCAAATCGCAGGGCTTGTGGCCTATGATCAATCCAAGAAATTCAGCCCCGAATCCGACAAGTTCGGAACAGGCCACAGCGAAGGCGTGATCGCAGCGGAGTCCGCGAACAACGCGATGGTCGGCCCGTCGCTGGTGCCTTTGCTGACGCTTTCGATCCCCGGGTCGCCCACCGCTGCCGTGCTCTTGGGGGGCTTGCTGATCCACGGGATTTTCCCCGGCTCCGACCTTTTTGACAACCACCCGGACGTGGCATGGACCTTCATCAACTCAATGCTGATCGGTCAGGTTCTGATGTGCATCTTTGGGCTTTACGTGGCTGGGCTCGCGGCCAGCGTGGCACGGGTGCCACATTCGGTCATGGCAGCAGTCGTTCTGGGCCTTGCCGTCTTCGGCAGCTATTCGGTGCAGAACTCCATGGGCGATGTCTATGTCATGGCGTCGCTTGGGGTAGGCATGTATTTCCTTGAACGGTTCGGATTTTCGGCAGCACCCCTCGTGCTTGGCCTGATCCTTGGCCCCATTGCCGAAGCGAACTTTATCCAAGGGTCCATGATCGCCAACGCGACCTCCAGCATCGGTAGTTACTTCTTTACCGGACCGCTGAACCTGTTGCTGATCGCCATCGTCGTGGCCTCCGTCGGATACTCGTTCTGGATGGAGCTGCGCAGCCGTCGCTACACCTCAAAAGAGGAGATCATGGGATGACCGACCTGCCCCGCAACCAGCACATTATTGCTTCGGGCGTCGTGGCCGCCGTCGGAATCTGGGTGACCTATGTGAGCTACACGCAGGAACCAGCGGCCGCTTTTCTGTTTCCGCGCATGATCTCGACCGTCTTTGTGGTGCTGGCCCTCTGGACCTTCGGCAAGGCCGTCATGGGGCGCAGCAAGGTCGGCGCGGGCCTATCCGCCCAAGCGATGAAGAACATCGCACCGGGGCTGATCGTGGCCCTCATCTATATCTTCTGGGCGGCCAAGGGGCTTGGGTTCTACACCGCCTCGACCATCACATTCTTTATTCTGCTCAGCCTTTACGATCCCGCGCCGCATGCCGAGCCGCGCACATGGATCAAACGCATCATCATCACCACCGGCTTTCTGGCGGTGATGTACGGCCTCTTCGCGGTTCTGTTGAACGTCTACACCCCGCGAGAGATCTTTTTCTGAATCGCAACAGCGACAGAGCAAACCCCCAAGGGAGGAACCACTATGAAAAAATGGATCGCAGGGGCCGCGCTGGCCCTCATGGCAACAACCGGCCCGGCCTTTGCAGACGGGCACAGCGACTACCCCGACCGGCCGATCATGATGATGGTCAGCTATGGCGCGGGCGGGGCGACAGACTTTCAGGCCCGCATCGTCACCATGACCGCCGGGAACGAAGACGCGCTGGGCATGCCCATCGCCATCATCAACAAACCCGGTGCCGGAGGTCGCGTCGGTTGGAACTGGTTGGCCACGCAGGCCGAGGCGGACGGTTACACGCTGGGTGCCTACAACATCCCTCACTTCATCGCCCAGTCGATCGAAGGCGGCGTCAGCTATACCGCTGACAGTTTTGAGCCCATCGCAAACTGGGGCGCGGATCCGGCGGTGTTCGTTGTTGGCGCAGACAGCCCGTTCAACTCGATGCAGGACGTTGTCGATTATGCCAAGGCAAACCCCGGCGGCCTGACGTTCTCGGGTGCGGGCCTCTTTGTGGGTCACCACATCGCCGCCTTGCAGCTTGAAAAGGCGGCTGGCGTCAAACTGGCCTACATCCCCAGTAACGCGGGCGGCGCAGGTGCCATGAAATCCGTCATCGCAGGCGAAGTGCTGGGTGGCGTCAACAACCTCTCCGACGCCTTCCGCGCGCGCGAGGCGGGCAATGTCAAGATCCTCGGTGTCTTTGACGTTGAGCGAAACAGCTTCATGGAGGACGTGCCAACGATGGCCGAACAGGGCTTTGACATCGACAATGCGTCCGTCAACTTCCGCGGCGTTATGGTGCCCAAGGGAACCCCGCAGCCAATCATCGACCATCTGGCCGCCGTGGTACCTGCGATGTTCGAAAACAGCCGCGTACAGGGCAAGATGGCCGCTGGTGGCAGCCCCATGCACATCATGACCCGCGACGAAGTGCTTGAAATGTGGGCAGCACGGCAGCAGACCCTGCAAGAATTGCTCGCTGGTCTCTGACACCAAACGAGGGGGCGCAGTACCGGCGCCCCTTCACCAACCAAAGGATAGCCCAGATGACCGCCA
>CAYGQZ010000129.1:6885-8260 GCA_964352055.1 uncultured Rhodobacterales bacterium
CAACAGCGGTTCGAGGCGAACGGCTCTCAGGCCCTCTATGATCGGGCGGCGACCGCAGCGGCCTGGGCCATCATGGAGCCATCCCGCAATGAGGCGCTCGCCAGGCTGGCGGTCGAGACAACGGGCCTCGGCAACGTGCCCGACAAGATCACCAAGAACCACCGCAAGACGCTGGGCCTGATGCGCGACATCCAGCACGCCAAGACCCACGGCGTGATCAGCGATGACCCCGACACCGGCCTGACCAAGATCGCCCGGCCCATCGGTGTGATCGGCGCGGTAGTGCCCTCCACCAACCCCGGGGCCACACCCGCCAACAACATCATCAACGCGCTCAAATGCGGCAACGCGATTGTCCTGTCGCCCTCCCCCAAAGGCGTGCCCACCTGCGAAACCCTGCTGGGCTACATCTATGAAGAGTTCGAAAAATCCGGCATCGACCGCGATCTGGTCCAGATGATCCCCGGGCGCGGCTCAAAGGAAAAAACGCAGCGCCTGCTGGAAATCTCGGACATGATCGTGGTGACAGGCAGTCAGAACAACGTCCGCCGCGCCTATACCTCCGGCACCCCTGCGCTGGCCGTAGGCGCAGGCAATGTCACCGTCATCATCGACGAGACCGCAGACCTTGCCGCAGCGGCCCGGAAAATCACCGCCTCCAAGACCTTTGACAACGCCACCTCCTGTTCATCCGAGAATGCGATTGTTGTGGTAGATGCCATCTATGACGCCTTCGCCACTGAAATGGCCAAGGTAGGCGGCGCGCTGATCACCGACGACACCCGCATCATCAACAAGCTCTGGGTCAAAGGCCACCTCAATCCCGGCGCCATCGCGCAGGATGCGGACAAACTGATCGAGGCGCTCGGGCTGACCGGAGAAGTTCCCGCAGACACCCAATACATCGCCGTTGAAACCACAGGAATCGGCCCGGATCACCCCCTGTCCGGGGAAAAGCTCAGCCGTGTCCTGACCGTCTACCGGGCAAAGGACTTTGCTGACGCGGTCGAGATCACGCGCAAGGTGCAACTGCATCAGGGCGCTGGCCATTCGGTCGGCATCCACTCCGCCGATGACACACGCCCGATGACGCTGGCATACGCCATCCCGACCAGCCGGGTCATCGTCAATCAGGCGCACACCTTCGCAACGGGCGGCGCATTCACCAACGGGATGCCGTTCTCGCTGTCCATGGGCTGCGGGTCATGGGGCGGCAATTCCATCGATGACAATCTGCATTGGAGACATTTCATGCAGACCACCAAGATCGTGCGCGAAATCCCCGCGCGCGAACCCAAGGTCGAAGACATCTTCAGGCATTACTGGGCGGAGACCGGCGGATGATCTTTGATCCGCACACGCCACCGACGGGCAC
>CAYGQZ010000129.1:8360-11362 GCA_964352055.1 uncultured Rhodobacterales bacterium
TACTGGGCGGAGACCGGCGGATGATCTTTGATCCGCACACGCCACCGACGGGCACCGTGCGCGATTGGCTGGATCATCGTGCGGCCCTTGGCGGCGTGGCGATGGTGTTTCCCGAAACCGGCGCAACGCTGGAGTGGGCGAGGCTGCGTTCGGGCGCCATTGCCATTGCCAAAACGCTGACCGCCGCGGGCGTGGCCAAAGGCGAAAGCGTGGCCATCGTCCACCCCAACGGGCCCGAGGGGATCATCGCCCTTTACGGTGTCCTTTATGGCGGGTTCCGCACCACCATGATCAATCTGGCCGCCGGCCGCGATGCCATAAGTTACGCGCTGGACCACAGCCGCGCGCGCTTTGCCTTTGTGCATGAGACCGCACATGATCTCTATTTGTCCGCCGCTCCTGAGGGGCTGAAAGTGGTTTCAGAAGCATCTGACAGTGACACGCCCCTGCACCCTGTCAGTGCAAGTGACCACGCGCTTTTGATGTACACCTCCGGCACCACCGGCAAGCCCAAGGGCGTCGTGCACACGCACGCAAGCCTTCTGGCAGGCGGATGGACAACGGCCATCGCCCACGCGCTGACATCTGCGGACCGGGGCTTTTGCGTTCTGCCGCTCTACCACATCAACGGTCTGTGCGTGTCCCTCATGGGCTCGCTTGTCTCAGGCGGATCGCTGGCCGTGGTATCCCGCTTTTCCGCCAGCCAGTTCTGGCATCAGGCCGCGCAGGCACAGGTCACATGGTTTTCCGTGGTCCCGACCATCATCAGCCACCTGTTGCACGGAGCCGAAAACCCGGACGCCGGTTGCGTTAAAAGGCTGCGCTTTGGCCGCTCTGCCTCGTCCGCCCTTGCCGTTGAAACCCAGCGCGCATTCGAGGACCGCTTTGGCGTGCCCATCATCGAGACAATGGGGCTCACCGAAACGGCGGCGCAGATCCTGTCGAACCCACTGCCCCCCGGCCTGCGCAAGATCGGATCACCCGGCATGGCTCATGGCAATCAGGTCCGCATCCTCGCCCCCGACCAAAGCGAATGCGCCCGCAATGCCGAAGGCGAGATTGCCGTGCAGGGCCCGAATGTCATGCTCGAATACCTCGACAATCCCGAGGCGACCCAAGCCACCTTTGCCGGGGACTGGCTGCGCACGGGTGACTTGGGCAAGATGGACGAGGACGGCTATGTCTTTGTCACGGGACGCATAAAGGAGTTGATTATCAAGGGCGGCGAGAACATCGCCCCGCGCGAGATCGACGAGGCGCTCTACAGTCATCCCGACATTATAGAGGCCGCTGCCTTTGCCCGTCCCTGCGCTGTTTATGGCGAGCGGGTCGAGGCTGCCGTACGTGTTTCCGAAGGATCAACATTGCGCGAAAGCGACCTGATCGAGACTTGTCGCCAAAAGTTGGGCGCCTTCAAGTCACCCGATGCGATCTTTTTTCTGGATGAACTGCCCAAAGGGCCCTCGGGCAAGATCCAGCGCCTCAAATTGGCAGAGGCCGTCAAAGGCTGATCTCAGGTCACCACCCGGCAGGTCAGGTTGATCCGCCCGCCATTCGGCAACAGCGACGACGATCCGAATCGGATACGGTCTACCCCGTGATAGGTCAGCCGCGCGTCGCCCCCCATCACCACCACATCGCCCGACTCCAGCCACAGCGATTCTGTTTTCCCGCCGCGCGTCTGGTTCCCAATGCGGAACAAACCCGAATCGCCCAAGGACACCGACAGCACCGGCCATTTGAAATCTGCCTCATCGCGATCCTGATGCATGCCCATACGGGCGCCCTCGCCGTAATAGTTGATCAGGCAGCAATCGGGCGCACGCTGCAATCCCGTCAGATCATGCCAGAGCGTCAAAACAGCAGCGGGAATCGGTGGCCAGGGCGAACCACGCGGATGAGTCGGCGCGTATCTGTAACCCGATTTGTCTGCATACCACCCCACCGCACCTGCAGAGGTCATGCGCACGGACATTGGCTTGCCGTAAGGGGTCTGCGGCGAGAACATCGGGGCCTCAGCCGCTACCGCGCGGACATCTTCAACCAACGCGGCCTGAGCCGAAGCAGCGAGATACCCCTTGTAGATGTCAAAACCCCGTATCTGTGCCCGCATTTTCAAAAACCTTGGCCATTATGTGCAATTTTGCCGTTTTCGACTCCGCTCCGGTGGTTGCAGCGCCAAATGACCCTCCTTATATACGGCCCAGCGCGCAGGAATTCCTGTGCAATTCATTGCGTGGCGTCGATGCCGAAACGGGTCGTCGCTTCGTGTCATCGCCTTGAACAAATATGAGGGATCGAAAACATGGCCAAAGTTATTGGTATTGACCTTGGAACGACAAACAGCTGCATCGCGATCATGGATGGCAGCCAACCCCGCGTGATCGAAAACGCGGAAGGCGCACGGACGACACCGTCGATCGTCGCATTCACCGAAGGCGAACGCCTGGTCGGACAACCCGCCAAACGGCAAGCCGTCACAAACCCCGACAACACCATTTTTGGTGTGAAACGTCTGATTGGACGTCGGAACGACGACGCCGATCTGGCGAAAGACAAGAAAAACCTGCCCTTCAACGTGATTGATGGCGGCAATGGCGACGCATGGGTCGAAGCGCGTGGCGAAAAATACTCGCCCAGCCAGATCTCGGCGTTCATCCTCGGCAAGATGAAAGAGACAGCGGAAAGCTATCTCGGCGAAGACGTGACCCAGGCGGTCATCACCGTCCCCGCTTATTTCAACGACGCCCAGCGTCAGGCCACCAAGGACGCGGGCAAGATTGCCGGCCTCGAAGTGCTGCGGATCATCAACGAACCGACAGCGGCTGCTCTGGCTTACGGCCTCGACAAGGAAAACACGCAAACCATCGCGGTCTATGACCTTGGCGGCGGTACATTCGACGTGACCATCCTGGAAATCGACGACGGCCTGTTCGAAGTGAAATCCACCAACGGCGACACGTTCCTTGGTGGTGAAGACTTTGACATGCGCATCGTCAACT
>CAYGQZ010000130.1:0-11359 GCA_964352055.1 uncultured Rhodobacterales bacterium
GCCAGTGCGATGTTCGACGCGCTTTCGCGGCCATCACGGCCAGCTTCGATGTCGAAAGTCACTTTCTGGTTGTCGGCCAGGCCGGTCAGGCCTGCGCGCTCAACGGCAGAGATGTGCACGAACACGTCTTTGCTGCCGCCATCGGGAGCGATAAAGCCGAAGCCTTTTGTTGTGTTAAACCATTTGACGGTGCCAGTAGCCATCGTCGTTCTCCTTAAAAATACTGCCCACGGGATGCGGCAGGTCGGCTAGGTCAGTGCAAGATCGTAAGACTGAGCCGGAAGGAGCAGAAAAATCGATAGTGGTAACGTCGCAAGGTTCACATAGGCAGCTTGGCCCTCAATAGCAAGAGATTCGTGGAGGAAGCCTGAAACTTAAAAGTGTAGCCTGTCGCATTGAAAAGGGATTTGAACCCGCAGGCATGGGCCAGTAAGGCGGGTTTTAACCCGCCCTCCCTCGGCAACGTTATTCCGCGGCCCATCCCGAAACGGCCTTGACCTCAAGGAAGTCCTCAATCCCCCAGATTCCACCTTCACGCCCGTTGCCAGACTGTTTCATCCCGCCAAAGGGCGAACCTGCAGCGCGTGACATGCCATTCATCTCAACCATGCCAGAGCGGAGCTTTTGCGCCATACGGTTCAGGCGCGCACTGTCCTGAGTCTGAACGTAGTTGGTCAGCCCATACGGCGTGTCATTGGCAATCTCGACCGCTTCATCCTCGGTATCGAAGGGTATGATCGACAGGACGGGGCCAAAGATTTCCTCGCGCGCGATGGTCATTTGATTGTTCACATCTGCAAAAACCGTGGGGCGGACATAAAAGCCCTTGTTGAAGCCTTCGGGGCGGCCAGTGCCTCCGGCAACCAATTTGGCACCTTCATCTATGCCCTTCTGGATCAGATCCTGAATCTTGTTCCATTGCACTTCGTTCACGACCGGACCGATATGCTGACCTTCTTCCGAGGCCGGGCCGACGGTGACCTTGCCCGCGATCGTTGCGGCCTCTTCCACGGCAGCGTCGTATTTGCTGCGCTGCACCAGCATGCGGCTGGGTGCGTTGCACGACTGGCCGGTGTTGTTCATCATGTGCAGGACGCCGCGCTTTACGGCCTTTTCGTCGGCATCTTCAAAGATGACATTTGCGCCCTTGCCACCCAGTTCGAGGTGAACGCGCTTGAGCGTGTCAGCGGCACTTTTGGAAATCAGGCGACCGGCACGGGACGACCCCGTAAAGCTGACCATGTCCACATCCGGATGCGCGGACAATGCCGATCCAACACCAGCGCCATCGCCATTGACCAGATTGAATACGCCCGCCGGAAAACCTGCCTCGTGCATCATTTCGGCAAAGATCATCGCGTTGAGCGGGGATTCCTCGGACGGTTTCAACACCATCGTACAGCCCGCGATTGCAGCGGCACCAACCTTGAGGGTGACCTGGTTCATCGGCCAGTTCCACGGGGTGATGAGCGCTGCGACGCCCACCGCTTCGTAAATGATCCGGTCATTTGCTGCACGGTCGTTCAGCGGACGATTGAACTCGAACGCCTTTGCCGCGCGAATGAAGTTCTTGAGGTGCCAAGTTCCGGCCCCAACTTGTTGGGAACGCGACATGTCGATCGGCGCGCCCATCTCTGCGGACATGGCCTGCGCCATATCCTCGGCGCGGGTTTCATAGACTTCGATCAGTTTTTCGACCAAAGCGATTCGGTCTTCTACAGGTGTGGACATCCAGGCGGGGAAGGCTGCCTTTGCGGCGGCGACTGCGGCATCAGCATCTGCAGCACCACCCAGAGATATGATAGCCGTCGATTCCTCGGTAGAGGGGTCAATGACGTGGTGATCGGTGCCGTCAATGGGGTTGACCCATTGGCCGTTTATGTAGAAATCGCGTTTCTCGAGCATGATGAAGTCTCCCTGACGTCAAGCTGATTTGCGCGGACAGTGGCACCCAAAATAGCCGGGGGCAAGAGAGGGGATGTATCTATGCGGCTCATCCCCTAGATTGGCACAGAATATCTTAACGACGGAGAATCGCCATGAGCTTGCGTATCAATGACACCATTCCGGACCTGACGGTTGAAACCGATCACGGCACGATTTCCCTGCACGATTTCGTGGGTGACAGCTGGGCGATTTTGTTCTCCCATCCCAAGGATTTCACTCCTGTCTGCACAACCGAGTTCGGCGCTGTGGCGCAATTGGCGGACGAGTGGGAGAAACGCGGCACCAAGGTCATTGGTGTGTCCGTAGACGGTGTGGAAGAACACAAGAAGTGGAAAGGCGACATCGAAAAGGTCGCAGGTGCCAAGGCTGGTTTCCCCATCATTGCCGATAGCGGCCTTGAGGTCTCCAAGGCGTTCGACATGCTGCCTGCCGAAGCCTACCTTCCCGATGGGCGTACGCCTGCGGACAGTGCGACGGTTCGTTCGGTTTTTATCATTGGACCAGACAAGCAGTTGAAACTGTCCATGACCTACCCGATGACGGTTGGTCGTAACTTCGCAGAGGTCCTGCGCGCTTTGGACGGCTTGCAGATGAGCATTGGCAATGGCGTTGCGACGCCCGCGAACTGGAATGTCGGCGATGATGTCATTATTCCGCCCAGCGTATCGAATGAAGACGCGAAGGAAAAATTCGGCGAGTTCACGACGGTGCTTCCGTATCTGCGGACCACAAAAGCACCGGGGTAACCACAGCGGTGGGTGAAACGCCCGCGGTGCGGACATATCCGAGGCAAAGACACCGTAAGGCGGACCTCTGGTCCGCCAGGCATACAGGCTAGTCGTAGCTGCGCTGGTCCTCGATGACGAGCCCATCATTGGGCAAGCTCCCCGGTGCCACAACCTCGACCACAGCCTTCAGTTTCAGGGTTTCAATCACACTGGCCGCATAGGCGGCCTCATCCCCGCCGGTGCTTTCCAACACTACTGTCATCGCATCCTGCTGGCCATCCCGGCGGGCGATGACGCGGGCGCGGCCCACCTCTCCGTGACGGGCGACCAACGCAGCCACCTGTTCGGGGCGCACGAACATACCCTTGATCTTGGTGGTCTGATCCGCGCGCCCCATCCAACCCTTGATACGCATATTGGTCCGCCCACACGGGCTCTGGCCCGGCAAGACGGCACTCATGTCGCCAGTGGCAAAGCGGATCAGCGGATAGTCCGGGTTCAGGGTGGTCACAACGACCTCGCCAACCTCACCGGAGGCAACAGGATTGCCTGTGCCCGGAGTCACGATCTCGACGATCACACCCTCATCAACGATCATACCCTCCATCGCGGGGGTCTCATAGGCGATGTTGCCCAGGTCAGCTGTCGCATAGGACTGCAAACAGGCAATCCCGCGATCCGCATATTCCTGGCGCAGCGACGGGAACAACGCCCCGCCCCCCACGGCGGCCTTGGTGATGGACAGGGTCACACCCATCTCCTCGGCCTTGTCCAGAATGACCTTCAGGTAATCCGGCGTTCCGGCATAGGCGGTGGTGCCCACATCCCTTGCGGCTGTCACCTGAAGCTCGGTCTGGCCCGTACCCGCGGGCAATACCGTCGCCCCGACAGCCCGCGCCCCGCTTTCAAAGATCATGCCAGCAGGCGTCAGATGATAGCCGAAACAGTTCTGCACGATGTCACCGGGCCCGAAGCCCGCCGCATGCAGGAAGCGGCCCATGCGCCACCAGTCATGGGTGATGCCGCCGGGCTCGTATATCGGGCCGGGGGATTGAAAGATATGGGCGACGTTCTTGACCGCTATGCCGCCAAATGGGGGGCGGGCCTTCTGCCATTCGGACAGGTCCGATTTGCGCAGAACAGGCAGTTTCGGAAGATCCGCAATGCTGTGAATACCAGACACATCAAGGCAGTTGTCCATGGTGTCGGCAATTTCGGCCAATCGGGCACGCAGGGCCGCGAACTGGTCAGCCTCACGTGCATCCGAACTGCGTATTTCCAACGCGTCGAAATATTGCTTGTCGCCCATCGCTTTCACCGCCCTGATCTCTTGCAGACCTTGTTTGTCAGGTGCAACTGCGTGCACCCAATACATTCCCAAATTGCACCGCAGCCGGTACCGCGTCGTTCAGTTCACCAGAACCACAAAGGGTTCTCCCTTGCGCACCACAGTGGTCGTGATCGCGACCATGGGGGCATCGCCCACATTGGTCAGCCCACCATGGACTTCCCCTTCGGGGAAAAACAAAGGGGTGCCCACAGCAAACTCGACCAGATTGCCATTGGGGGTCTGCGCCCTTGTTTCGGTGATCACGACCGCATGCTCATCCCCGGGATGGGTGTGCAAGGGAATGGTGGCGCCCACGGGCACCTCAAGACGGATCACCACAACTTCCATTGTGTCAGAACCGGGCACCGGCACGCGACGGATCTCTTCGCGTGTGATGTCCTGTGACCAGGCGGCACCCGCCATCACGATCAGTAGACAAGCCGTTAGGACACTTTTCATATCACGCACTCCGATGTTCAATTTCACTCAGCTCAACCAACGCTTGCGACGGCGATAGGATCGCACATCACGAAACGACTTGCGGCCCTCGTCAGACATCCCGAGGTAGAATTCCTTCACATCCGGGTTCTCGCGCAACTCGGCAGCCGGGCCATCCATGACAACGCGACCACTTTCCAGAATGTATCCGTAATGGGCAAAGCGCAGGGCCGCGTTTGTATTCTGCTCGGCCAGCAGAAAGGTCACGCCCTCGTTCTCGTTCACGGATTTCACGATGCCAAAGATCTGCTCGACCAGTTGCGGAGCGAGGCCCATCGACGGCTCATCCAGCAAAATGGTCTCAGGACGGCTCATGAGGGCGCGGCCGATGGCGCACATCTGCTGTTCGCCGCCGGACGTATAGCCCGCCTGCGATTTGCGCCGCTCGCGTAAGCGTGGAAAATAGGAATAGACCATCTCAAGATCAGCGCTCACAGCGCCCTTGCCATCGGTCCGGGTATAGGCACCGGTCATCAGGTTTTCCTCGACGGTCAGATGCTCGAAACAGTGACGGCCTTCCATCACCTGAACCACTCCAGCTTTCACAAGCTCGGCCGGGCCCTTCTCGGTCACGTTGGCCCCGTGATACAGGATCGACCCCTTGGTCACCTCACCGCGTTCACTGGCCAGCAGACCGGAAATGGCTTTCAAGGTGGTGGTCTTGCCCGCACCGTTGCCGCCCAGCAAAGCCGTGATGCCACCCTTTGGCACCTTGAGACTGACGCCCTTCAACACGAGGATCACGTGATTGTAGATCACCTCGATATTGTTGACCTCCAGAACGGTCTCTGCCTTCACCTGCGCATCCAGCATGGCTCACACCTTCATTGTTCCAAAAATACTCAAATGATCCCCGGCAACCCAAAGGGTCGCCGGGGGCAAAAGTGCTTAGCAGCGCGGCGTGATGTTGTTTTCCGCCGCAAAGGCTTCGGAATCTTCCTTGACCAGCGGCGCGATCAGCTCCTGATCAGACTGTTTGAAGTCCGAGATCAAGTTCCATTCCTGCGCGGTCGCATCCCACTGGGCCACCCCAACAAGGCCATTGCCACCGTGGTTGTCGCAGCTCACCTGAAACTCGGGGCCAAAGTTGGGCATGCCCAGATCCGCCATGCGGGCTTCGGTGATGTTCAGGTTTTCCATGGCTTCGCGCATCATGCCGCCGGTGATGTCGGTCACACCATTGGCCGCTTGCGCATCCTTGGCCGCTTCAGCGGCAAGCATGGCAGCGTAAACGCCTCGGTTGTACAGCACTGTGCCGATCTGATCGCCAGCACCGGCAGCCAGACCCTTGTCGACGACATATGTCTTGATGTCGTCGAAAACAGGATAGTCATCGCCAACCGCGTGGAAGGTGATTGCCTTGTAACCATTGGCTGCATCGCCTGCAGGCAATACGTCATGCTGGGCGCCGGCCCACCAGACTCCAATGAAGTTCTCCATCGGGAAACGGATGTTGGCCGCTTCCTGAATGGCAACCTGGTTCATGATGCCCCAGCCCCACATGGTGACATAATCGGGGCGTTGCTGGCGAATTTGCAACCACTGCGATTTTTGCTCCTGACCAGGGTGATCCACCGCAAGCGTCATCAACTCGAAGCCATGCTTTTCGGCGAGCGCTTCCAGCGTCCGGATCGGCTCCTTGCCGTAGGCCGAGTTGTGATAAACCAGCGCCAGCTTTTTGCCGCTGATATCGCCGTTGTTGATTTCCAGCAGGTAATTCACAACACCGGAGGCACCATCCCAATAGTTGGCGGGATAGTTGAAGGTGTGGCTGAACACGCCGCCGTTCTTGGCCGAGGTCCGACCGTAACCCATGGTGTGGACCGGGATGTCGTCCACGATGGATTTCGGAATGATCTGATAGGTGATCCCCGTTGACAGCGGCTGCAGAACCAGTGGGTTCAGTGGCTTGAGGCTCTCATAGCATTCCACACCCTTCTCGGTGTTATAGCCGGTCTCGCACTCAGGCACGCTGACCTTCACGCCGCCAATGCCGCCATCGCGTTCGTTCAGCAAGGTGAAGTAATCCGCATAACCATCCGCAAACGGAATGCCACCCGCTGCAAATGGTCCGGTACGATAGCTCATGGACGGGAACACAAGGTCCGCCATCACAGGGCTCGCGGCCATCATGGCCGCCGTGGCCCAGGTTGCCAGTTTCATCTTCATCGGGGTTCCTCCCTTTGGTTATTCCGATGCGCAGGCCTTTCGGCCCATCCGTAAGGCGGAGTTCACTCCGCCATTCTTGGTGACCACCCCGTCAGTGCGGGAACGGCCACAATCTCAGTTTTTCCTTGGCCAGACGCCAAAGCTGTGCCAGGCCATGTGGCTCGGCAATCAGAAACACAATAATCAAGCCACCCACGATGACCAGATTGAAGTGCGCCACAATATCTGTGGGCCACCCCAGAAGGTCCACGCCAACCAGCTTCAGAAGCACCGGCAGCACCACGAGAAAGGCAGCCCCCGCAAACGACCCAAAGATACTGCCAAGCCCGCCAATGATGATCATGAAGAGCACGATAAAGGACTTCTGGATGCCAAAGACCTCGCCGACCTCGACAGCCCCCAGATAGACCGCAAAGAACAAAGCCCCCGAAATGCCCACGAAAAAGGATGACACGGCAAAGGCGGTCAGTTTCGCCTTCAGCGGGTTCACCCCTATGATTTCGGCGGCAATGTCCATATCCCGGATTGCCATCCACTGACGCCCCATCGACCCGCGGGTCAGGTTGCGCGCAATGACCGCCGACAGGATCGTGAATACAAGACAGAACAGATAGGTGGCCCAGGCTTCGGTGTTGGCGCCGGTCACGGCAATGCCAAAGATGGTCCGCTCCGGCGCGTTGATCTGGCCCGAGGCGGAGTAGTTGTAGAACCAGCTGACCTTGTTGAACATCCATACCAGAAAGAACTGTGCTGCCAGTGTTGCCACAGCCAGATAAAACCCCTTGATGCGCAGCGACGGCAGCCCGAATGCGGTGCCCACGGCAGCCGTGATCCCACCCGCAAGGATGACATGGATAAAGATGCTCACATCCGGAAAGGCGGTCATCAGCTTGTAACAGGCATAGGCGCCCACAGCCATGAAGCCCCCGGTGCCCAGACTCACCTGCCCGCAATAGCCGGTCAGAATATTCAAGCCGATGGCGGCGATCGCATAAATCAGAAAGGGCAGAAAGATCGAATTGACCAGATAATCCGTCATGAAAAACGGCAGGACCAGAACCGCAATGACCAGAACAAAATAATACCGATAACGGTCGAACTTGATCGGGAACGTCTGGCTATCCTGCGGATAAGTCGTCGAAAAATCGCCTGCTTCACGATAGAACATCTCAGGCTCCCTTGCCGTTTTGCGCGACGTGTATCGCTTTAACCATCATGTAAGGTTTCCCTGTTTCGCCACAGTTCGCCCCAGTTTCCCCGCCACATTGGACGCGGGAAATCGGAGTGGGATCCATGACTGCAATTCTCGACGACATGCGTCGTCTGGATGCCGCGCACGCGCGCGGCGAACTCACCTCTGCCGAACTGGCAGAGCGCAAGGCACGGCTGATGGATGCGGTGCCCGATGTGCTGGACGTGACACCGATCGAAGTGCCAGCGCGCCAGGCAATCCGCGCCAAGCGGCCTGGCATCGGGCAGGCCCTTCTACTCTGCGCGTTCATTCTGACTGTGTGCAGCGGCATCACGTTGGTGTTGACCCGCGACATCATGCTGTCGGCCACGCTGGCCATCACGGTGCTTGCCGCCTGTACGGTCATGCTCTTCCGACAGCTTGACGGATAAGACAGTGCAGGCGCCAAGCGGGCGAGCGTCGTTGGGCAACGACCAACGCGGCCAAACGGATCACACACGCTCAATGATCTTCTCCCCAAAGAGGCCCTGTGGGCGAAACACAAGAAAGATCAGCGCCAGCACATAGGCAAACCAATTCTCTGTCGCACCGCCAAGGAAGGGCTGTCCGATCAGGAACTCAAACAGCTTCTCGCCCACACCAATGATCAGACCGCCGACAATCGCGCCGGGGATCGAGGTAAAGCCACCCAGCATCAGAACCGGCAACGCCTTCAGCGCGATCAGGCTCAACGAGAACTGAACCCCTGACTTGGCCCCCCACATGATGCCCGCCACAAGGGCCACGAAACCTGCCAGAGACCAAACCAGAATCCAGATGAAGTTCAGCGAAACTCCGACGGACAAGGCCGCCTGATGGTCATCCGCCACAGCCCGCATCGCGCGACCCTGCTTGGTGTATTGCGCAAACATCACCAGACTGATCACCAGAATGATCGCCACCACGCTGGCAACGATGTCGAGATTGTCGATAAAGAAGCCGTAGCCGAACCAGCCAAAGGTCACGGCATCAATCGTCTCGTTGATGCCCTGCGGAATGCCGACCTCCAGCGCCTTGATGTCGGATCCCCACATCAAATCGCCAACGCCTTCAAGGAAATAGGCCAGCCCGATTGTGGCCATGAACAGAATGATCGGCTCCTGCCCCACCAGATAGCGAAAGATGAACCGCTGCACGAGGTAACTGAACAGCACCATCACCCCGATGGTGAGCACGATTGCCAGTACCACGGGAACCTTCCATCCAAATTCATGAACGTCCGTGCCGAAGATCGCGTTGATCAGATGCGCAAAAGGCACCTTCCCGTTGATGATCCCATAAAGGGTCATGGCCGCAAACAGCGCCATGACGCCCTGGGCAAAGTTGAAGATACCGGAGGCCTTGTAAATCAGTACAAAGCCAAGGGCCACCAGCGCATACAGCACCCCGGCCATCAGCCCGTTCAGAAACACTTCCATGCCGAAAAGCAGCGTATCAGGCATCACTTCACTCCCACTTGCATCAGGTCACGCGTGTGATCGCGTGACAGCCGACAGGACAGGCGCAACCGCGTCGGCCCTTGAAAAACCAGTTTCCACTTGAACGTTGTTCCGATCACACGACCCTTACGGCACGGCGCGGTCAGACCGGCTGTTGTCCCAGCGCGCGGTGCCGATGCGCGCATGATGCACAACGCGTGTTCGGGACGCGCACCTACGGAGGACTGACAAACATCAATCATGCGCCACGCCAAGATAGGCATCAATCACGTCCGGATTTCCGCGCACTTCATCCGGTGTCCCGTCGCCGATCTTCTTGCCATAATCCATCACGACCACCCTGTCGCTCAGGTCCATGACCACGCCCATATCATGCTCGATCAGGGCAATCGTGGTGCCAAATTCGTCATTCACGTCGAGGATAAAGCGACTCATGTCCTCTTTCTCCTCGACGTTCATCCCCGCCATCGGCTCGTCCAGCAACAACAGCGACGGCTCCGCGACAAGGGCGCGGGCCAGTTCCACACGCTTCTTCAACCCATAAGGCAAGCGCGAGACAGGCGTCTTTCGGATGGCCTGAATTTCGAGAAAATCAATAATCTTTTCAGCAACTTCCCGGTTCGCTGTCTCTTCGGCCTCGGCCTTGCCGAGCCACAAGGCCTGAGAAAACAAGCCAGATTTCATACGGGTCAAGCGGCCTGTCATCACATTGTCCAGCACCGACATCCCTTCGAACAAGGCGATGTTCTGAAACGTCCGTGCAATACCCTGGCGCGCCACCTCATAGGGCTTCATCTGCGGCCGCGGCTTGCCCTTGTAAAAGACCTGGCCCTCCTGCGGAACATAAAAGCCCGAAATGACATTCAGCATCGAGGATTTTCCGGCCCCGTTCGGCCCGATAATCGCCCGGATCTCACCCTCGCGGATATCAAAAGAAATATCCTTGATCGCCTCAACCCCTCCAAAACGCAGGGTAATGTTCTTCATCTCCATCACGACAGGGCCAATCTGACGGCCGTCCGCAGTGACATAACCTTCGGTCTGATCCAGCATCAGGTCCGGCCCTTCATTGTTCAACAAATACTCAATTCCCGCAGGGACATATGGGATGGTGGGCGGGGCGAAGGCAAAGCCGAGCGTCGTCCCATCATCACTCCGCCGCCATCTTCGTTTGCACGGGCACAACATCCGCGTCACACACCGTCAACGTGGCCGAGATCGACCCTTTGCGTCCGTCCTCATACGTCACTTCGGTTGTGGTCGAGACCTGGGATGATCCGTCATAAAGTGCCGTGATGATATCAGCGTACTTTTCCTCGATGATCCGGCGACGCACCTTGCGGGTCCGGGTTAACTCGCCATCATCTGCATCCAGTTCCTTGTGCAGAACAACAAACCGGTGGACCTGACAGCCCGACAGCATTTCATCCTCAGCGACAGAAGCGTTCACCTCTCCCAGATGCCCCTTGATCGTGGACAAGACCTGCGGATGCTGCGCCAGTTCCTGATAGGACGCATAGCCGATATTGTTGCGCTCGGCCCAGTTCCCCACCGCCGTCAGATCAATGTTGATGAACGCGGTGCATTCCGCACGACCATTGCCAAAGACCACCGCCTCCAGAATGTTGGGAAAGAATTTCAGTTTGTTTTCAACATATTTCGGCGCAAAGAGCGACCCGTCCGCCATCTTGCCAACATCTTTGGCCCGGTCGATGATCCGCAAATGACCGGTGTCGGGTTCAATGAACCCGGCGTCACCCGTGGCCACCCAGCCCTCCGGGTCCTTGGTGTCGGCGGTGCTTTCGGGGTTCTTGTAATACTCCACAAAAACGCCGGGCGAGCGATAAAACACCTCGCCATTGTCCGAAATCCTCAACTCGACCCCCGGACACTGAACACCCACCGTATCGGACCGCACTTCGCCGTCCGGCTGTGCGGTGATGAACACGGTCGCTTCGGTCTGGCCATAAAGCTGTTTCAGGTTGATCCCGAGCGAGCGGTAGAAATCAAAGATTTC
>CAYGQZ010000131.1:0-5749 GCA_964352055.1 uncultured Rhodobacterales bacterium
AGATCAGGGGGCCAAGGCGCCTGGGGCGCGTTGCATGTCCCAAACGCTCATGGGCCCGGTGGACTGGTACCCCGGCCTTGCGCAAGGTGTTGATGGACCTGCGCGCAACAAAAGGAAGCGCCAGAGCCGTCGCGCATTGGTACACTCGGAAAAGGGCCGGAGGCCGCACGGAATTAGCCGCCCGTATGGCTCATATGGCGTGGCATCTGACCGCCGAGGCGCTGGCGGGAGTAATCGAAATCGTGGCCTTTGGGTTTGAGAGCAATGGCCGCGCGAATGGCGTCCTCCAGCGGGCCATCGGTTTCTGAAGACCGGAGCGGGGCGCGCAGGTCAGCCATGTCTTCCTGACCCAGACACATGTAGATTTCTCCGGTGCAGGTCACGCGGACCCGATTGCAGCTTTCGCAGAAATTATGGCTGAGCGGGGTGATGAACCCGATCTTTTGCCCGGTCTCTTCGAGGCGGACATAGCGCGCCGGTCCGCCGGTCCGTTCGGTCAGTTCCGTGACTGTGTACCTTTCCGCGTATCTGGCTTGCACGTCCTTGAGGGACCAGTACTGCCCCAGCCGATCTTCGTTGCCAAGGTCGCCCATTGGCATGACCTCGATCCAGGTCAGGTCCATGCCGCGCTCTGCGCACCATCGGGTGATTGCGGGCAATTCGTCTTCGTTGAAGCCTTTCAGAGCCACGGCGTTGATCTTGACCTTGAGGCCCGCCGCCAATGCCGCGTCAATGCCGCGCAAGACCTGTGGCAGCCGACCCCAGCGCGTGATGTCGGCGAATTTCTTCTCATCCAGCGTATCAAGCGAGATATTGATACGTCGGACACCTGCTGCATGAAGGTCGCTCGCAAAGCGCTCAAGCTGACTGCCATTGGTGGTGACAGTCAATTCCTTGAGCGCGCCGGTCTCAAGATGCCGCCCCATGGATTTGAAGAACGTCATGATGTCCCGACGCACGAGGGGCTCACCACCCGTAATCCGCAGCTTTTCCACGCCCAGACGCACGAAGCTTGAACACAGGCGGTCCAGTTCTTCGAGGGTCAGCAACTCTTTCTTGGGTAGAAAAGTCATGTTTTCGGACATGCAATAGACACAGCGAAAATCGCAACGGTCAGTTACGGAGACGCGCAGGTAGTTGATGGCGCGTTGGAACGGGTCGATCAAAGGAGCTGTCATGCATCAATTGGTATGCATGCGCGGCGTTCGCTGCAAGAGGCATTGCACGTGAAATTGAGCGGAGTATGGTGATTCCATGCGACGTCTTTTGATCATTCCACTTCTGTCGGCGGGCTGCGATCTGATGCCAAATCCGTCGTATGTGAACACAGAACCACCGGGTGGCAGCGAAAGTGTCGTTGAGGGGGCAAATGCTGATGCAGATGGTGGGGCATTGGTGCCCTCTCAGGAGGAGGCGGCCCCGTATCAAAAGCTGGTTGGTCCACTGGGTCGCACGATTGCGTCTCTGGGTAACGCATCAGAACCGGGTCTGTGGCTGAAAACGCCTTTGGTTTCGGTTGAAGGGCCGGGTCGGGTCACCTATACGGTGACAGGACGCAGCACCGCGGTGACCCTCATCCCCATTGGCGGCCCCACGACGGCTGGGAGCCGATTGTCGTTGCAGGCCATGCAGGCTTTGGGTGCGTCTTTGACAGATTTGCCTGAAATCGAAGTGCGCGCAGGCATTTGAGCCACCGTTTTCCGATACGGAAAACGGTTCGGAAACCGTATCGGTTTCCGGTCTGCGGCATCAAAGCTTGTTTCTGGATGCGTACAGAACGACACTGCTTTCCGTCTCGGAAAGCAGCCGGATATCCTATTGATATCCGCGCATTCAAATCGTCTTGAGGTATTTGGCCGCTTCCTTGGCTGCAAAAGGCTTCATGTTGGCCCCATGTTTGGCCAAGAATGCTTGTGCCCGTGGGGCATCGTGTTTGCTCAGGTCGCGGATCCAACAGGCAATCGCCTTCTGGATGAACCATTGCCGGTCGGAGACAAAGCGTGCTGCCCATTCCAAAATACGGTCCCGCGCCACGATCTCCTCGGGTTTTGGAAAGTTCTGCTTGGTCCAGGGCAAGGTGATGACAAGGGCAGCACGGCGGGTCCACATATGCTCTGAGGTCACCCATGTTTCTACGTCATCCAGCCGTGTCGGGTCTGCGACCAGCCGTTTTTGTCCCGCCATGCAAGCATGATCCGCAATGGCCCAACTGTCAAAATCGGTGACCCATGTGGAGATCAAATCCCATACTTCTGCGTCCGGTTTGATCCTTGCCTGCGTCAGGAGCTTGGCTGCGGCCAGTCGCGCTTCAAAGATGTCGGTGGCCCACAAACCGCGGGCGAAGGCCACGCGTTCTGGCACATCCAGTGTTGGTCGCCATGATTTTGTCAGCTCATTGAGTACCGGGTTCGCGACCCCAAGATAAAGCCGGTCCGCCTTGTGATAGGCTTTGGCACCTTCGGCGCGTTCTGGATTGGCATGCGCTCTGATCGCGTCCAAGGCATGCTCGGGGGTCATGTCACACATCCGATTGGATAAGAAACCCGGTCCATCATTCCACTGTGACCGATTTGGCCAGATTGCGCGGTTGATCCACGTCCGTCCCCTTTGCCACGGCTGTGTGATAGGCCAATAATTGCGCGGGCACAGCATAAAGGATGGGCGCAATCACATCCGCACAAACCGGCATTTCGATTTGATCCCAAACACCATCACCGGCTGCGTCCAATCCATCTGCACCGGAAATCAGGACAACCTTGCCCTTGCGCGCCATCACTTCCTGCATATTCGAAACGGTTTTGTCAAAGAGCGGATCGTTTGGCGCCATCACAACAACAGGCACGTGTTTGTCGATGAGCGCAATCGGGCCGTGCTTGAGTTCTCCGGATGCATAAGCTTCGGCGTGTATATAGCTGATTTCCTTTAATTTCAGCGCCCCTTCAAGTGCCAGAGGATACATGATGCCCCGCCCCAGGAAAAGGACATCACGCGCCTCCGACAGCTTGCGTGCGGTGGTCTGGATCTGTGGGCTTTGTTCAAGTCCAAGATTGATCAATGCAGGCAGGCCGCGCAATGCGGCCACATGATCGGCGCGGGTTTGGTCATCAATCTCGCCGCGTGCTTCCGCTGCCTTCAGCGCCAGCATCAGCAATACCGTCAATTGGCAGGTGAACGCTTTGGTGGATGCGACCCCAACCTCCACGCCCGCATGGATCGGCAAAACCAGATCGCTCTCCCGCGCGATCGAGCTTTCAGGCACGTTTACAACGCAGACGATCCGGTCGGCCTTGCCCTCGCAATAGCGCAACGCCGCCAGAGTGTCCGCCGTCTCTCCGGACTGGCTCACAAAAAGGGCCAGCGTACGCCCCGGGATGGGCGGTTCGCGGTAGCGATACTCCGAGGCGACATCGATCTCGACAGGTATGCGGGCAATGCGTTCGAACCAGTATTTCGCGGTCATGCAGGCATAAAACGCCGTCCCGCAAGCGACCATCGTCACGCGATCAAAGGCGGTGAAGTCGATGCCCGGATCAGGCAGTTCGATCTCACCGTCCGTGGTCAGGTAGTGCTTGAGGGTGTTGGCCAGAACTGCAGGCTGTTCAGCGATCTCCTTGGCCATGAAGTGCTTGTGCCCGGCCTTGTCCACCTGGCTCGCGTCAATCTCGATCCGGCGCATGGCGCGATTGGCCAGCGCGCCATGCGCATCCCTGATCTCGACGCCCGCGCGGGTCACGACGGCCCGGTCCCCATCCTCAAGATAGGTGATCCGGTCCGTGAGGCTGGCCAAGGCGATCGCGTCCGAGCCCACAAACATCTCGCCGTCGCCATGGCCAATGGCAAGCGGCGGACCAAGGCGGGCAGCAACAATCAGATCATCGTGACCCTGAAACAGGAAGGCGAGGGCAAAAGCCCCTTTCAGCTTGTCGACTGTTGCAAAAGCCGCCGCAACCGGGTCAAGGCCCTGATTCAGGTGGTGTTGGGTCATCAGCGCCACCGTTTCGGTATCCGTTTCGGTCTCGTAGGCAATTCCAGCCTCGGACAAAGCTGCGCGCAGGTCGCGAAAATTCTCGATGATGCCGTTGTGGACGACGGCCACGTTCTGGGCCTGATGCGGGTGCGCATTGGACACGGTTGGCGCGCCATGTGTCGCCCAGCGTGTGTGGCCGATCCCTGCCTTGCCCGCCAGCGGGTGATGGACCAGCACATCGTTGAGGTTGGCCAATTTGCCAACCGCGCGGCGCCGATCCAGCACGCCTGCGTTCACCGTTGCAATGCCTGCACTGTCATAGCCGCGATATTCGAGGCGTTTGAGGGCGGCGACCAGATTGGGCGCGGCTTCGTGATTGCCCAGAATTCCAACGATTCCACACATCTCAGCTGCCTCTGCTTTGTTTGGCCTTTCGGGCCCGCAAGATTTCGAACAATTTGCGGGCCATGCCCGGTTTTTCGACCTGCGCTGCGCGGGCAATCGCCAGCGCGCCCGCCTCGACATCCGATGTGATGACCGAGCCCGATCCGGTCATCGCCTCATCCCCGACGGAAACCGGGGCCACCAGCATGGTGTTGGAGCCGATAAAGGCGCGCGCGCCGATCTCGGTTCTGTGTTTCATCACGCCGTCATAGTTGCAGGTGATCGTACCGGCGCCGATGTTTGCATGCTCGCCCACCGACGCATCCCCGATATAGCTCAGGTGATTGACTTTCGCCCCGGTGGCAACCGTCGCGTTCTTGACCTCGACGAAATTTCCGATGCGCACGTCCTCGTCCACCTCGGTCCCCGGGCGCAACCGGGCATAGGGGCCAATGATGGCGCCGCGCGACACATGGCAGCCTTCAAGGTGCGAAAACGCGCGGATGGTGGCACCGGATTCGACGGTGACGCCCGGGCCAAAGACCACGTTCGGCTCGATCAACGCATCGCGACCGATGATCGTGTCACGTGCCACATAGACCGTGTCTGGTGCGACCAGCGTGACGCCATCCTCCATCAATGACGCACGCGCCGCTGCTTGAAACTGTGCGTCGGCCGCAGCCAGTTCTGCGCGCGAGTTGATGCCAAGCGTTTCGGATTCGTCACAGGTCACCACTGACACGTTCAGTCCCTGAGCCCGCGCGAGGCGCGGCAGGTCGGTCAGATAATACTCCCCTTGGGCGTTGTTGGTGTCGAGCTTGTCGATCAGCTCGAAAAGCAAGGGGGCAGGGGCGGCCAATACACCTGAATTGCACAGGCCAATGTCCCGTTCCGCGTCAGAGGCGTCCTTGTATTCAACAATGCGTTCCAGCTGGTCACCCGCCATGACAAGGCGGCCATAGCGGGCGGGATCCGCGGGTTCAAACCCCAGAACCGTGACGTCGGCTGTGCTGCTGACGATGGCCTCAAGCGTGTCCGAACTCAGGAACGGCGTGTCGCCAAAAAGCACGATGGCCAGACCGTCGAACCCTGTCAGCGCGCTTCTCGCCGCCGCTGCCGCATGCCCTGTGCCAAGCTGCTCCTCCTGCAGTACCACTTTGGCGGTCGGATCAAAGGCAAGGGCGGACGCGGTGACCTGATCCGCGCCAAAGCCTGTGACTACCACGATATGCGCGGGATCGAGGGCCGTGCCTGCCGCCATCGCATGATGCAGCATCGGTGCGCCTGCAATAGGATGCAAAACCTTGGGCAGATCCGAGTTCATTCGTGTGCCCTGGCCTGCCGCGAGAATGATAAGTGCAACGCTCATGCGGTTTCTCTTTGTTTTTTTGTTGTCCC
>CAYGQZ010000131.1:5849-11341 GCA_964352055.1 uncultured Rhodobacterales bacterium
GCGAGAATGATAAGTGCAACGCTCATGCGGTTTCTCTTTGTTTTTTTGTTGTCCCCTGTTTATCCGCTGGGGGGCCATGCGCAAGCAGGTGGAACATCAAACATGAACGCAGTGCGCGGACGAAACGGCGGTTCATCACCGTTTGCGCCTTGCACGGGGGCAGATATGACAGCGGTGATTTTCGATCTGGACGGCACTTTGGCCGATACAAGCGGCGATTTGTTGGCGGCGGCCAATCACTGCTTTCGCCACATGGGACTGGGCGATGTGCTGGGGGCAGACGATGCGGGCATCGCATTGCGCGGCGGGCGGGCAATGCTGCGTGCCGGTCTGATGCGCGTCGATCAACTGGATGACGCCATCGTGGATCGTTACTACGGCATGTTGCTCGAAGCCTATGGCGGCGCAATCTCGGTGCATACAAGGATGTATGACGGGGCGATGGATGCCGTCGAAGTGCTGAAATCGCAAGGCTATGGGGTGGGCATCTGCACCAACAAGCCCGAGCGGTTGGCGGATCAATTGCTGCGCGATCTGGGTGTGCGCGATGCGTTTGGCAGTCTCGTGGGTGCAGATACCCTGCCAGTCCGCAAACCTGACCCTGCGCCCTTGTTCGAGGCCACGCGGCGCCTCGGCAGTGATCCAAAGGCGTGCATTCTGATCGGTGACAGCGACACGGACCGCAACACGGCCAAGGCCGCCGGCGTGCCATCGGTTCTGGTGACCTTTGGCCCGGCAGGCGGGGATATGTCAGCGCTGGAACCTGACGCCTTGCTGGATGATTTTGCTGCGTTGCCTGCGGTGGCTGCGGCCCTGTTGCCGCGCTGATCGTCAAAGCTGTGATTTCAGTGTTTGGAATGCACGCGTCGTCTCTTGACGCGGTTGCGGCGTGCCCCCAAGACTTGACCCATGACAGAGATATTCACCGGAAGTTTCACCCAGCAGGAACCGATTCCCGAAGTGGGCATCGCGGCGGCTTTGGACGTTCTGCGGCACGGACGCTTGCACCGCTACAATACCGCCAAGAACGAGATTTCGCACACGGCGCTGCTGGAACAGGAATTCGCGGCCGCGGTCGGTGCGAAATACTGTCTTGCCGTGGCATCCGGTGGCTATGCCATGGGCACGGCCTTGCGCGCCGTGGGCGTGCAGCCGGGCGACAAGGTTCTGAGCAACGCGTTCACACTGGCCCCGGTGCCCGGTGCAATTGCGTCCGTCGGGGCGGTCCCGGTCTTTGTCGGCGTCACGGAAGCCCTCACAATCGATCTTGATGACCTCGAAGCCAAGCTGGATCAGGCGCGCGTTCTGCTGCTGAGCCATATGCGTGGCCACATCTGTGACATGGATCGCCTGATGGCGATGTGTGACGCGGCGGGCGTTGTCGTGATCGAGGATTGCGCCCACACGATGGGTGCTGCGTGGGACGGCGTGCCGTCCGGTCGGCAGGGGGCCATCGGGTGCTATTCCTGCCAGACCTACAAGCATGTGAACTCGGGCGAGGGCGGTTTCCTGGTGACGGACGATCCGCATCTGGCGGCGACGGCTGTCATGCTTTCGGGAAGCTACATGTTGTTCGAACGCCACCTTGCCGCCCCGCCCAAAGAGGCCTTTGCCGAACTCAAATACACCACCCCCAACATCTCGGGCCGGATGGACAACCTGCGCGCCGCGATCCTGCGCCCGCAAGTGCAGGATCTTGCAACCCAATGCGGGCGTTGGAATGAGCGGTATTACGCGTTGGAGCAGGGGCTGCGGGACACGCCCGGCCTCGCCATCGTTGAACGTCATGCCAAGGAAACCATTGTCGGATCGTCGATCCAGTTTCTGTTGCTGGATTGGGCAGGCGGGGCTGTGCAAGAGGTCGTTGCACGATGTGCTGCACGCGGGGTCGAATTGAAATGGTTTGGCGCGCGCGAGCCCGCAGCCTTTACCAGCCGGTATGACAGCTGGCGCTATGCGCCGTCGACACCCATGGCCGCCAGTGACCGCATTCTGGCGGGCATTGTGGACATGCGCGTGCCTCTGACCTTCAGCCTTGAGGATTGCGCGATGATCGCGCGGATCATCCGGGCCGAGGTTTCGGCCGTCTATCAGGCGGCCTGACGCCGTCTTTCCGGATCAACGATCAATCGGCCTTGTCAAAATGCTCGACAAAGGGAATTTTTCTCCCTATTAATGAACAAGTGTTCAATAATGGCCGGAGGCACCCATGTTCACCCATTCCATGCAGTTTGATCTGGGCGAAGATGTAAACGCGCTGCGCGATATGGTGCACCGCTGGGCCCAGGACCGGGTCAAGCCGATGGCGGCTGAGGTTGACAGATCGAACAGCTTTCCCTCCGAACTGTGGACCGAGATGGGCGAGTTGGGTCTGCTGGGCATTACGGTGCCGGAAGAATACGGCGGCGCGGACATGTCGTACCTTGCACACACGGTGGCGGTTGAGGAAGTCGCGCGCGCCAGCGCCTCGGTCTCGCTCAGCTATGGGGCGCATTCGAACCTGTGCGTGAACCAGATCAAGTTGAACGGCACGCCGGAGCAACGGGCGAAATACCTGCCCGATCTGGTGAGCGGCAAACACGTCGGCGCCCTCGCAATGTCCGAGGCCGGTGCCGGATCGGACGTCGTGTCGATGACGCTGGGGGCCGAAAAACGCAATGACCGCTATATCCTGAACGGCAACAAGTACTGGATCACCAATGGCCCGGATGCCGAAACTCTGGTGGTCTATGCCAAGACGGACAGGGATGCAGGGTCGCGCGGGATCACCGCCTTTCTGATCGAAAAGTCGATGACAGGATTTTCGACCTCGCCCCATTTCGACAAGCTTGGTATGCGCGGATCGAACACGGCGGAGCTGATCTTTGACGATGTCGAAGTGCCATTTGACAACGTGTTGGGCGAGGAGGGGCGCGGCGTCGCTGTTCTGATGTCTGGACTGGACTATGAGCGCGTCGTGCTGGCGGGGATCGGCCTCGGGATCATGGCCGCCTGTCTGGACGAGATCATGCCGTACATGGCCGAGCGCAAGCAATTCGGCAAACCCATTGGCTCTTTCCAACTGATGCAAGGCAAGATCGCCGATATGTATACGGCCATGAACTCGGCGCGCGCCTATGTCTACGAGGTTGCGAAGGCCTGTGACCGTGGGGATGTGACCCGGCAGGATGCGGCGGCCTGCTGTCTTTATGCGTCCGAAGAGGCGATGAAGCAGGCCCATCAGGCGGTGCAGGCCATGGGGGGTGCCGGGTTCCTGAACGACGCACCCGTTGCCCGCCTGTTCCGCGACGCCAAGCTGATGGAGATCGGAGCCGGCACGTCGGAAATCCGGCGCATGCTGGTGGGCCGCGAACTGGTCACGGCGATGGGCTGATGCCGCGCTCTGTCCTGATCACAACGGCGACACTGGTCATGATTGCCGCTTTGGGCGGGTACTGGCTGGGCCAGCGACAGGTGACCCTGGACGCCACTGGCGTGATCGAGGCTGTGGCCACGATGCATATGGAGACTTATGGCGGCCAAGCCAGTGACTGTGTCGGCTGGCCGGGCGAAGGGCTGCGGGTGTTTCAGGTCCGCTGCGAAGGCGTACTCTATGGCGTTGACCGGCTTGGCCGGGTTGAGCGCATTGAGGAGAGCGGAATTTGACGCGAAACGTGCTTTCATTGCCATGGCTCGTTCGGTGCTGAGATGATGCAGTCGGCGGATCATAATATGGCGGCGCAATGTTTCGCGCATCCCGGGGATCAATGCGCGATTATTGATCTGTCCGGTGATGGGCGCGTTGATGTGACCTTTGATCAGCTCAAGGAAATGACGGATGGGATTGCCCGCGCTATGGCAGTGCGGGTGCAACCTGGTGATCGGGTGGGGGTGCTGCTGGGCCAATCGCCGTGGTGTGCAGCGGCCCATCTTGCGCTGTGGAAGATCCGTGCCATTTCCGTGCCGTTGTTCAAGCTGTTCAAACATGACGCGCTGGAATCGCGGATCAGGGATGCAGGCATCGATCTGGTACTGACCGATGCGGAAGGGGCGGACCTGCTGGGGGATCTCGCTCGCCCTCTGATCGCGTCCGAGATCGGCGTGCCGGGTAGTCCTGTGCCGTGCGCTGCGGTCAGCCCGGATACTCCCGCTGTTTTGATCTACACCTCCGGCACAACGGGCACGCCCAAAGGTGCGTTGCATGGCCACAGGCTGCTGGCAGGCCATATGCCCGGTGTGTCCCTCAGCCATGATGGTCTTGGCCAGCCGGCGGATTGCTTGTGGACGCCTGCGGACTGGGCGTGGATCGGCGGGCTTTTCGATGTCTTGATGCCGGGGCTTGCCATGGGTGTGCCTGTCGTTGCGGCCCGCATGCCAAAGTTCAGCGTTGAAGGGTGCATGAGTATCATCTCGCAAGGCGCTGTGAAAAATGTGTTTTTCCCGCCAACCGTATTGAGGATGCTCAGGGCGTCGGATGTGCGGATCGCCGGATTGCGCTCTGTCGCCAGCGGTGGTGAGCCCTTGGGGGCCGAGATGCTGGATTGGGGCCGCGCCGCCCTTGGCGTGACAATCAACGAATTCTACGGGCAGACCGAATGCAATATGGTCGTCTCAAGCTGTGCAGCGCGCTTTGCGCCGCGCCCCGGATACATGGGCCGTCCTGTGCCTGGATTTGATGTTCAGGTGATTGATGATGCAGGTCAAGCCACCGCGCAGGAAGGCGACATTGCCGTCCGGCGCGGCGCGCCGTCGATGATGCTGGAATACTGGCAGCGCCCCGTTGAGACGGAGGCCAAGTTTCGCGGAGACTGGATGCTGACAGGGGATCGCGGCATGCAGGACGGGGCCGAAATCCGGTTTGTCGGGCGCGACGATGACGTTATTACTTCGGCAGGCTACCGGATTGGCCCCGCCGAGATCGAGGACTGCCTGTTGACCCATCCGGATGTGGCCACTGTGGGGGTTGTGGGCAAACCCGATCCGCTGCGTACGGAAATCGTCAAGGCTTATGTGGTGCGCAAACCCGGCGTATCCGTGACCGAACGCGCCTTGCAAGACTATGTGAAAGAACGGCTCGCAAGCTATTCATATCCAAGAGAAATCGAATTTCTGGATGAACTGCCGATGACGGTGACCGGCAAGGTCATTCGCAAGGCGCTGAAGGCGCGCGCGGCACAGGAGACACCAACATGTTGATGCCTCCTTCGGATCAGTATTGCGATGCCATGCAAGCCTTCTGCAAGAAATCAGAACCGCCAGACATAGGCGAAATTGACGACAAAGGGATCGATCTCTGCCTTGCCGATCTTGGTGCCATTCAGTTTCACGTCACTGTCGATGTCGATCCAGCGCAGGTTGGCACGAATTGCAGCATTGTCAGAGACCGCGTAGTCGAGGCCCACCTGCGCTGCGATGCCGAAACTGTCATCAAGGTCAAGATCACCCAAGGGCGAGCTTTCGTCGAAGAAGTAGGTGTAGTTCAAACCCACCCCGACATAGGGCTTCCACGCCGA
>CAYGQZ010000132.1:0-3142 GCA_964352055.1 uncultured Rhodobacterales bacterium
TGACCGTTTTGACGTGATGTTGAAGTGATGGAGCGGTCATGACGCAATCTCCTTTCTCTGCGGGTGTAACAGCAGGGCGGCTGGACGCCGAACAATATGCCGAAAACTTTGCCGATTTGCATCCGGCGTTGACTCCGCACGAAGCGCTAGTGGCCGCGGACAGATGCTATTTCTGCCATGATGCGCCTTGTATCACGGCCTGTCCGACTGACATCGATATCCCCTTGTTTATTCGCCAAATCGCTACAGGTACGCCGGATGCGGCGGCCAAAACGATCCTCACGCAGAATATCATGGGGGGTATGTGTGCCCGCGTCTGCCCGACTGAAACCCTATGCGAGGAAGCCTGTGTGCGCGAGGCGGCAGAGGGCAAACCGGTTCTGATCGGTCAGTTGCAGCGCTATGCGACCGATCATTTGCAGGCGCAGAACATTCACCCGTTCGCGCGGGCAGAGGCCACCGGCAAGAGGGTGGCCGTGGTTGGGGCAGGCCCTGCGGGTCTTAGTTGTGCGCATCGTCTGGCCATGCTTGGGCATGATGTGACAGTTTTTGATGCTCGACCGAAGCCCGGCGGTCTGAACGAATACGGCATTGCCGCTTACAAGACACCCGAAGGGTTTGCGCAGGCTGAGGTGGATTGGCTGTTGCAGATTGGCGGCATTACGATCGAGTATGGCAAGACATTGGGCAAAGACATCGCCATGGCGTCACTCAAGGCGGAATACGATGCGGTTTTCCTGGCCATGGGGCTGGGCGGCGTCAACGGTCTGGATGTTGCAGGTGGCGACAAGGCGGGTGTTTTGGACGCTGTCGATTTCATCGCTGATCTGCGACAGGCCGATGATCTGAGTTCGTTGCCCGTGGGCCGGGATGTTGTGGTCATCGGCGGTGGCATGACGGCTGTTGATGCGGCTGTTCAGTCAAAACTGCTGGGCGCACTGAATGTCACGCTGGCTTATCGCCGCGGACGGGACCGCATGAATGCGAGCACGTTTGAACAGGATTTGGCGGCATCCAAGGGTGTGCGGATCATTACCCATGTTGTGCCGGTTGTCTTGCATGGCAACGGTGCGGTTCGCGAAATCGAATTTCAGTATGTGAACGCCGACATGAGCGGCACTGGCGAAACCGTGCGCGTTCCTGCCGATCAGGTGCTGCGCGCCATCGGGCAAACGCTGGAAGGTGAAGACCTTCCTGCGCTTGAGGGCGGCAAGATCGCAGTGAAAGGTGCCGGCCGGACATCCGTCGAAGGCGTTTGGGCGGGCGGTGATTGCGCAAGCGGAGGCGACGATCTGACCGTTACAGCCGTGGCCGAGGGGCGCGATGCGGCCATGGATATCCATGCGCATTTGATGGCATGAGTTTCCGGCGAACCGAGACAGGATAAAGAGGGACAGAACATGGCAAACCTTCAAAGTGATTTCGTTGGCATCAAAAGCCCGAACCCGTTCTGGCTGGCCTCGGCGCCGCCCACGGACAAGGAATACAACGTCCGGCGCGCCTTTGAGGCAGGTTGGGGCGGCGTGGTGTGGAAAACGCTGGGCTCCGAAGGCCCGCCGGTCGTCAATGTCAACGGGCCGCGCTATGGCGCGATTTACGGCGCGGACCGGCGGCTGCTGGGGCTGAACAACATTGAACTGATCACCGACCGCGACCTTTTCACCAACCTCGAAGAGATAAAGCGGGTGAAAGCGGACTATCCCGACCGGGCCGTCGTTGTATCGATTATGGTGCCCTGCGAGGAGGCCGCCTGGAAAGCGATCTTGCCGCTGGTTGAAGAGACCGGTGCAGATGGGATCGAGCTCAATTTCGGATGTCCACATGGGATGAGCGAGCGCGGGATGGGGGCGGCGGTCGGCCAGGTGCCGGAATATATCGAGATGGTGACGCGGTGGTGCAAACAGTACTACTCCAAGCCCGTCATCGTGAAACTGACACCCAATATCACCGATATTCGAAAACCGGCGGCTGCGGCCAAGGCCGGGGGGGCAGATGCGGTCAGCCTGATCAATACGATCAATTCCATAACATCTGTGAACCTTGATACCATGTCACCGGAACCGTCGATTGACGGCAAGGGCTCGCATGGCGGCTATTGCGGCCCCGCGGTCAAGCCCATTGCGATGTCGATGGTGTCCGAGATTGCGCGGGGCGCGGACACCCGGGGCCTGAACATCTCGGGCATTGGCGGGATCACCACATGGCGCGATGCTGCCGAGTTCATCACCTTGGGCTGTGGCAACGTGCAGGTCTGTACGGCTGCGATGACATATGGATTCAAGATCGTTCAGGAGATGATCAGTGGCCTGTCGGACTGGATGGATGAAAAAGGGCACTCCAACATCAGTGATTTCTGTGGCGCGGCCGTGCCGAATGTCACGGATTGGCAGTACCTGAACCTGAATTACATCGCAAAGGCCAAGATCAATCAGGATCTGTGCATCTCGTGCGGTCGCTGTTTTGCAGCCTGTGAAGACACGTCCCACCAGGCGATCTCGATGTCCAAAGACCGGGTGTTTGAAGTCATCGATGGTGAATGCGTCGCATGTAATCTTTGCGTGAACGTGTGTCCGGTGGAGGATTGCATCAGCATGGAGGCCATGAGCCCCGGTGTTGTGGACCCGCGAACCGGAAAAGTGGTCGAACCGGATTACGCCAACTGGACAACCCACCCAAACAATCCGGCCGCAACCGCAGCGGAATAGGGCGAAAGATTTTTCGTACGAAAAATCTTGTCGGTTGAAAGGCTAGAACAACATCCGAACGGGTCCGCTGTGGCAGATGATCACGTATTGATCAGCGGTTTGCAGCAGATGGTAACCGCGCCGCCGAATCTCGGCCTCAAATACATCGCGGCCAACTTCGCGATGAACCCACGCGGTGGAACGTCGCACGACGGCACCCTTACGCGCAGCTTTTGTGCCAAAAAGCTGCCCTATCCATGGATGCGGTTTCGGATTTTGATCTGGCGTGTTCATATGTTTTTTTCGCCTTGTTTGGTAAACAGGGCGTTAAACCTGATGATCAGACCCGCAAAACACTTGAAAACAATGCCTTCAAATGTGCGTCCGCCGCAGCGGTTTCACGGCCGATCAGCACGTCGATCTGAGCCGCAAAATCCGCATAGTGCTGTGTTGTCGCC
>CAYGQZ010000132.1:3242-11273 GCA_964352055.1 uncultured Rhodobacterales bacterium
TCGATCTGAGCCGCAAAATCCGCATAGTGCTGTGTTGTCGCCCAGATCGAAAAAACCAAATGTTGTGCATTGATGGCCGCAATTTTGCCTGCATCACTCCAAGCCTGAATAACCGCGCATTTCTCGTCAAACAGCGGTTTGAGGTCTGTGGTCAAATGGGGAAGCATTCTGGGTGCGCCCTGCAATATCTCGTTGGCAAACAGCCTGCTCTCCCGCGGCAATTCGCGGGCCATGTCCAGTTTTCTTTGAACATATGCCAATATTTCGGTTTCCGGGTCGCCGGAGGCGTCCATATCCACGAGCGGATCAAGCCATGTTTCCATCAGTTGGCTAAGCAACGTGAGATGAATGTCTGCCTTGCCAGAAAAGTAGTAGAGTATGTTGGGCTTGGACAACCCTGCTGCTTCAGCAATCTGATCTATCGTTGCACCGCGATAACCGTGGACGGAAAACACATCCAGAGCGGCGTCCAGAATGCGGTATCTGTTGCGCTGTTGAATGCGGCTGGCTTTTTTCGGCTTATCGTCCGGCATGGGCGATCCTTTTGCGCCAAATCAAGTTCCGCCGCTCGTGCGATCTGCCATAAGTCTGGGCAGTTGGCCATTGATCCGGCAGTTGCGTTCAAACCAGTTCTTGACAGAAATGCGCTGCATGGCAATCGTAGCTTTACCAATTGGTCAAAAAGTGATCGGCCGGGATCCGCCCTCGGTCGCGGGGGAAATTCATGGCAGCACCGGGTCAAAATCTGCGCATCAACGGCGAACGCCTCTGGGACAGTTTGATTGAAATGGCCAAGATTGGCCCGGGCGTTGCGGGTGGGAACAATCGCCAGACCCTGACCGATGCAGACGGCGAAGGACGCGCGCTTTTTCAGAAATGGTGCGAAGCGGCTGGATGCACGATGGGGCTTGACCAGATGGGCAACATGTTTGCCATGCGCGCAGGCTCGGATCCCGAAGCCTTGCCGGTTTACGTTGGAAGCCATCTAGATACGCAACCCACAGGTGGGAAGTATGATGGCGTCCTCGGGGTTCTGGGTGGGCTTGAGATCATCCGGACCTTGAATGATCTGGACGTCAAAACCAAACATCCGATCGTTGTCACGAATTTCACCAATGAAGAAGGCACGCGGTATGCACCCGCCATGTTGTCGTCGGGTGTATTTGCGGGCATTCACTCGCAGGACTGGGCCTATGATCGTCTCGATGCAGACGGGAAATCATTTGGTGATGAGCTGAACCGGATTGGCTGGCGCGGCGACGAGGAAGTGGGCGCGCGAAAAATGCATGCTTTCTTTGAATTGCACATCGAACAAGGCCCGATTCTGGAAGCGGAGGGTAATGACATTGGCGTTGTCACGCACGGACAGGGCCTGAGTTGGACGCAAGTGACAATTACGGGCAAAGACAGCCATACAGGCTCCACCCCGATGCCGATGCGGAAGAATGCCGGGCTTGGCATGGCGCGCGTCCTTGAAAAAGTGGATGAAATCGCGTGGTCGCATGCGCCTCATGCGGTTGGGGCGGCAGGCCATATTGACGTATACCCCAACTCGCGAAACGTGATCCCCGGAAAAGTCGTTTTCACGGTCGATTTTCGGTCCCCAAACCTTGAAGTCATCGAAGACATGGAAGCCCGGTTGCGCATCGAAGGGCAAAGGATTGCGGATGACATGGGGCTGGACATCGCATTTGAGAAAGTAGGCGGGTTTGACCCTGTTGCCTTCGACGAGGGGTGTGTCGCAGCCGTTCGTGCGGCAGCCGAACGACTGGGCTACAGTCACCAGAATATTATTTCCGGGGCAGGCCATGATGCGTGCTGGATCAATCAGGTTGCACCGACTGCCATGGTGATGTGCCCCTGTGTTGATGGTCTCAGCCATAATGAGGCAGAGGAAATCAGCAAGGAATGGGCGGCGGCTGGTGCTGATGTATTGATGCACGCCGTTGTGGAAACTGCGGAGATTGTCACATGAGCGAGGCGTTTTCCGATACGGAAAACGGCCGGAAACCGTATCGGTTTCCGCTTCGGCGAGGTCACTGTGCCTGATCCCGAAACAATGCTTGCAGATCGTATCTCGGACCTGATCAACGCAGAAATGGTGTCCCCACCTCGCGGAAGTCGAAAGGACGATGCGGCGTTGACAGCTTTCAAGGATGCTCTTGTACCGCCACGCGAAACAGTCGTCAATTTCAGTGGCGCAACACGGCAGCGGTGTTGGACTGTGACGCGGACTGATGGAACGTACCGTGTCGTTTATTTGCCCAAGGCCGGGTACTTTTTGCTCTACATGGAGAGTGGTTTCGGACCTTTGGATATTGGCGTACACGGGCCTGCCATGTGCTGTTTCGGATCGGTTTGATGGGCGTTTTGCCCAGGCCCGGGCCCGGGCAATCCGTCAGAGGTGTATTTCGGCCAAGCAGACTTGGCCGATGAAAGGAGTGGACAGATGAGCAAAGTAATCAAAGGCGGCATGGTTTGCACGGCGGACCGCACCTGGAAGGCCGATGTACTGATAGAAGGCGAGGTCATCCAGCAGGTCGGCGAAGACCTGTCTGGCGATGAGTATATTGACGCTGAAGGCGCATATGTGATCCCTGGTGGGATCGATCCGCACACACATCTTGAAATGCCATTCATGGGCACAACCGCCGCGGAAACGTTCGAATCCGGCACATGGGCCGCTGCCGTGGGCGGCACCACAATGGTCGTCGACTTCTGCCTGCCGGGTGCGGATGGCAGCATCAAGAACGCGATCAATGAATGGCACCGCAAATCTGCACCACAGATCTGCTCCGACGTCGGGTATCACATGGCAATCACCGGGTGGAACGAGAACGTTTTTGACGAGATGAAAGATGCCGTCGATATGGGCGTCAACTCTTTCAAGCATTTCATGGCCTACAAAGGCGCGCTGATGGTCGAGGATGACGAGATGTTTGCGTCGTTCCAGCGCTGCGCCGAACTGGGTGCGCTGCCCATGGTTCATGCCGAGAACGGTGATCTGGTCGCGGCTTTGCAGGAAAAGTACTTCAATCAGGGCATTACCGGCCCGGAAGGCCATGCCTATTCCCGCCCGCCCGAAGTGGAAGGGGAGGCCGCAAATCGCGCCATCACGATCGCGGACGCCGCCGGTGTGCCGCTTTATATCGTGCATGTATCCTGCGAACAGGCGCATGAGGCCATCCGTCGTGCCCGGCAAAAAGGCATGCGGGTCTATGGCGAGCCCTTGATCCAGTTCCTGACTCTCGACGAGTCGGAGTATTTCAACAAGGATTGGGATCATGCCGCCCGCCGTGTCATGTCACCCCCTTTCCGCTCGAAAGAGCATCAGGACGGGCTGTGGGCGGGACTGCAAGCGGGGTCCTTGCAGGTCGTGGCCACCGATCATGCCGCGTTCAACACTGAACAAAAGCGTGCGGGCCGGGATGATTTCCGGATTATTCCGAACGGATCAAACGGTTTGGAAGAACGCCTTGCCGTGCTCTGGACCGAAGGGGTTGAGACGGGGCGTCTGACACCAAACGAATTCGTGGCTGTGACATCCACCAATGTGGCCAAAATCCTGAACATGTATCCAAAGAAAGGAGCGATCGTAGAAGGCGCAGACGCCGATATCGTTGTATGGGATCCCAAGATCACCAAGACAATCAGCCCGTCCAACCACCATTCCGTTCTGGATTACAATGTATTCGAAGGGTTCAAGGTCACAGCCCAAAGTCGGTATACCCTGAGCCGCGGGGAGGTCATCTGGGCCTGGGGTCAGAATTCGCAACCCAACCCGGGGCGTGGAAAGTTTGTCCCGCGGCCCGCATTTTCCTCGGCGGCGCAGGCGCTATCGAAATGGAAAGCACTGACCTCGCCGAAGATGATCGAACGGGATCCACTCAATATTCCGGCAGGAATTTGATGCGGCTGTCCAGACTGTCGGTTGATCATGCTTCCTCTCATGTGTTTCGGTCAGCTTGGTTGCGTGCTTTGGCTTCTGTGACCGCGGCCACGTTGGTGAACAGGATGGCTGGTGTACCAGTTGCAGCTATGCTGGCCGTTGGTCAGTGTTTCACGGGGCTTGTGGCGGAAGCGGTCTGGTGTTCGCCTGATCCAAATCGCAAAGGCGTACTTCGTGTCTGACGTGGTAATTTCCGCCAAGAACCTTGACCTGACGTTCCGGACGAATGACGGACCTGTGCATGCTCTCAAGGGCGTGTCGCTTGACATCCATCAGGGCGATTTCGTCAGTTTCATCGGTCCCTCTGGCTGTGGCAAAACAACGTTTCTGCGTTGCATGGCCGATCTGGAGCAACCCACCGGGGGTTCCATAACCGTCAATGGAACGTCACCTGAACTGGCGCGAAAGGCGCGTGCCTATGGGTACGTGTTTCAGGCGGCGGGATTGTATCCCTGGCGGACAATTGGTGGAAACATCACCTTGCCTCTGGAAATCATGGGATACAGCAAAACGGATCAGAAAGAACGGATGCAGCGTGTGCTCGATCTGGTAGAATTGTCTGGTTTCGAGAACAAATATCCCTGGCAGTTGTCCGGTGGCATGCAACAGCGGGCGTCGATTGCGCGCGCGCTTGCGTTCGATGCTGACATCTTGCTGATGGACGAACCTTTCGGCGCTTTGGACGAGATTGTGCGCGATCACCTTAATGAGCAGCTCTTGCAGCTTTGGGCGCGCACGAAAAAGACGATTGCCTTTGTGACACACTCAATCCCTGAGGCTGTTTACCTGTCGACAAAGATCGTGGTGATGAGCCCGCGACCCGGTCGGATCACAGACGTCATTGACAGCCCGCTGCCGCGGGAAAGAACGCTGGACATTCGAGAAACACAGGAGTTTCTGGATGTGGCTCACCGGGTGCGCGAAGGGTTGCGGGCGGGGCACATCGATGCTTGACAAACGATCACCGGTGCCAAAGGCAGCCCTTGGCCACCATTTGGCACCGAACCGCTGTTTTGGTAAAGGCGCGGCCACCCCTTTCATCGTTCACGGTCATCGGCTCTCCAGCCTGTACCGTGCGTTGAGAGAATCCGAAATTACTTTCATTGTTCTTAAAATACTCAAGAGCCTTCGATTTCATTTCCCGTTTCGGTTTGAGTACTTGCGGAACAATGAAATGCAAACAGGACCAACCTATGCGTAACGTCGTGCCCGTCCTGACGGTCGTTGCCGTGATCTTTGGGCTTTGGTATCTGGCCGCGATCTGGCTGAACGCACCATGGGCCTATGACAAAGCGACGCGAGCTGGCATCGAATTGACAACAATGGAACTGGTCGCTGACACTTGGGCGCAGGAAAAGCCCAAGCTGCCTGCGCCGCATCAGGTTGCGACAGAGATTTGGAACACAACCGTCGAGAAGAAGATCACGTCAAAACGGTCATTGATCTATCATTCATGGATTACACTGAGCGCCACTTTGCTGGGCTTTGTTTTGGGCACCGGTCTTGGGATCCTTTTGGCGGTTGGCATTGTCTACAACCGGGTCATGGATCGATCGGTGATGCCATGGGTGATCACAAGTCAGACCATTCCGATTCTGGCACTGGCCCCGATGATCATCGTTGTTCTGAATGCCGTGGGCATTTCCGGTTTGCTCCCCAAGGCGATGATTTCGATGTATTTGTCCTTTTTCCCGGTCGTCGTCGGTATGGTCAAAGGCTTGCGCAGTCCTGAAATCATGCAGATTGATCAGATGCGCACATGGAATGCGAGTGCGGCTCAGACGTTTTGGCGTCTGAGGTTACCAGCATCGATGCCGTTTCTTTTTGCGTCATTGAAAGTCGGTGTTGCCGCCAGCTTGGTCGGGGCCATCGTGGGCGAACTGCCAACAGGTGCAGTCGCCGGGCTGGGCGCTCGCCTGCTGGCCGGCAGCTACTATGGACAAACGATCCAGATCTGGTCGGCGCTGATCATGGCCGCTGCTTTGGCGGCCATACTCGTGTCACTGGTGGGTCTTGTTCAACGGTTGACGCTGAAGCGTATGGGGATGGCCTGATGGGGTGGGTTGCCGTTGCGCTGTTGGCCTGGGCCATTGGATGGGGTTTGAACATCTGGTTGTCGCGTCAGGCGCAAACGGCTTTTGTCCGCCTTGCAATGCCGATCGTTTTCGGGGTGACCCTGATCGCGATTTGGGAAGGGGTTGTGCGCGGATTTGATATCTCTGCCGTTCTCTTGCCGACCCCATCTGCAATTGCTGTCAGATTTGCCGCATCCGGTGCCATCTTGTGGGAAGACTTTGTGCAAACCGTGATCAAGGGTGCTTTGACCGGCTATGTCATTGGGTGTGGCAGCGCTTTTCTGACTGCGCTGGTGATCGACCGTTTCCCTTTTTTGCAGCGCGGATTGCTTCCGGTCGGGAATTTTGTGGCCGCTTTGCCCGTCGTTGGCATGGCCCCGATCCTTGTGATGTGGTTCGGCTTTGACTGGCAATCCAAGTCGGCAGTTGTCGTTGTCATGGTGTTTTTTCCGATGCTCGTGAATACGGTGCAGGGCTTGCAGGCGTCCAATGCGATGCAGCGTGATCTGATGCAGACCTATGCCGCGACACCGCAGCAGACACTTCTCAAATTGCGGCTGCCCATGGCGATGCCATTTGTGTTCAACGGCCTCAAGATCGCCACGACCCTGGCCTTGATCGGGGCTATTGTCGCTGAATTTTTCGGCTCTCCCATTCGCGGCATGGGCTTTCGTATCTCGACATCCGTGGGTCAGCTGGCGCTTGACCTTGTCTGGGCCGAAATTGTTGTCGCTGCCATCGTGGGGTCTGCCGCATATGGCGGTGTGGCCCTGATTGAACGGGCGGTGACATTCTGGCATCCATCACAGCGGGCCCGCTCTTAATGAGGTCCGGTAAACAACCAAAAAGAAAATCAACAAGGAGTACACTCATGAAAACCATAAAAACTTTTGCCACAAGCTTGGCCTTTGGTCTTGCGGGCATGGCAGCCCAGGCCGCGGATGATGTAACGCTGCAGCTCAAATGGGTCACGCAGGCGCAATTCGCGGGCTACTATGTGGCGCTCGACAAGGGCTTTTACGCCGAGGAAGACCTGGACGTAACCATCAAGCCTGGCGGACCGGACATTGCCCCGACACAGGTTCTGGCCGGTGGTGGCGCGGATGTGACGGTTGAATGGATGCCAGCCGCCCTTGCTGCGCGCGAAAAGGGCCTCGCCATGGTCAACATTGCCCAGCCTTTCAAATCGTCAGGCATGATGCTGACCTGCCGCAAGGACGCAGGCGTGACCAGCACGGATGACTTCCCGGGCAAGACCCTTGGCGTTTGGTTCTTTGGTAATGAATTCCCGTTCCTGTCGTGGATGAGCCAGTTGAACATCCCGACGGACGGATCCGATGGCGGCGTCACGGTTCTCAAGCAGGGTTTCAACGTAGATCCGATCCTGCAAGGTCAGGCGGCGTGCGTGTCGACAATGACCTACAATGAATACTGGCAGATCATTGATGCGGGCCTCACACCAGAAGAGCTTCAGGTTTTCAAATACGAAGAGCAGGGCGTCGCAACACTCGAAGACGGCCTCTATGTTCTTGAAGAAAACCTGGCCGATCCGGAATTCGAGGATAAAATGGTCCGCTTTGTCCGTGCGTCCATGAAAGGCTGGAAATACGCCGAGGCGAATCCGGATGAAGCTGCTGATATCGTGCTCGAAAATGACGCATCCGGCGCTCAGACGGAAGAGCATCAAAGACGCATGATGGGTGAGGTCGCCAAGCTGACAGCAGGGTCCAATGGTGCCCTTGATCCAGCAGATTACGAGCGCACTGTTGCGTCGCTCTTGTCCGGTGGATCGGACCCTGTGATTTCCAAAGCGCCGGAAGGTGCGTGGACACACGCAATCACGGATAAAGCCCTGCAATAGGCGGGTTTCCGCAACTCTGAAAAAGGCCGATTTTATCGTCGGCCTTTTTTGCAATTTTCCTAGACTTTTTGTGGACGCACCCCATGTCATGCTGGAACGACGGGAGTAAGATAAAAATGACCAACATGGAAAACCTGCAACCGCAA
>CAYGQZ010000133.1:0-1195 GCA_964352055.1 uncultured Rhodobacterales bacterium
TATCCTTGCAGATAATCGCCCTTCGTTGGGGAAGGGTGTCCCACCGCCGGACATATGGAACCCCGAAAAAAACAGCAATAGTCAAAGTCAGTTCCAAAGCAGGTAAATTCGGTCTTTTGCCGAACCCTGCAGGCCTGCATGTTTCCGATTGGCGCACATCCGGCACATGCGGATCATGCCGTGGTTCGCCGCGGCTGAGCCGGCCACGCGTCGCAGCAAGCGTTCATGGGGAAATGCCCGGCCCGGACAGCTCTGGTCGCCGTGCCCCGCAGGGACCGTTCCGACCCCGTCAAGGTTCGGACGGTGTTTCGGGAAGTCTGGGCATCACCGGCCACATGATCGTTGGGTTGTGTATGCCCTTGAATGTCTTGGCCTCTGTCGTGAGTCCGGTTGCGGCGCTCAGCCTTTTTGCACCCTTGACCGTACCATCCTTGTTGAACGTCAGGAATCCGCCGAACTGATCGAGAAAATAGAACCTGGGCGTGTCGACGACAGAGCGGTCCACCATGATCATCACCATGTGATGTGCGTGGAGCGAGACCAGGAAGAAGTAGACCCCGGGTTCGGGATCCTTCGCGGTCTCGGCGCGCAAGGTGTCCTCGAAGTCGGGGTTCCATCCTCCGGTTTTTGCCTCGTAAGAGAACACCAACCGTTCCCCGACCGCACCGTGACGGCGCAGCAGGTGGGCCAGCCGGGTCACATTGGCCCCGTCCTTGGAACTTGCATTGGCCGTCTTGGCCGGGCCGATGACTTCGGGCTCGATCAGGGCGCTCATCCCCTGATTCCCGGCGTTCATGCATTGCAGCGGGCTCAGGCGATTCGAGGCATGTTTCTTGTCCCAGTGTTTGTAGGTGCGCTTTATTTTGTCCGAAGGCTTGAGGCCGCCGTCCTCGGGGGCCTCATCATTCCAGCGCCCGGTGCCTGCGGCGCGCTGCCCGGCCGCCTCGCCAATCGGCTCATGGTCGACATTCCGGTCGTACATCGATTCCCAGACAAGCTCGCCGACATTCCTTTTGCCCACCGTTGCTTCGGGATAATCGAGCGTGAAGACCTCAGCGAGATCACGCTTGGACGGATCTGACAGGGGCGCGATGTCCGCCGCCAATGCGTCGGGTTTTTCATACCCGCCCGCCAGCACCTTTTTCAGGATGAAATGGGGTGAAAGGTGGCTTTCGCCTGTCTCTGTCTCTGTCTC
>CAYGQZ010000133.1:1295-4370 GCA_964352055.1 uncultured Rhodobacterales bacterium
CTGTCTCTGTCTCTGTCTCGCCGGTTGGCGGGGCGCGCTGCACAAGGCCGGGGTCGGTGCGCTGAAGCGTGTGGACCAATTCGTGCGCAATCAGCCGCCTGCCCGACAGCGTGTCGGGACGGTAGGCCCCTTTGGCAAACCCGATGTGCTGTCCAAGCGTGTAGGCGCGTGCGTTGATGCCACGGGCCGCAGCGCCGGTGCGGGTGTCGTCATGGATGCGGATGCCGGAAAAATCATGCCTCAGGCGGGGCTCGAAATAGGACCGCTGGTTCTGCGGCAAAGGGCGCCCTCCGGCGGAGATCGCCGCCGCTGCGCGCGCCACGTCGCCCGCGTTCTGCTTGACCGGGTTTCGCAGTCCGGCGGCGGGCGCTGTGGCCGCCGTGCGCGTGCCCATTGCCCTCGGTACAGCCTGATCGGCGATGCGGTCGGCCTCCTGTTCGTGCGGGTCGCCAGGCGTGTTGAGGCTGAGCCTTGGTCCGGTGCCGAGCTTCCCCGGTGCATCGCGTCCCAGGCGCTCCGTGGTTGCGGATTGCGCCTCTGCTTCGTTGTGCACGCTGGTGCGCTGGGCCTGCTTCGCCCGGCGCGGCGTGACAGTCGGTTCTGGTGGGGCGTGCACGCGGGACATTGGATGGGCCTTTTCGGGATTGCGGTGCTGCGCAGGGTCGGGCGTGCAGCCTCCGTCTCAGAGGGTAAGCCTACCACCAACGCGGGCAAAAATCGAGGTGGGCGGTTTGCGTCGACACCGTGACGGTCGTCGACGTGCATGTCGGGACGTGCATGTCGGGACGGGCACCGCCGCGCCACGACATCACCACCGGCACGCGCAAATCCCCTAGGTGATTTCCGGCAGGGTCGCATTCACCGTCGGCGGGACCGACATTCGGGCCGTTGCCGCGCGCTGCCGCACCTGCGGCCACGCGACGGTTTTCATCAGACACTGTCCGTTTCAGTGGAGCGTTTTCGGGTTCATGCTGGTTTGGGCCGCTTTGAGCGCCATGCGCCTGAGGGCGAGGCCAAAGTCCTGGGCGACGCCAACAAGGGCCGGGGCGATGTCCGGGCGCACCATGGTCATTGCAATCAGCAGAGCATCCTCGCGTTCGCCTTCGCTGGCATATCCGACGAAATTGGCGAAACAGGACTCATCCGCCCCAAGACATTTGCAGGTGACGTGGTGGCGCATGAGGGGCCTGCGCCCGTGCCGCAGGCACAGATCGCACAGCGTTTCGAAAGACTTCAGGGCCTTGCGCCCGCTGTCCGGGCCCAGGGCGGTCGCAAAATCGTTCCACACCTGGGTTTGCGCATCGGGCCCATCGCACCACAGGCGCAGGTAGAGGACCGCCCCGGCTTCGACCGGGCCGAGTTCGGTGATGTATCCGACGGGCGCGCCGCCGCGATGTGGAGGGCTCATCTTTTTGACCGGGGCGTTCATTTTGTGAGTATCAACTTGCCCGCACGGGTGATGCGCAGGGTGTAGAGTTGATCCTCGAGCTTGATCCGGGCCAGGTCGCCGCCCTGGGTCAGGTCGCTTGCCTCATAGATGGGCAGCGTTTCCTTTGGGCTGACCCTTGTCTCTCTGGCGACGTTTACCACCATGGCCCGCTCCATTCGCCGCGCTCGGCTCTGTCGATCCGCCATGTGATGGTGAAGATTTGCGGCACGCCCAGCGACACGGCCATAAAAAGCGCTTCGGTGGCGTCGGATCGGCGCAATCGCCTGCTGTCTTGAGCTGTCTGCATCTGCTCACTCCCTTCGGAATGTCGGGTGACTGGCTTGCCGAAGACGGGGGTTTGGCTGGCTCTGGAAATAAACTTACTGAAACAGTCAGGAAAAGCAAGAGAGTAATTGACCAATTTAGTCAGAATAAAGCACTGCTGTCTGAAGTGGCTGTTTTCCGCCGTCGGAGACCAGAGGGTCAGGACCCCTGCACCCTGTGGCCCTGTCTTGATCGAGAAACGCGACAGTGTCTTTGCGGCCACCACGGATTTGAGGCTTCGATGGTGCGCGCTGGCGTGGACCCCGGGACGGCGGCCGTCCGGCAAGCCGTGAAAGACGGCCCGGCGCTGATCAAATACCCCCCGGACCATGGTTGATCGGGCGTTGTCGGGCTGGTGCACGCGCGGATTGGCGGCTATAGCGCCGCGTGATCCTTTCATTGCGACATGGCCGTCGCCTTTTGGAAATCTGACCTGATGTTTGTCTGTACCTTGCTCACTGATCCTGCGGCGCCTGCCTTGGACCCTGCCCTGGTCGACAGCCTGCGCAATGCCTGGGGTGGCGGGGATGTGCAGTGGTTGTCGCCGGATGAGGCGGCTGCGTTTTCACTGGCGGAGGTGCCTGCAAACCAGTGGGCGGTCTGGGCCGATGTGCAGGCGCTGGGCGTTGATCTGGTGATCGGGCCCATGGATGGGCGGCGCAAGGCCATGCTGCTGGCCGATATGGATAGCACCATGATCAAGCAGGAGTGCATTGACGAGCTGGCCGACATGGCGGGCGTCGGGGACCGGGTCAAGGACATCACCGCACGGGCGATGAACGGAGAGCTGGATTTCGAGGCGGCGCTTCGCGCGCGCGTGGGCTTGCTGAAAGGCTTGCCGGAGGGCGTGATTGGCCAGGTGCTGGCGGAGCGGATTTCCTATATGCCGGGCGGTGCGGTTTTGCTGGCCACCATGAAGGCGCAGGGGGCCTATGCGGCGCTGGTGTCAGGCGGGTTTACCGCCTTTACCGCGTCCGTCGCGACCCATCTGGGTTTTGACGAGAACCGGGCCAACACCTTGCGGGTTGAAGCCGGTGTTCTGACGGGCGAGGTGGGCATGCCGATTCTGGGCCAGCAGGCGAAGGTGGATGCCCTGGCGGACATCACCGCCCGTCTGGGTCTGGGCGATGCGGATGTGCTGGCCGTGGGAGACGGGGCCAATGATCTGGGCATGTTGCGCCGTGCGGGCATGGGCGTTGCCCTGCATGCCAAGCCAAGCGTGGCGGCCCAGTGTGACGTGCGGGTGAATTTCGGCGACCTGACGGCGCTGCTGTACCTGCAAGGCTATGCGCGGTCTGAATTTGTGAGCGTGTGAGGGGGCC
>CAYGQZ010000133.1:4470-9901 GCA_964352055.1 uncultured Rhodobacterales bacterium
GCGGCCTGCGCCATGGCGGCGGGGTGCCCCATGGTCGTGGATGGCAGCGGATCGGTTGAGGTTGCGCCTGTCATCGAAATGTAGCCCGTAAGGCGGATACATTATCCGCCTAGAGCAAAGCGGGTGCCGCGCGCAGGTGGCCGGTTTCGACATTGCGACGGTTCAGGATGGGGCCATTGGTGAAGGCCAGGGCTTCGGGATGGTTTGGGTCAAGCGCCCCCAGTCGGACCAGGATCTGTGCGATGGCGCATTCGCTGGCCCGGGTTGTTCCGTCCGTGATCTTGAGCGCCACACCCATCCGTTGCCCCGGCAGGATTGCGACAAAGACCCCTTCGGCGCCGGTTTTGACCACGGTTTTGCCCAGCATTGCGCGCATCAGCCGGGTGCAGGCCTTGCCTTCGCCCGCCACAAGTTCGGGGTGCCGGGTCATCGCGGCGCGCAGCTGTCCTTCGGCGCTGTCCGCATCCGCGCTGGCGAAATGGGCCATGGCCCGGGCCAGGCCGTGCAGTGTGCAGGCGTGGTTTGGGGCAGAGCATCCGTCGATGCCGAAGCCTGGCGAAACCTCGCCTGTTGTCCGCTCGAACGCTTCAAGGCAGGCGCGTTGGACGGGGTGGCCGGCGTCGATATAGGTCGGGTCCGTCGCCCCCAGATGCTGCGCCAGGGTCAGAAAGCCGGTGTGTTTGCCTGAGCAGTTGTTGTGGATCTGGCAGGGGCTCCCGTCCGATTTGATCAGTGCGATCCGGGCCGTTTCATCGTCCGGGATCTGCGGCCCGCAGCGCAGATCGTCATCGGATTTGCCGATGTGCTTCAGCCAGGCCTGCACGCGGTCGGTGTGTATGCGTGCCCCCTTATGGGACGCGCAGGCCAGCGCCAGCTGTTCGGATGTCAGCCCGTTTGCGGCGGCGGCCCCGCTTTCGATCAGTGGCAAGGCCTGGATCATCTTGGACGAGGAACGCGGCAGCACGATCGCTTCGGGATCGCCCCAGTGCTGCACGATCTGGCCCGTGTCATCGCAAATCACCGCGTGGCCCGTATGCAGGCTTTCGAGGAAGGGACCGCGCCAGATTTCGGCCAGTGTCACGGGTTGCGTCATGATTTGTCTCACATCTGCGCGAAAAGCCGCCAATTCGGCTTTCCTGCGTCGCGCGTTTCGCGTTAATATGACAGTTGTCGAGAAGATTTGCCGTCCTTGCAAGGGAAAGCGCTGAAAATGGTGCGCCGAAGGGTCGGTTCGGGTATTGAGGTCAGGACAGCTTGGAGGCTGTGAAATGGGATTTTTGTCAAACGTAGTACTGGGGATCGGTGCGGCATCCTTGATGGTTGGCGCTGCCGCCGCGCAGGAGCAAAGCACCAACCGGGTTGCGGCCAAAACGGACTGGAGCGTTTTTGTCGAAGACGATCCGAAGGAATGCTGGGGTGTCGCGACACCGAAAGAGACCGTGAACACGCGTCAGGGTCGGGTGGTCGCGGCGACGCGCGGCCAGATCTTGCTCATGGTGTTTTACCGGCCCAGTGCGGAGGCCAAGGGGCAGGTTGCCTTTACCGGTGGCTATCCGTTCGAGTCCGGATCGACGGTGAATTTGAACATCAGCGACAACGAATTCGAGTTGTTTACCGACGGCGAGTGGGCCTGGCCTGCGACCGCGGCGGATGATGCCAAGATCGTCACGGCGATGAAGCGCGGGGCGTCCGCGATTGTCACGGGTGTGTCAAGCCGGGGCACGACAACGAAGGACACGTTCTCGCTTTTGGGCTTTACCGCTGCTGTCGAGGATGCGGAGAACCGCTGCAGCAGCTAGGGTCCTGAACCCCGGGCGCGCGGACAGCCAAAATCACAAGAGCGGGAGCGGCTGTGCAGCAATGCACGGTCGCTTCTGCGTTGATCGGGGTTAGGAACTGAGAAGTTCCGAACTATGTTCCATGTCATCCAACCCACAAAGGAGACCGACATGGTCAGCACAACCGTTCATACCCTCGAGACCGCCCCCGAGGCATCAAAGCCGCTTCTGGAAAACTCGATCAAGGCCTTTGGCCGTTTGCCCAGCCTGCATGGTGTGATGGCTGAAAGCCCCGGCCTGCTGGAAGGTTACCAGCATCTGCATCGCCTGGCGATTGAGGGCACCGCCTTTACCCCCGAAGAGCGCACCGTTGTCTGGATGACCGTCAATGTGGCCAACAGCTGCCACTACTGTGTGCCCGCCCACACCGGCATCGCCAAGCGCGAGAAGATCGACGACCAGATCATCAATGCCCTGCGGGATGAGACCCCTTTGCCCCCGAAACTGGAAGCGCTGCGGGCCTTTACCCTTGCCATCCGCGACACTCACGGGCGTCCCGGTGCGGATGCCATCGCTGCCTTTGAAGCGGCGGGATATGGCGAGCGTGCGATCCTCGACACCATTCTGATCTATGGTCAGAAGGTGCTCTCGAATTTCACGAATTCGGTGTTTGACACCCCGACGGACGCAGCCTTTGCGCCCTTTGCCTGGGAAAAAGCGTCGCAGCGCCCCACGCAGACGGCCGAAATCGCCTGATCCGGCGGTTTGCGTCGCATCAACCCGGACGATCAATCACATGGCATTCCCGGCTTTGCGTCGGGAATGCGCCAGCACGCGGACATGCGATATCGCCGCGCTTCAATCCGCGCCGGCAGCACCGGACCTCAAAACGGATGCGAGAGCGGCTCAAGTCAGTTTGACACAAATCGCCTGAAGTGCTTGCGGCCGGAGTTGCCGGGGCGCGCAGATCGCTAACTCTGCAATGCCTCCGATAGTTCACACATCAACGCCCTTGCCGTTTTGATATCGCCCGCGATTGCATCAACCCCAATCAGCTCGATGGCATCCGCGGCTTCTTCGGTGATGTGTCCGCTGACAAACAGGGCGGTCGCAGGTGTCTTTATCCGAAGTGCCACGATCAGGCGCGACAAGGCTTGCAGCGAGTGTTGTCCACCAGCCGATATCCCAACGATCGGGACGTTTGACTGCGCAATGTGCGACACCAGACTGTCATGATCTTCGCCGATCCGAAGATCGATGTCCCAGCCGTCCTTGCGAAACAAATCAGTGGCCATGCGTACACCAAGCGTGTGCGTTTCACCCGGCACAGAGGCGAAGATGGCCGCCTTTGATGCCGATCCCGACCTGAACGGTATCTGGTGGCGCATCGCGCGCATGATAGCATACATCCGACCGGTGCCCAGGCTGACGTCTGCGAACGAGACCAGGTCGTCATCCCACCAATCGCCCAGCTTTCGGGCGGCCTGAGCCAGGTATTTCAGATACACGGCATCCATTGACGCTCCTGCACTGCGAACGTCGGCTATGAACGCGGCACCGGCCAGATGATCGTCCGACAACAGAGCATGACAGAGGCTTTTGATCTGATCATCGCAGGGCGTCTCGACCAAGATATCTTCATCGCGTTCCGACAGACGCTGGATCACTTCCCGCAGGAGGTTTTCCACCGAGCCGCTCTGCAGCCGCGACTTGAATTTGTGGAACTGTCCTTGCGACCTCGCATAGAGGTCGATATCCAACGGACTGTCCAGTCGGTCTTGATCACGCACGACACGCCCCTCTTCCTGACGAAATAGCACTTGGTGACTCTTGGCTACGGCAGTTTTTTCAGAATAGAAAAAGACCCAAAAGTGTCAATCAAAATAGACACTCGAAACACCGTGCAATCACCGAATTCATGCAGGAAGCAGCCATTGGCGAGCGGTGCAGCATTTGGTAGGCCGGGCTTTGCGCGGGCAGTTGGTGACCTGCCGATCGATCCCATCATTGTTTGCGTGCGGTCGTCCGATCGGGGCGTGATTTCGCGGTCGTGTTGCAGCGGAACGATCCGTGAAGGGGGCTCTGCCCCCGTCCTGCGGACTCCCCCGGGATATTTTTCGCCAGGAGAATGTGTGGGCGAATCCCTTTTGATCGCCAGCAGTTTTCCTATATAGGGGCGCATCACCCTTATCTGTTTGGAAGATATTATGGCTGACGCGCCGATCACTCAGGATGTTTTGACGATCCCCCGGAAGCTGCCGGAGGGGCCGGTGAACCTTGTGGGTCTGACCCGCGACGGGATGCGTGAGGTTCTGATTGCCCATGGCACGCCCGAAAAGCAGGCCCGGATGCGTGTGGGCCAGATCTGGCAGTGGATCTACCAGTGGGGTGTGCGTGATTTTGACGTCATGACCAACCTGTCGAAGACCTATCGCGCCCAGTTGGCGGAGACCTTCGTGATCGAGATCCCCGAGGTGGTGTCCAAGCAGGTGAGCGAGGACGGCACCCGCAAGTGGCTGGTGCGCATTGCGGGCGGTCACGAGGTCGAGGTTGTCTATATCCCCGAAGAGGGGCGCGGGACGCTGTGCATTTCGTCTCAGGTCGGCTGCACCCTGACCTGTTCGTTCTGTCACACGGGAACGCAGAAGCTGGTGCGTAACCTGACCGCCGGTGAAATCGTTGGTCAGGTGATGATGGCCCGCGATGATCTGGGCGAGTGGCCGGTGCCCGGTGCGCCCAAGGACGAGACGCGCCTCTTGTCCAATATCGTGCTGATGGGCATGGGCGAGCCGCTGTATAATTTCGAGAATGTGCGCGATGCGATGAAGATCTGCATGGACGAGGAAGGCATTCAGCTGTCCCGCCGCCGGATCACCCTGAGCACATCCGGTGTGGTGCCCGAGATCGAGCGCACCGCGAACGAGATTGGCTGTCAGCTGGCCGTGTCCTTTCATGCCACCACGGACGAGGTGCGCGACAGGCTGGTGCCGATCAACAAGCGCTGGAACATCGAGACGCTGTTGGCGGCCCTCAGGGCCTATCCAAGGGGCCGCAATTCGGAGCGGATCACCTTTGAGTATGTCATGCTGAACGGGGTGAATGACAGCGATGCGGATGCGCACCGCTTGATTGAACTGATTGACGGCATCCCGGCCAAGATCAACCTGATCCCGTTCAACGAGTGGCCCGGCGCGCCCTATACCCGGTCGTCAAACAACCGCATTCGCGCCTTTGCCGACATCATCTACAAGGCGGGCTATGCCAGCCCCATTCGCAAGCCGCGCGGTGAGGATATCATGGCGGCCTGTGGCCAGTTGAAATCGGCGACCGAACGCGCGCGCAAGTCGCGCAAGCAGATCGCCGCAGAGGCCGGGTTGTGAGGGGCCGGGCGCTCTGACGCTTTAGCTGTCTGACTTTTCCGCGTCGCCCGCGACCAGTTGCAAGGAGCCGCGCCCCAGCACGCGCATGGTCTTGACCGTCTTGTGCGTTGGGGCGTCGATCTTCTGGACCCGTGCAAGGTCGACCATGACGGTTGATCCCGACCATGTGGACGGGGCGCCGGGCAGGAAGATGACCGCTTCGGTCTCGTTGCGCTCGATCTCGAAGGCGATCTGGCTGTAATCGTCGAAGCGGACCAGAACCGGGGTCAAGAG
>CAYGQZ010000133.1:10001-11205 GCA_964352055.1 uncultured Rhodobacterales bacterium
TGTCGATGGGGCCCGCGGCTGCCATGCCGATATGGTAGGCCTTGGTCAACAGGATGGCGATCATCGCGATGGGCACCAGAAAGATGATGCCGCCGAGGATTGTCGTTTTCATGGCGCTGTCTCCTTCGTGCCGCTTATCGTCCGGGCACGTCGCCGCGTTTGCCGGTGGGTCCCCAGTTTTCCAGGATCTCGACGGCGTCCTGCGCGTTGTCCACAAAGCGGAAGAGGTCGAGATCGTCCGCCGAGATCGTACCCGCATCCGAAAGCGCGTCCCAGTTGATGATCTTTTCCCAGAAGGCGCGGCCAAAGAGCAGGAACGGTATCCGCTTCATCCGCCCGGTCTGGATCAGGGTGAGCGATTCGAAAAGCTCGTCCAGCGTGCCGAAGCCGCCGGGGAACACGCAGATCGCCCGCGCCCGCATCAGGAAGTGCATCTTGCGGATCGCGAAATAGTGGAAGTTGAAGCTGAGATCCGGGGTCACATAAGCGTTGGGGCTTTGTTCGAACGGCAGCACGATGTTGAGCCCGATGGAATGCCCGCCCGCGTCATAGGCGCCTCTGTTGCCCGCCTCCATCACGCCGGGGCCGCCGCCGGTCACGATCACGTGTTCGCACCCGCCGGTTTCCATGGACTTGAGCGTCATCAGCCGCGCAAATTCGCGCGCCTCGTCGTAGAAATGCGAGAGATCCGCCAGAGTTTTGGTGCGTGCCGTGTCCTTGTCGACAGGGTCCGGAATGCGCGCGCCGCCGAAAAGCACGATCGTGGATTCGATCCCCGCCTCGTTCATCATCAGTTCGGCTTTGAGCAATTCCAGTTGCAGGCGCACGGGCCGCAAATCCTCGCGGCACATGAATTCGTTGTCCGCAAAGGCCAGCGCATAGGACGGCGAGCGGGTTTGCGGCGTGTCCGGCACCCCTTCGGCGGCGGTGCGGTCCATATGGGCGTCCCGGAACGGGCTTTGGCGGTCGTCTTTCATAATCTCGTGCTCCTCAAGGGCTTGGCCTAGGGGTAGCGCGATGCTGAGCGCTTGCCCAGATGTGATTGCATGGGCTGACGCTTTGTTGTCTAAGCGCCGCGACGCTTTTCGGGGAGAATCCAGATGTCCAACGCTCAGCTTGAAACCGCTATCGAGGCCGCATGGGAGGCACGTGACACGATCACGCCTGCCACAACAGGTGAAACCCGTGAGGCCATCGAAGAGAC
>CAYGQZ010000134.1:0-1418 GCA_964352055.1 uncultured Rhodobacterales bacterium
GGTTCGATCCAGAATTCATGGGCGGTTGCAACGCTGGCACAAATCGCGCACCACATGGCCAGAAAAAAGCGGGCAGGGATCATGATGAGTTCTTTCAGTAAGACTGTCGTAAAGCTGAGGCTTTGGGCGGTGTTGTCAAGCCTGTGGCTGCTGCTGTGGTCCGGGATGGCCGTCGCGCACGAGGTCGTGCCCACAATCGCCGACCTGACAACGGCGGACGGTCGGGTGACCCTTGAGATGCGTGTGAACATCGAGGCGCAACTGTCCGGCATTGACCTTGATGTCGTCGAGGATACGGACGCCGCCGAAAACGTGGCGGATTACGATGCTTTGCGGGCGCTCTCTGCCGAAGAGGTGGCGTCGCGGGCCACGGGTCTGGTCGAGAGCTGGACCCAAAGCGATCTGATCACGGCTGCAGGCGCTTCGATTGCCCTGCGGCTCGACAGCGTGATTGTGCCCGAAGACCTTGACCGTGAACAGCCTCGCATTTCGAACCTGATTGTGTCCGGCGCATTGCCCGCCGGCGCAGATCGTGTGCAGGTGGCCTGGCCCGGTGGGGCTGGCGATCTTGTGGTGCGTCAGCAAGGGGTCGAAGATCCCTTTACCGGGTTGGTCAGCGGCGGCGCGACCACTGGCCCGATTTCCATCGTGGGCGGAGACGCAGCCAGCGGCTGGCAGACGTTTGCAAATTACATTCCGGTCGGGTTTGATCACATTCTGCCCAAGGGGCTGGATCACATTCTGTTTGTTCTGGGACTGTTCCTTTTGTCGACCAGACTGAGTTCGCTTGTATGGCAGGTCAGTGCGTTTACGCTGGCCCATACCGTAACGCTGGCGCTTGGCGCGCTGGGGATTGTGACTGTGCCCGGCACAATCGTGGAGCCGCTGATTGCCGCCTCGATTGTGTATGTGGCGGTCGAAAATATCTTTGCGTCCGGGCTGAAACCATGGCGGCCGGTGGTGATCTTTTGTTTCGGGCTCCTGCACGGGTTGGGGTTTGCGTCGGTCCTGGGCGAATTTGGTTTGCCTGCCGGGCAGTTCCTTCCAGCGCTGATCGGGTTTAACATCGGGGTCGAACTGGGGCAGTTGACGGTGATTGCGCTGGCCTTTCTGGCGGTGGGGTGGTTTGCGTCCAAATCCTGGTATCGTACCGCAATAGCGGTGCCGGCCTCTTGCGTGATTGCGGCGATCGGGGCCTTCTGGGTGGTGGAGCGCGTGTTTCTATGACAGCAGGGCGGGCGACACGCCCGCCTTACGGGGCATGCAGTTCTGTAGCTGCCCGTAAGGCGTACCCTGGTACGCCTATGCGGTGGCTTTCATCGCAGCGGCCAGTGTTTTGAGAGCGGCAACCGGATCATCTGCGGTCCAGATTTCCTCTCCGACGCCAAAGAAATCCGTGACCGGGGACAGCGCGGTCA
>CAYGQZ010000134.1:1518-11201 GCA_964352055.1 uncultured Rhodobacterales bacterium
ACGCCATCAAGGCCCAACCGCTCTGCCAGCGCGGCGTGATCGTTCACCACGATTGCAACATCACGTGCGTGCGCCACCTCGCGGCACGCATCGGCTGCGCGTGCGATTGTCGCCTCGTCCCCTGTGGCCAGCGCCAACCGGATGCAGGCCACAGCATGCGCGTCCAGCACTGCGGCCAACTGGTCCGGGAATGTGGTGACATCCATCACGGGCGGGGTCAGAAGGTAAAGCTGGGGGTGTTCTGGTGCGCTCATCTGGATCGTCCTCTTGCTGTGCATGAAGCCCTAGCGGAAGTCGCGGGGAAAGAAAACTTTTATGCCTCCGGCAGGAGTATTTGCAGAACAATGAAGCCATTGTGGGCTGCGCGGGGCTGGGATAAAGCCGCGCCATGACACCTACATTTGTTCTTACCCGGCCTCAGATGGGCGAAAACATCGGCGCGGCGGCCCGGGCGATGCTGAATTTCGGCGTCGACCGGATGCGGATTGTTGACCCGCGCGATGGCTGGCCGAACCCGGCGGCAACGGCTCTGGCCAGCGGGGCGGGGCGTGTTCTGGATGCGGCGCGGATTTACGAGGATGTCCCGGGTGCGCTGGCCGATTGCACCTATGTCTACGCGACCACGGCGCGCCAGCGGGATTTGACAAAACCCGTGCTGAGCCCCGAGGCCGCAATGCGCAATGCCGCCGAACACATTGCCGCCGGTGGCCATGTTGCGGTGATGTACGGGCCGGAGCGATCCGGGTTGGAGAATGAGGACCTGGTGCAGGCCAATGCATTGATATCCGTCCCCGTGAACCCGGAATACCCGTCTTTGAATTTGGCACAATGCGTTTTGCTGGTGGGGTACGAGTGGATGCGTGCGGCAGGCGATGTCACCGCTGCCTATACCGAGATGGCGGGCACCGACTGGGCAAATGGCCAGGAGGTAGACCATTTGGCGCGTCACTTTGAAGAACGTCTGGATGCCGCCGGTTTCTTTTTCCCCGACCACAAGGCAGAGAGCATGCGTCTGAACCTGCGCAATATGTGGAGCCGCATGCCCCTGACGCGGGCCGATGTTCAGACCTTGCACGGAATGCTGCGTCAGATGGTCCGTTGGGCTGAGCGCCGCTGATGCTGGACCTCTGGCAGAGACGGACCTAGGTTGCCGGGCAAGTAAGGCGAAAGGCTGAACATGGCAAAGAACCGCAGCATATTCGAAGAGGTGGGCACCACCGAAAAGCAAGCCATTCAAACGGGTGTGATCGACCGGGGGCGCGGTGGCGCGCGGGGCGCGGTCCGGGTCTGGCTGATGATGCTGTTTGCACTGGTTGTGGTCATGATCGGCGTTGGCGGTCTGACGCGGCTGACCGACAGTGGGTTGTCGATCACGGAATGGCGGCCCTTTACCGGGGCTTTGCCGCCGATGACTGCGGCCGACTGGGAGGCCGAGTTCGCCAAGTACCAGGCCATCGATGAATTTCAGATCCAGAACCAGTGGATGCAACTGTCGGATTTCAAAGTCATCTATTGGTGGGAATGGGGGCACCGACAGCTGGGTCGCGTGATCGGCCTTGTCTGGGCCATCGGCTTTTTCTGGTTCCTGATCCGTCGTCAAATTCCAACGGGCTGGACACCGCGTCTGTTAGGCCTTGGGGCGCTTGGCGGCCTTCAGGGTGCCATCGGTTGGTGGATGGTCTCCAGTGGTGTGACCTCGGGTGAAGGTATGGTGGATGTGGCCAGTTACAGGCTGGCGACGCATCTCGGCCTCGCCTTTATCATCCTCGGGCTGATTGCCTGGTACACGTTCCAGCTGGGCCGGCCCGAGCGGGATCTGATGCAGGCGCGCCGCGACAAGGACAAGAAGCTCTTTGGACTGTCGACCGGGCTGATGCATTTCGCCTTTCTGCAAATCCTGATCGGTGCGCTGGTGGCCGGGATCGACGCCGGGCGCAGCTATACGGACTGGCCGCTGATGGGGGGGCAGGTGCTGCCCGACTCGGCGTTCAGGTTGGAGCCTCTCTGGCGCAACTTCTTTGAGAGCCCGGGCCTCGTGCAATTCATCCACCGGGTGACGGGGTATCTGCTCTTGGCCTTTGCGGTGGTGGTTTGGGTGCGGGCCCGCAAATCGGCGCATGCGGCAACGCGTTTTGCCTTCAACGCAGTTTTTGCCGCGATGAGCTTGCAGATCGCGCTGGGCATCGTGACCGTTCTTTATGGTGCGCCTTGGCAGGTTGCCATCCTGCATCAGTTCCTTGCCGTTGTCCTGTGGACGCTGATCCTGCGCGCCCGGTTCCTGAGTGCCTATCCCATTGCAACATCCATTCGAGGAAAGACTCGATGAGTGCCTATGAAGACTTGATGGCCTATGAGCAGGAAACACAGGCTCTGAGGCAGATCGCAGGGCGTCTGGGCTGGGATCAGGAAACAATGATGCCCCGCGGGGCTGCGGCACAGCGCGGCGAAGAAATGGCGGCCATCCAGGCTGTCTTGCAAGCCAGACGCACGGACCCGCGTGTCGGTGACTGGCTTGCGGCCATCAACGGTGCCGCATTGGACGCCGTGGGACAGGCCCAACTGCGTGAAGTCACCCGCAGCTTTGAACGGGCCTCGAAGATCCCTGCGGATCTGGCCAAGGCGCTGGCGCGGCTGACATCGACGGCGCAGGGCAAATGGGCCCAGGCGCGCGCCGCTGACGATTTCGGCGCATTCGCGCCGGTTCTGTCTGAGGTCATCGCATTGAAACGCGAGGAAGGGGCAGCTCTTGCCAACGGTGGCGATATCTATGACGCGATGCTGGACGATTATGAGCCCGGCATAACCGGCGCGGAACTGGAGGCCATGTTCGGGGCCATGCGTCCGGAACTGGTCGACTTGCGTGCCGCGATCCTCGAGCAACCCAAACCGGCTGGCCTGCGCGGTGAATTCCCGGAAGCTGCCCAATTGATGCTGAGCGAAAAGCTGGCCCGCGCCTTTGGCTACAATTTGGAGCATGGGCGGATCGACAAGGCGGTGCATCCGTTTTCCAGCGGGTCGGGCAAGGACGTCCGCATTACCACGCGAACAAATCCGACCGATCCATTCAATTGTTTTTATTCGACGATTCACGAGGTTGGCCATGCCGCTTATGAGCAGAACATTGACGATGCCTATTTGCTGACGCCTTTGGGCCGCGGCGTGTCGATGGGCGTACATGAAAGCCAAAGCCGGATTTACGAGAACCAGTTGGGGCGCAGCCGACCGTTTACCGCTTGGCTCTACTCTGAGATGCGCGATGCGTTTGGGGATATCGGCGTGGATGGGGAAGAGGCGTTTTATGCGGTCGTGAACCGGGTGTCGGATGGATATATCCGGACCGAAGCGGACGAAGTGCAATACAACCTGCATGTCCTGCTGCGCTTTGATCTGGAACGCGCCTTGATGACCGGTGATCTTGGCGTGGATGATCTGGAAGCCGCCTGGAATGACAGGTTTGAAGCGGATTTCGGCTATGCGGTCGACAAGGCGTCGAACGGGGTCTTGCAGGATGTGCATTGGTCCGTGGGCCTGTTCGGGTATTTCCCGACATATTCGCTGGGCAACGTCTATGCGGGGTGCCTGAACGACGCCTTACGGGCGGCGGTGCCAGATCTGGATGCGCACCTTGCGCGTGGCGATACCGCGGCTGCGACGCGCTGGCTGGGAGAGCATCTGCAGCGACATGGCGGACTTTATACACCGCGTGAGGTGATTGCGCGGGCCAGCGGTCAAAGCCCCTCGGAAGCGCCGCTTATTGCGTATCTGAAAGCTAAGTTCAGCGATATCTACAAGCTCTGATCAAACGGAACAGGCCGCCCCGTGGGGCGGCCTGTACGACATTCTGATTTGGGGCTATTTCCGCAGACAGGTGATTGCCGCCTACCGTGGTCTATTCTTCTTCGGCCTTGTCCTCATCTCCCTGATCGGCAATCCAGGCAACACTCACGACCTCTTCGTTCCTGCCGGTGTTGAACACCTTGACCCCGCCGGCACTGCGCGAGCGGAAGCTGATGCCTTCAACTGGCACGCGGATGGATTGGCCCTTGGAGGTCGCCAGCATGATCTGGTCGTCCAGATCGACGGGGAAGGATGCCACGATGTCACCGCCGCGCATCGCCTTGTCCATGGCCGTCACACCAAGCCCGCCGCGCCCCCGAATGGGGTAGTCATGGGATGAGCTGAGCTTGCCCGCGCCGCCTGCGGTGATCGTCAGGATGAGGTTTTCCGCCGCAGACATCTCGATGTACCGATCATTCGAGAAGTTCGGATCGGCGGGCGCCTCGTCTTCGTCTGTTTCCGCATCATCGGCCAGACCCGCCATGGCACGCCGCATCTTGAGGTAGGCCGTGCGTTCCTCGGATGTTGCATCGAAATGGCGGATGATCGACATGGAAACAACCTTGTCCTTGCCGGTCAACTTGATCCCGCGGACACCGACCGAGGCGCGCGAGTTGAAGACGCGCACGTCTGTGGCCGGGAAGCGGATGGCGCGCCCTGAATTGGTCACCAGCATCACGTCGTCGTCGTTGGAGGCGATGCGGGCGTTGATCATGGTTGTATCGGCGTGATCGTCCTCGAATTTCATCGCGATCTTGCCGTTGCGCATCACATTGGTGAAATCGGACAGCTTGTTGCGCCGCACGGTGCCTGCGGAAGTGGCAAAGACCACCTGAAGGTCGTCCCAGTCCTTTTCATCGCGATCAACTGGCATGATGGCTGCGATGCTGACGCCTGTGGGGATCGGCAATATGTTGACGATGGCCTTGCCCTTCGAGGTGCGGCCCCCTTGCGGCAGTCGCCATGTCTTGAGCTTGTAGACCATGCCATCGGTGGTGAAGAACAGCAGTTGCGTGTGCGTGTTTGCGACAAAGAGGGTGGTGATCACGTCCTCTTCCTTGGTTTGCATGCCCGCCACGCCCTTGCCGCCGCGGCGTTGGCTGCGGAAATCGGCCAGAGGCGTCCGCTTGATATAGCCGCCCGATGTGACGGTCACGACCATGTCCTCGCGTTCGATCAGGTCTTCGTCTTCCATGTCGCCGGACCAGTCGACAATCTCGGTGCGGCGCGGCACGGCAAACAGCTCTCTGGTCTCGCGCAACTCGTCGGAGATGATGCCCATGATGCGTTCGCGGCTGCCCAGAATTTCGAGGTATTCCTTGATCTTACTTGCCAGAAGCTCAAGTTCGTCGGTGACTTCCTTGACACCGATCTGGGTCAGGCGTTGCAGGCGCAGTTCAAGAATGGCGCGGGCCTGAGCCTCGGAGAGGTTATAGGTGCCGTCGTCATTGGCCGTATGGGTCGGATCGTCGATCAGCGCGATGTAGGGCAGGATATCGCGCGCGGGCCAGCGGCGCGTCATCAGCTTTTCGCGGGCCTCCGCGGCATCGGCGGATTGGCGGATCGTTGCGACCACTTCGTCGATGTTTGTCACAGCGACGGCAAGGCCGCACAGAATATGGCTCCGCTCGCGGGCCTTGCGCAACTCGTAGGCTGTGCGGCGGGCGACGACCTCTTCGCGGAATTCGATGAAACAGGTCAGGAAGCGGCGCAGGGTCAACTGCTCGGGGCGGCCGCCATTGAGTGCAAGCATGTTGCAGCCGAAAGACGTTTGCATCGGCGTAAAGCGGAACAACTGGTTCAGGACCACTTCGGCGGTGGCGTCGCGCTTGAGTTCGACCACAACGCGGACGCCGTTACGGTCAGATTCGTCCTGCACATGGGCGATGCCCTCGATCTTCTTGTCGCGCGCGGCCTCGGCGATCCGCTCGATCATGGTGGCCTTGTTCACCTGATAAGGGATTTCGTCGAGCACGATTGCAAAACGGTCTTTGCGGATCTCTTCGACACGGGTCTTGGCGCGGACAATGACGCTGCCGCGCCCTTCGAGATAGGCTTTGCGCGCGCCGGAACGCCCGAGCATGATACCGCCTGTCGGGAAATCCGGGCCGGGGACATATTCGATCAGCTGTTCGCTGGACAGGTCCGGCTCTTCGATCAGGGCGAGACAGGCATCTACCACTTCGCCGAGGTTGTGCGGTGGGATGTTGGTCGCCATGCCGACGGCAATACCGCCCGCACCGTTGACCAGCATGTTGGGGAAACGCGCGGGCAGAACGGTTGGTTCGCGATCCTTGCCGTCGTAGTTGTCCTGAAAATCGACCGTTTCCTTGTCGATATCGGCCAGCAAGTAGCTGGCGGGCTTGTCCATGCGGACTTCGGTATAGCGCATGGCCGCCGCATTATCGCCGTCCATGGACCCAAAGTTGCCCTGACCATCCAGCAGGGTCAGGGACATGGAGAAATCCTGCGCCATCCGCACCAATGCATCATAGATCGCGGAGTCGCCGTGCGGGTGATACTTACCCATCACGTCACCGACCGGGCGGGCGGACTTGCGGTAGGATTTGTCGTGGGTATTGCCGGTCTCGTGCATCGCATACAGAATGCGACGGTGGACCGGTTTCAGACCGTCGCGCAGGTCGGGAATGGCGCGGCTGACGATGACAGACATGGCATAGTCCAGATAGGACGTGCGCATCTCATGCTCGATCGTGACCGTAGGCCCGTCGTAGGCGGGGCGCTGCGGCGGCATTTCGTCATCGTTTTCAGGGGTTTCTGGCGTGTCGTTCACGTTGGGCTGCCCGTTCTTTGCCTGGGTCTATATGTTGCGACGCAACCTAGCAGAAAGCGCATATAAGGTGCAATGCCTGATGCGGCGGCGCTGGCGTAGGTTTGTTGGCAGCCAGCCTGGAAGGCTGCCAATATATTGTTTTTATTGTAATATTAGGAATTTGCTGGAATCATTCAGGCAGAGCGGAACAGAGAGAGGGACGTAAATGACCCCAAGTGAAACCGAAATGATGCTGAAAGGCTATGGGCTGACGACGGCAGAATTCTTTTACCGCATGCCGGATTATCCCCATGTTCTAAATACCTTTATCTGGCAGGACTATGATCTTGCGCCGGACCACAATGGATTGCTTGCGTTCATTGATTTCTGGAAGGCCGAGATTGAGGGCGCTTTGCATTCGGTACGGTTCACCCACCGCAAATTGTTGCGGGCCGGAGAGTGGCGCAATGTGACGGGTGAATTCACGCTGCACTGACTTTGGTTTTGTGAAGGCAGGCGTGATCCAAAGGCGCGCCTGACGGCGCATTACAGTCTTGATTGGCGCGAGCGGCGGGGTTTGCGCCTCAGGCTGAGCAGCTGGCGCCGCCGAGCACGCAGAACTTGGCGCAATGTGGATGGTTGAGTGAGACATCGCGCTCCGCCTCTGCCAATGTCGCACCTAATTCGAATTGCGGATCATAGGGCAGCAGAGTGCAGGCCAGCACCGCAGGCTGCGCTGCACCTTTGCGTTTGACCACCATGCGTGAGGACGCGCACATGACGGCATCGGGGCTCTTGTTCAGAATGGACCAGCACGCCGTCGTGATTTCCGGTACGTCGGCAGTTTCATCCATTTCCGGGAACAGAACTGTCATGCCGGGGTCAAACGCATCAACAGCCCAGCCCTGAGCAGCAGAGAGTGCGGCATATCCTGTGCGCGCGTCGGCCTCGTTTTCGGCCATTTCGATGCGCCCCGCCACGGCCAGTCGCGCACCGATCGAGGCCAGCCAATTCACGCCCCGCAGACTTTTGTCGAACGCGCCTTTGCCCCGTTCCGCGTCATGACGCTCGGCCCGATAATGATCGAGACTGATGCGCAGCGTGAGCTTGTCGCCATATTTCGCAACCAGATCCTTTAACCCGGCCTTGACCTTGGGCCGCATCATCGGGGCCATCGCGTTGGTCAAAACCAGCACATCGTACCCGCGCGCAAGCGAAAGACGCAGCATGTCGATCATCTGCGGGTTCATGAAGGGCTCGCCACCGGTAAAGGCAATCTCGCGTACGCCCCAATTGCGCTCTTCGAGTTGGTCCAGATAGGGGACCAAGTCGGCCGCATCCAGATAGGCAAGCGCATCATTGGTGGGCGAGCTTTCAATGTAGCAATTGGCACAGGTAATGTTGCACAAGGTGCCGGTATTGAACCAAAGCGTCTCGGGCCGGGTCAGCGACACTTTGGCGCGGGGTTCGCCGGATGCGGTCATCGCCGGGTCCTGAAACTTTCCAAAATTGGCGAGTGCAATGTCTTTCATACGGATATCCAGTGTTCGTCTTTGGTTTGAAACCAAGTTGTAAGCCGTGCCACAGGTCGTGGAAAGCCGCCGGTGACGGCTTGACATGTTTGTGATAGACCGTGCGGTGAAACGTGCGCGCAACACGATCCGGCTCAGCTTGTTTGCGCTGTTGTACCCTTGGACGCTTGTGATAATGTTTGCGCAAACATTTTGGCAAGGAGCAGGCCCATGGTGTCGCGTGTCATACCGGTAGACGTTTTTGACCTGGTTATTTTTGGCGGCACGGGGGACTTGGCCCGGCGCAAGATACTGCCGGGGTTGTTCCGGCGCTTTTGTGCAGGACAAATGCCACCTGAGGCGCAAATCATTGGCGCGGCACGGGCCGAGATCGACAGCGCCGAGTACCGTCAGATGACGGCCGATGCGGTCCGTGAATTCAGCGCCGAGGGCACGGTCGATGATGACGAACTGGCACGTTTTGTCGAGCGGTTGAAATATGTTCCCATCGATGCGCGTGGCGAAGCCGGTTGGAACGAACTGGTGGACCACATTCGTCCCGGGATGGTGCACGCCTTCTATTTCTCTGTCGCACCCAGCCTTTTTGGCGATCTGGCCGAACGGCTGAACGCACACGGACTGACCAATGACGCAAGCCGGATCGTGGTTGAAAAGCCTTTTGGCCGCGATCTTGAGTCGGCCCGCGCCCTCAATCGGGATCTTGCAGCGCATTTCGACGAAAGCCAGATTTACCGGATTGACCATTATCTGGGCAAGGAAACAGTGCAGAACCTCATGGCCGTGCGCTTTGGCAATATGCTGTTTGAACCGCTCTGGAACAGCCAATATGTCGATCACATCCAGATCACCGTGGCCGAAACGGTCGGCGTGGGCGGACGGGGCGAATACTATGACAAGTCGGGTGCGATGCGGGACATGGTCCAGAACCACCTGATGCAGCTTTTGTGTCTGATCGCGATGGAACCCCCGTCCAAGTTTGATCCGGATGCGGTGCGCGATGAAAAACTCAAGGTGATACGCGCGCTTGATCCGATGGACCCGCACCATATTGTCCGCGGTCAGTATGATGCCAGCGACGACGGCCCAAGCTATCGCGAGGCTGTCGGCGACCCGCGGTCGCGCACCGAAAGCTATGTGGCCATGAAGGTGGGCGTGTCGAACTGGCGATGGGCGGGCACGCCGTTTTACCTGCGTACCGGCAAACGCCTCAAGGCGCGGTCGAGCGAGATTACGGTCGTGTTCAAGGCGCTGAACCATTCGATCTTTGGCGAGCAGGAAGACCACCGCAATGTGTTGTCCATCCGGCTGCAACCGAACGAAGGCATCACTTTGGGTGTGACCATCAAGGAACCGGGTCCCGGAGGCATGCGTTTGATCGATGTGCCCTTGGACATGACCTTTGCCAAGGCTTTGGGCGAGGGCGCGGATGCGCCGCCGGACGCGTATGAGCGCCTGATCATGGACGTGATCCGTGGCAACCAGACCCTGTTCATGCGCGGTGACGAGGTCGAGGCCGCCTGGGCCTGGACCGATCCGATCAT
>CAYGQZ010000135.1:0-5287 GCA_964352055.1 uncultured Rhodobacterales bacterium
GCCTCGGCCAGTTCAAAACGCCCCCTGCCCCCTCTGGCGGCAGCGGCGTTCAGGCAATGCCAGCATGCGGGAAAAACCTTCGGTCATATGCCATCACTCAAGATGTCCAGCGCGCGCCGCAGCGCTTCCCTTTCAGAGGCCAGCGACGCAACGGCCGTGCGCAACTGCGCGCCAGGAACCGCCGTCAACTCCTGCATCCGCACGATCCATGTGTGTCCGCCAATCTCCACCTGCGGCGTAAGGTCCGGAAACACGGCACAGCGGCGCGGGTCCCGCAACGGGGCCACGACGCGCGAGGCTTCAATGCCGATCAGGTCGGTCTGCAGGTCCACCACAAGTTGCCCGTCAGGCAGCCGGTACACATCGTATTGCGCCACGTCAAAAGCCCTCTAGCTGCGCCTGTGTCGGGCCAGCGGCAGACCTTCGCCCGCCACCTCCTCCGCGTAACCGGCGATCGCGTCGGCATTCTGCTGACGCCAAAGGCGATTGCGCTCGACCTTGATGGCCTCCGCAATCGCGGCCTCGGCAAGCCGCGACATGTTCAGGCCCAGCGACCGCGCCGAGGCTGCAACTTCCGCATCCAACGTCAAATTCACCTTGACCCGCCCCAAAACATCCTCCGAGTATATACGTATGTCCCAAGAGTATAAATCAGGCAACCAATCCGAACAAGACGCGCTCGCCCTGCCCGAAGAAATTGCGGGCTCCGGCACTCTGGATCGGCTGGTCGACACCGCGCGCACCTATGCTGCCGCCGCGACCGCCGACAACACGAACAAGGCTTATGCCGCGGACTGGAAACATTTCGCGCGCTGGTGCCGGACCAAGGGCGCAAGCCCCCTGCCCCCCTCGCCCGAGTTGATCGGTCTCTACATCTCGGATCTGGCAGCGCCCGCCGGAACAACTCCGGCACTCTCAGCCGCGACCATCGATCGGCGCCTGTCAGGCCTCGCCTGGAACTACACACAACGCGGGTTCACACTCGACCGCAAGGACCGGCACATCGGAACTGTTCTTGCCGGGATCCGGCGCAAGCACGCGCGACCACCCGTTCAGAAAGAGGCGATCCTGGCGGAAGACATCCTTGCCATGGTCGCCACCCTGCCCTTCGATCTGCGCGGCTTGCGGGATCGGGCGATGCTACTTCTGGGCTATGCCGGCGGGTTGCGCCGCTCCGAGATCGTGAGCCTGGATGCGGGCAAGGATGACACCCCGGACTCCGGCGGCTGGATTGACATTCTGGACGAAGGCGCGCTGCTGACCCTCAACGCCAAAAGCGGTTGGCGTGTGGTGGAGATCGGGCGCGGATCCAGCGAACAGACCTGCCCCGTGCATGCGCTTGAGCAATGGATGCACTTTGCCAAGATCGACTTCGGCCCGATTTTTGTGCGCACCTCCCGCGATGGGAAGCGTGCACTTGAGGCGCGATTGAACGACAAACATGTGGCGCGTCTGATCAAGCAAACCGTTTTGGCGGCAGGCATTCGGGGCGACCTGCCCGAGAAAGAACGGCTTGCGCTGTTTTCAGGCCACTCCCTGCGCGCGGGCCTGGCCAGTTCTGCGGAAGTGGATGAGCGGTATGTTCAGAAACATTTGGGCCATGCCTCGGCGGAAATGACCCGGCGGTATCAGCGGCGTCGCGACCGGTTCCGGGTGAACCTGACCAAGGCGGCCGGGTTGTAAGACCGCTTTCGTCACACAGGCAGGTTACCCATGGGTAACCCACCCGGACCGGTTACCCATGGGTAACCTCAGCGGACACGAGGCCCGTTCAGCGCATCTTCGAAAGCGCGGATCGCATCCTCAAGGACGGATTTCGGCGTCAGGGTGAAATCCTTTCCGCTGACAATCCGCAATTCGCCATCCCGCGCCGTGACCTTTGTCTTGCCGACAAAAAACTCGAACTTCTGCTTGGGCGCGATTTTTTGCGCGGGTTCGGCCTTGGGCTCTTCCTTGCGCACAAGAAACTCCTTGAGCACATCCGCCTGCGCCTCTGGCGATGCCGCTTGCCGCAAGGCTTCCCGAAGTGGCCCTGTCTGTTCTTCGGACGTGATCGCCCGCGCAACATCAACGCCAAGATTGCGCGCCACGGTCTTGGGCCATTTCAGATCGTCCCCAAGCGCCGTGAGCAAAAACACAAAGCTGCGGATGTAGGATCGTTTGGTTTTGTGCAGCGCCCCATACAGACGCAAGACAAGCTCGGTCGGGTCCGTCTCATCCACACCGGGATCCAGGGCTGCGGTGATGGCCACCTGCGCCATTTCCGCAAAGGTGAGATCCTCGCGCACCACGTTCTCCTCGACCATGTCGACATAGCGCAGCACGCGATCATCCTGCCCGGCCTCAACGCGCGCAATCACGGTTTCAAACTCCGGCTTGCCGGTTTCGGTCAGCAATTGGGTCAACGCCGTCAGACGCCGCCAGCCTTTCTTGAGCTGGTAGCGCCCATCCGCGCCGACATAGACCTCGATCGGTTCTTTTTGTCCGCGCTCGCGGATCGACGCCTTGAGTTCGTCCATCTCTTCGGAGTTGGCCACGGCTTCGAGCGCGATGCGGTCACGCGGCAGATCATCGGTGCAGACGTTACCCACGGGTAACCGGATCAACAGCAGCCCGTCATCCTGAGCAGACCGAAACCGCTTGGCGTCCTCGGCATTGCGGCGGCGCTGTTCGACCTTGGCCTCGGTGGTTTCCTGGAGGTTCTCGGCAGCGTCGCGCACAGCCGCGCCCATGGGGCCGGGGGCGCGGGTGCGCCGGGCCGGGCTGTCTGTCTCTGTTTCGACCGGGGCAAAACCGAACTTGTTCTTGCTGCTCATTCTGCGGCCTCCTTACGCTGCGCGTTTTCTGTCCAGGCATTCAAAACCGTGCCTTTGAATTCTCCATAAGCCCGGTCAAAGCTTTGGCGCGCACGCTTCCAGGTTTCGCGGGTCATCTGCCGGTAGTCCTGTTCATAGACCGACATCTGGAACCGACCGGACTGTTCAACCGCGCGCGTCATTTCGATCGGGTTCTGGCAAACATCCGCGCCGAACACGTTCCGGAACGCATCCATCATTGCCGTGTGCAGCGGGTTTGTTGCCTCGAACCGGGTCATGAGCAAACGGATGTCCGCAAAACCTTTCGGAAGTTTTATGCCTGCGTCCGCTGCCAGCGCGCCGAACCCGTCCGAGATATCCGCCATCGCGTCGCCCAACTGGCCCAGATAGCTGGTGGTGCTGTCATATTCCCAATAGCCGGGGCCGGAGGGGATATAGAGGATGTCGGCGGCGAACGCCGCGTTCAGGGACTGGTAACCGATAGCCGGGGGGCAATCGAACAAGATGATGTCGTACTGGTCGTCGGGCAATTCGTTAAGGTAGCGGTCGACGCAGCCGAAAAAGCTCCAGGCCTTGTGGATGGCGCGGTACTGGGCCGAGGCAAATTCGACAAAGGCCGCATTGGCGCAGGACGGTATGATGTCGATGGTGGGCCAGCAGGTCGGCTGGATGAAGTCCTGAAACCGTTGCGCGCCGATGGAGCGCACATCCTCGGGCAACTCGTCCGAAGAGGGGTAGGGGCAGTCGTCGGGGTCGTCATAGCCTTCGGTGATCCGGTCCGCCTCGCGGCACAGATCGCGGCACATCACACCCCAGACCGTGTTCCATTCCTTGACCTCTGTCAGGCCCATGGAGTGGGTGAGGGTGGCCTGTGGATCAAAGTCGATGACAAGAACCCGGTAGCCATCGAGTGCAGCGGCATGGGCGAGGTGCTGGGCGACCACCGTCTTGCCGACACCGCCCTTGAAGTTGGACACGGCCACCCGCATCGCCCGGCCCTTGGGGCGCTTGGGCAGCAGGTTGCGGCCGCGAAAGCGGACCCGGCGGCGCAGCTCGTTGATCTCGTTCAAGGTGAACCAGCGTTGCCGCCCGTCCTCCTGGGTTTCGCCCTGGGGGAGGGAGGGATCTTCGGCCAGTTTCTTGCGCAGCGTGTCGGCGGGCACATCAAACATGAACTGGCTGATTTCCCAGATCGAGAAGGGCCGCAGCGCCTTGATCTCACCCGGTGAGAAGGTCGCCTTGCGCACAGCGGCTTGCTGCGCGAGACTGCGTTCATTCATATTGAGCAGATCAGCGTGGTTTCGCATTTGCTTTCTCGCGTTTTTTGTTTGCGGTTTCTGAATAACGGGATTTGTCATAATTCGCAAAAGGAAAAATAGAGAAAGCGGTAATATGCTGTTATAATGGCAGGGCAGGGGGGTCGGCATATTGCAAAGAAGCCGAAACGATATGGTGACAGCCAACCGAGGTATTGCCCATATATGGTGTCACGGATCCCCTTATTCGGTGACACGAATGATGTCCCCTAATACCTATATAACCAAAATTCCTTTTCTTTTTCTAATTCAGGAAATAATCCCGTCTTTTCGAAAGAGTTGACAGAAGACGGGAATTAAGTCCTAGCTGTGGTCATGAGGAATCGATCCGACAAGAGATTCGATCCTTGAGGCGAATGAATGAGACAGGACAGTCTGAATGGACGCGCAGCGCATGATGGGGCCCGGAGCAGGGGTCGTCAAATACGATATTGTCACCAGCCTTTCGGTGGCCGGGCTGAGTGGCCCGCCGGTCTTTCAGACATCGATGATGCGTCTGATTTCGCTGGTCACGGCGCGGTACAACTGGCAGCTGGATGAGCTGTCGGTGGGGCAGCGCGAGATGGCGCGGATGTGGTCGGTGAACGAGCGAACCGTCAAGCGGGAGGTCAAGCGGTTGACCGAGGCCGGTGTGCTGGTGTGCAAGCGGGCAGGGGTGAAAGGCCGCGTGGCGACGTACCGGCTGAACATTCCGCGCATTGCCGAAATCTCGGAGCCGTGCTGGGCGCTGGTGGGTCCGGATTTTGAGGTGCGCATGCAGGCCCGACATGGCGCCGGGTCCGTCAAGGTCGTGGCGTTGAAGGATTATGCGACCCCGCCCTTGCGCGCCGCCGAGGCCGACAGCCCGTGGGAGCGGACGCAACAGCGGTTGTCGGAGGCGGACCCGCTGCTGTTCCAGTCCTGGTTTGCGAAGGTCGCGTTTCATGGCTTTGACGCGGGGACATTGCGAGTGTCGGTGCCGACCCGCTTTTCCGAGCGCTATATCGCGACCCACCTCATGGGTCCCTTGATGGGCGCGGCGGAGCAGGAGTTTGGCACTGTGCGGAAGGTGGAATTTGTCTAGCGGTCGGCCAGGATCAGATCGGCGCAGCGCGCGCCCAGCATCATGGCGGGTGCGTTGGTGTTGCCTGCGTTGATGTCGGGCACCGCTGACAT
>CAYGQZ010000135.1:5387-11195 GCA_964352055.1 uncultured Rhodobacterales bacterium
AGCATGAGGAGTTTGGGCGAGACCAGCGCCCCGGCGGCAAGGATCACCTCGCCACTGGCATTGGCGGTGTGCTGGCCGCTTTTGTCGCGATAGGCGACGCCTGTGGCGCGCCCGTTCTGGGTCACGATCCGGGCCACTTCGGCGTTCAGCTTGATCGTGAGGTTGGGATTGTCCGCGAGCGGGGCAAGAAAGGCATAGGCCGAAGAGCTGCGCCGCCCGGCGCGGTTGGTGAACTGGTAGAAGCCGACGCCCCGCTGCGCGGGGCCGTTGAAGTCGGAATTGAACGGCTCGCCCAATTGCTGCAAAGCCTGCACGAACCAGCGCGACATTTCGTTGATGTGGCCGGGATCCGAGACCAGAACCGGCCCGTCGGTGCCGTGCAGATCGTTGGCGAGGCGGTTGTTGCCCTCCATGCCGCGAAAATAGGGCAGCACGTCCTGCCAGCCCCAGCCGACCCCGTCATTGGAGCCGCGCAGCACGTCGTTCCAGCCGTCATAATCCGCCGGACGGCCCCGCATGTAGACCTGCGCATTGACCGAAGAACCGCCGCCCAGCACGTGGCCCTGGGGGATGTCGTGGACCCTTCCGTCCAGATGCGCCTGCGGCTCTGTCCGGTGGTAACGCATGAATTTGGAGCCGTTGATCATCTTGAAGATGCCCGGCGGCATGTCGAGCAGGGGGTGGCGGTTGGAATGCCCGGCTTCGAGCAGCAAGACCTTGGCGCCCGCGTTGACCAGACCTGCGGCGGCTGCGGCCCCGGATGACCCGCCGCCGATCACGATGTGATCGTAGTGCGGGCTCATCCTTTCTTGCCGGTTTTGGGCGCTGCGATTGAATCGCGTTCGACCAGAGCGCATTCCAGCTTGGTCAGCGGATGGCGATTGTTTCCCAGCGTTCCGTGAAACAGTTGATCCACCACCCAGCGCCCCATGGACCGGTCCGCGAGGTTCATCGTGGTGAGGGGCGGAGAGAGGTGGCGGGCAATTTCGTCGTCATCATAGCCAATGACAGAGATATCCCTGGGGATCGACAGCCCCATTTCCTTGAGCGCCTCAAAGCAGCCCACGGCCATGCGATCGTTCTGGCAAAAGATCGCGGTGGGCGGGTTCGGCAGCGCCATCAGCGCCTTGGTTGCGTCAAAGCCGGAACTGGGCAGCCAGTTGCCCTCGATCACGTATTCGTCACGGTAGGGCAGGTCGACCGAAGCCAGCGCATTGCGATAGCCCTGCAAGCGGCCGCTGGCGCATTCCATGAAAAGCTCGCCCGTGATCAGCCCGATGTCGGTATGACCTGCATTGATCAGCGCATTCGTTGCCGTATGCCCGCCTGCGACCTCGCTGGGGATTACCGCGGGCCGGGACAGATCGTCAGAATAGCAGTTCAGCAGGAAGACCGGAATGTCGGTATCTTTCAACACCTCCGGAATCTCGACCTGGCGGGTGAAGACACAGGCATAGATGATGGCCGAAACGCGCTGATCAATGAAATATTGCAGGGTCTTGGGTTCAAGCACAGGATCATTGCGCGTCTCGGCCAGCAGCACGACGTTGCCGGTGGCCCTGACCGCCTCAAGCACGCCGTCATAGGCGTGCACGCCCTCGGGGCTGGTGGCCAGCGTGTCGATGACAAAGGCAATGGGCCCGTCGACAAAGCCGGGGTTCTTGTCGCTGATCCGGCTCTGGGAAGGCACGGCCTTGTAACCGAGTTCGCGCGCGGCTTCGAGCACGCGCGCCCGCATCTGATCGGAGATCTTGGCGGCTTCGTTGTTGTTGAGAACAAAGGAAACCGTCGGCTGCGAGCATCCCGCAAGCCGCGCGATGTCGCTCATGGTGACCCGTGCCGCTTTTCTTTGCGGGCCTTTGGGCTGTTTTGCGTCGTCTTTCATGGATTATCCCCGTGTCGCGTCAGATTGGTAGATCAAAATAGTGCGATCCGCAATAAACAAAAATTACTAATATTACTAATTGACATAATGCCCCCATTCGTCTTGGAATTGAGACGTTCGCCTCAGTTCGGCGACTCAGGGATTGTGACATGCCGATGCTGACAGCCTGCCAACTCAACGATGCTCCGACCGCGGCTGCCATGTTCATTGATGGCCAGTGGCAAGCGCTGCCAGACCTGCCGCGCATCGCAGTGGAAAATCCGGCGGATGAACGGACGATTGCGTATATTCCGGACGGAACGGCGCAGGATGCTGATGCGGCGGTTGCGGCGGCCAAGGCTGCCTTTCCGGCCTGGGCCGCATTGCCTGCGCCCACGCGCGCGGGCTATGTCAGTGCCCTGGCAGATGCCATTTACGCCGATCAGGACCGTCTGGCCGCCCTTGTGACCGCAGAGCAGGGCAAGCCGATTGCCCAAGCGCGCGGCGAGATCGGGGCTGCGGCCACCTTTCTGCGCTTTGCCGCCGAAAACGGACGCCGGATCGAGGGTGATATCGTCGCCTCGGACAATCCGGCCGAGGAAATACATATCCGCCGCCATCCTTACGGCGTCGTTGTTGGCCTGACCGCATGGAATTACCCGGCAGCGCTGGCCACCCGCAAGCTGGGTCCGGCCCTTGTCACGGGCAATACATTCGTGCTGCTGAGCCATGAGATCACCCCGCTCTCCGGTCTTGCCATTGCTGAGTTGGCCGCGCGGATCGGCCTGCCTGCCGGTGTGTTCAATGTGGTGACCGGGCGCGGCGCCATCGTGGGCCAGCGTCTGGTCGAGAACCCCGATACGGCCCTTGTCACCATGACCGGCAGCACCCGTGCGGGCCGCCAGATCAGCCGGTCGGCGGCGGATGCGCTGAAGGTTGTGCGGCTGGAACTGGGCGGCAAGGCCCCGTTCATCGTGATGGAGGATGCCGAGGTGGATGCCGCCGTGCAGGCTGCGGTGGCGGCCCGCTTTGCCAATTGCGGCCAGATCTGCACCTGTAATGAGCGGATGTATCTGCACCGCGCCATCGCGGATCAGTTTCTTGAGAAATTCGTGACCGCTACGCGTGCGCTGCGCATTGGCGACCCGATGAGCGACGTGGATATGGGCCCCAAGGTAAGCGCGGTTGAGCTCTCCAAGATCGAGGACATCGTTGCGCGCGGCGTGGCCTTTGGCGCCGAGGTGCTGCTGGAAGGTGGCACTCTGGAGGGCGAGGGTTATGACAAGGGCCACTGGATCGCGCCCACTGTGCTGGAGGTGGCCGACAATGCGTCGCCCCTGTTGCAGGAGGAAATCTTTGGCCCCGTGGTCGCGGCCCGGCGCGTTGACGATTTCGAAGAGGCGGTGGCGATGGCCAATGACACGTCATTCGGTCTGTCGGCTTACGTGTTCACGCAGGATGGCCGCCGCATCGCGCAGACGCCTCATGCGCTGAAATTCGGCGAGATTTATCTGAACCGCAGCAATGGTGAGGCGGTGCAGGGATACCACACAGGCTGGGGACAATCCGGGCTGGGCGGCGAAGACGGCAGGTATGGCTTTGACGGATACCTGCGCAAACAGACGACGTACTTGAACTGGGGGTAACCCCGAACATCGCGCCGCATAAGAATGGCGCATACTTAGTGGAGGAAGAAACATGAACCGTAGAATGATCCTTTTGGCGGCGACCGCCGTGGGCCTGTGTGCCGGGTCGATGAGCTTTGCCCAATCCCTGCCGCCCTTGGAGAAGAAAGAGCGCTACAAGGTTGGCTTTTCGCAGATGGAGTCGAACAACCCCTGGCGGATTGCGGAAACCAAGTCGTTCCATGACACCGCCGAAAGCTGCAACTGGGATCTGATTGCGACCGATGCGGCAGGCTCTGCTGCCAAGCAGGTGGCGGACGTGGACAGCATGATTGCCCAGGGCATCGACGTTTTGTTCCTGCCACCCCGCGAAGAAAAGCCGCTGATCCCGGCGGTCAAGAAAGCCCGTGCGGCAGGCATCCCCACCTTCCTTGTGGACCGGTCGGTTGATCCGGCGGCGGCCAAGCCCGGCGAAGATTTCGTGGCCTTCCTTGGGTCGGATTTCATTGATCAGGGACGCCGTGTGGCGGAGTGGACCATCGCGAATTTCGAGGGCGACAAGGGCATCATCGTCCAGCTTGAGGGTACAACAGGCTCGTCACCCGCCAATGACCGCAAGAGCGGTTTTGACGATGCGATTGCCGCTGACCCCCGGTTCGAGATCGTCGCCTCGCAGTCCGGCGACTTTGCCCGCGATCTGGGCCGTCAGGTGATGGAGACGCTGCTGCAGGCGCATCCGGACGTGAATGTGGTCTATGCCCACAATGACGAGATGGCGATTGGTGCCATTCAGGCGCTGGAACTGGCCGGTCGCAAGCCCGGTGAGGACGTTCTGGTTGTGTCCATCGACGGCACGCGCGACGCCTTGCAGGCCATCATTGATGGCAAGATGGGTGTCACCGTCGAAAGCTCGCCCTTCTTTGGTCCGCTCGCCTGTGAGGTCATGAACCGCTATGCCAATGGCGAAGAGATCGAGCATTGGGTGCAGGTCCAGGACCGCATCTTTACCGCCGAGAATGCAGCCGATCACATTGACGAGGCCTATTAAGGTCCGCTTTGGTGCAAGGGGGCGCGGCATTTGCCTGCGCCCCCTTTTGACGACAGATCGCTGTGGCCGGGGGAGGGCGACATGGCAGAACTTTTGGCGATGAGCGGGATCGACAAGGCCTTTGCCGGTGTCACGGCGCTTTCGCAGACCACGCTTGAGGTGGCCCCCGGTGAGGTGCACGCCCTGATCGGCCAGAACGGCGCGGGCAAGTCCACGCTGATCAAGATCCTGACGGGCGTTTATCGCCGCGATGGCGGTACGATCCTGTTTAACGGCGCTGAAAGCGTCATCTCGACCCCGCGCGAGGCGCAGGCGGCGGGCATTGCCACGATCTATCAGGAACTGAACCTTGTGCCGCTCCGCTCGGTCACCGAAAACGTGACGATGGGATACGAGCCCAAGCGCATGGGCGTGTTCATCAACTGGAAAGAGGCGCACCGCCACACCCGCGAAATTCTGGCCCGCTTTGGCATTGATATTGACGTGCGCGCGCCCTTGGGCAGCTACTCCACCGCCATTCAGCAACTTGTGGCGATTGCGCGCGCCGTGTCGCTGGACGCGCGGCTCGTGATCATGGACGAGCCGACCTCGTCATTGGATGCGTCCGAGGTCCAGGTGCTGTTTGGCGTGGTGCGGAGCCTGCGGGATGCGGGCGTTTCGGTGCTGTATGTCTCGCACTTCCTGGATGAGCTGTTTGAAATTTGCGACCGGGTCACGACCATGCGCGACGGGCGCACCGTCGATTGCCGCCCCATCGCGGGCACGACCAAGCTGGACCTGATCGCGGGCATGCTGGGCCGTGACGCGCAAGACATTGAACAGGCGGGGATGACCGAGTTCAGCGGCGGCACCGCTGGTGTTGAGAAGGGCGAGGTGTTGTTGCAGGCGAAGGGCGTTTCGACCGGGCCGCGTTTGAACGATTTCGACATGACCTTGCATCGGGGCGAGATCATCGGCCTTGGTGGATTGCTGGGGGCAGGGCGAACCGAAGCCGCCCGCGCCATTTTCGGCGTGGACCGCCTGACCAAGGGCGCTGTGAGCATTCATGGCAAGGGCGGATCAGTCGACACGCCGGCCGATGCGATCCGCGCGGGGCTTGGCTATCTCACCGAAGACCGCAAGGCCGAAGGGATCATTCCCGACATGTCGGTGCGTGAAAACCTGACGTTGGCACTTTTGCCGCAACTGACCCGCAACGGGCAGATCGACCGGGCGCGCGAAAGGAAACTGGTCGACACCTATATCAAGGCGCTTGGCATCAAGACGGCGAA